>JAFTXD010000100.1 GCA_017461775.1 Lachnospiraceae bacterium
AATAATAACTTTCATCCTAAATGTCCTCTTTTCTTTCTAAAACGAGCAAAAGGCCAAAGGGATATTCTCTCTTGGCCATTGCAATTATTATTTATTTTTCGTACATATCATTGTAATACTTCTGATAATCTCCGCTGGTAACATTCTTCATCCAGTCCTCATTCTCAAAGAACCATGCGATGGTCTTCTTAATACCATCCTTGAACATGGTCTCCGGATACCAGCCAATCTCTTCCTTAATCTTGTCCGGCGCGATGGCATATCTTCTGTCGTGTCCCTTACGGTCTTCCACATAGGTAATCAGGTCAGTGCTTACCAGAGCCTTTCTCGGGTCACCTTCCGGAAGCATTTCCTGCAGAGTTTCAATGATGATATTGATGATTTCAATGTTCTGCTTCTCATTATGGCCGCCTACATTATAGGTTTCAAATAATCTTCCCTGCTCCTGCACCATGTCGATTGCCTTGGCATGATCCTCTACAAATAACCAGTCACGCACATTCTTACCATCACCGTATACAGGAAGCTTCTTACCCTGCAACGCATTGTTGATAATAAGGGGAATCAGTTTCTCCGGGAACTGGTAAGGGCCATAGTTGTTGGAACAGTTTGTGATGTTCGCCGGGAATTTATAAGTATCCATATATGCCTTTACCAGCATATCGGAGCTTGCCTTACTTGCCGAGTATGGGCTGTGTGGATCGTATGGAGTGGTCTCATAGAAGAACGCATTCTCATCATCCGGAAGAGAACCGTACACTTCATCCGTAGATACATGTAAAAACTTCTTGCCTTCCTTGAAGGTACCATCCGGCAATTCCCATGCTTCCTTTGCACAGTTCAGCATTACAGCGGTACCAAGTACATTGGTCTGCACAAATACTTCGGGATTACGGATAGAACGGTCCACATGGCTCTCTGCCGCAAAGTGAACAACTCTGTCAATATCATTCTCCTGGAAAATCTTACGGATAGCATCCTTATCACAGATGTTCGCCTTCACAAAGGTATAATTCTCTCTGTCTTCCACTTCTTTCAAATTTTCCAGATTTCCTGCGTAAGTAAGTGCGTCCACGTTGATAATACGGATTTCCTTATCATACTTCTTAAACATATAATGAATATAGTTGGAGCCGATAAATCCTGCTCCTCCGGTTACTAAGTAAGTTCTCATTCTTCTTCTCCTTTTACTGACCGGATGATGCTCCGGCTCATTGTGTTCGCGGTCATTATAACACAACTGTGAGCCGCAAACTAGCATTTCTTGGTGTAATTAAGATTTTCCTAAGAAATCAGAGGGCTAATCTGCATCTTTTCGCAAAATAGCCCTCTAAAAATCACCTTAATACCCCAGGTAACTCATATTTAAATCTACATCACCATTGATACCACTTACCTTTCCGGTATCCTTATACTGCCACAAATCGTACTTACCGGTGTAAGTCGGAGTGGATGCATACTGGGCAAGCCAGATCTTGTATTTACTAAGTGCAGATGTATCAATCTTGCTGGTGAGCCAAGTCTTGTTTGCATAGATACCTGCGGTATAGCCATACTTCTCGATGGTCTCACAGAAGGTCTTGCAGACTGCGGTTCTCTCCTCCTTGGTAAGAGAATCTGCACGTCCGCCACTGGGCTCCACATCCAGGAAGATCGGATAAGAAATTCTGTATTTCTTAACCAGGTCAAGTACCATGGACGCTTCCTCCAATGCCTCTGCATTGTCGATTGCCTGTGTAAAGAAGTATACACCAACCTTCAGACCGGCATCTGTTGCACCCTTAATATTATCCTTGAACTTTGCATCCTCAATAAGAGCACCCTTGGTAGACCCACGATAACCACAACGGATAATTACATAAGATACACCGGAGTTCTTCACTGCCTTCCAGTCAATGTCTCCATTCCACTTAGAAACATCAATACCCATAATACCGCTGCCTGTTACAAGGCTTCCGTCACTTGCGAAGTTATACTTCACACCCTGAATTACCTGTTCTCCGGTAACCTTTTTTCCGGAAGCATCAAAGAAATACACCTTACCACTGAGGGTCTGCCATCCGGTATACTTAGCACTTCCAAGTACATAGAACTTGGAATAGGTATAATAATCTGCGTAAACGGCCTCTCTGTACTTGGTGCCGTCATATACATATAACTGCTCCTTGGTATCCTTTACTACCAGCTTTGTGGTAGTATCTGTCATCGCATGATTGAGTACGGTAACCTTACAGGTTTTAGAAACTTTCACATTTCCTTCAATGTAGGTAACGGTGATGTCCGAAGTACCTGCTGCCACACCCTTAACAGTTACCTTGCGTGTTTTCGCATCGATGGTAGCGGTTGCCACACTGGTGTTGGAGGAAAGAACCTCAAACTTGTACTCTGCCTCCGGTACTCCCGCATCTTCGATAAAGACAATAATCTCATCCTGCATGGTGGTATATACTGTCAAATCCAGAATATGGAGCTTAATAACAGGCAGTCCTACTTTCACGGCGATCTTAGCCATCGCCTGGGTTTCCTTTGTTCCATCCTCTTTGTAGTTCGCCATTACGGTAATAACGGTTTCACCATCTCCATTTGCAGTAATGGTTACCACACCCTTACTGTCAATGGATGCTGTTGCAATCGCTCCATTGTTGGATGAAACAGAATAAGAAATTGCCTTTTCCGGCAAAAATCCGCTGACACTGGATACCTTAGCCGTTGCAACCTCTCCCTTTGAAAGTACAAGGGACTCTGTATCTAAGGTAATCTTACCCGGTCCCAATGTAGGCGTGGGCGACGGTGACGCCGATGGTTCTGCGGAAGGTGAAGGCGACGGTGACGCTGCTGCATCCGGCGGACTTACTGTCTGGATTCCGGTAAACAGCTTTCTTAAGGAGAACAGACCGGTACTTACCACAGGAACCTGGGGAGCTTCAATCTTATCCTTACTGATTTCCGTATAGGTAGCTTCCTTTCTCGTACTCTCTACCCACTCTACGGTATCCTTCAGATAGCCCTCTACCTCCGTATCCTTCTTTGCAGTATCCTCCTGGGATACATCAACCTCAGACTCTTCCTTAATCTCGTTGGATACATCCACCTTCTGAATAACGATTTCCTCTTTTACTTCTACCTTATTGGTAGCCTGTGGCAAATCGTATTTATCATACTTTTCTCCGTCCAGAGCAAGGGCTGTAACCTTATACTGGCCGGGCGTCAATTTCTTCTTATAAATGATACCGTCCATATCGTCATCGGACCACATGCTGGTATTACCATTTACGTCCGTAATCTCTACACTGAAGGGCACGTTACCAATCAGCTTACCGGACTTTTTGTTAGTAAACTTAATCTTCAAATCCTTCTCAATGGAGGTCAGTGTCATATTTACTGTCACTTCATCGTTGTAATCGGACTCATTATACTGAGGATTGTCGTCTCCATGCAGGGCGTCCTCGATAGCCTGCAAACGGCTCTGCTCCTGATCTGCCACTGCCAAAAGACCGGATTCACCGATGATTTCAATTCCCTGCAGCTGGCTGCCCACTGCCAGATATTCATTGGCAACCGGCGCTTCTCTCTGATTTAAAATAATGTAACCTGCAATAAAAATTGCCACCATAACCAGAGCTGCACTACCAAAGGTAATCAGCTTATCCAAAAAGGACATATTGCTGAAAAAGCCGCCTTCATCATCATCCTCGTCTTCTTCATCGTCCTCGTAGTACTCCTCCTCTTCGTAGTATTCTTCCTCCTCTTCGTCAGAATACTCCTCATCCTCGTAATACTCTTCTTCCTCCTCCATATACTCTGAGGAAGCCGCATATGTAACTGCCTGTTCTTCCGGATAGTACTCCTCTTCCTCATAAACAGCTTCTTCCATATCCGCCTCTACATCTTCCTCTTCGTAGACGGTCTCATCCTCGTAATACTCCTCTTCCGCCTCGTATTCCTCTTCCCCGAATTCCTCCAGTTCATCCCAGGCGTCATAGCGTTCTTCATCTATTTCTCTTTTTCGTTTGAAAATATTAGCCATTTCTGTCAACCTTTCCTGAAAATTGTACCAGCTTAGTATATCATTCATTTTTGATTCAATCAAGTGTTACCAAAATATTACAATTCTTAAAGTTTTCTTATGATTTGCCCTTTTTCACTTTTCCCCTATGAAAGTTTGCCATAATGATACAATTCTTAAACTTTTCTTATGTTATGGACATTCCTCGGATATAATAGTAAAATAACAAGAAATTAGTTGTAAATGAGGTAATGAATGAAAAAGATTAAAGATTTGGAAATCATTGATTTAGATTCCGAGCTGGAGGAAGGCACTTCCCAGACTGAGGAAAAAACAGAAAACAAAAAGAAAAAGGCAGCCACACCGGAGCCCGAGGAGGAGGAGCGTCCCGATTTGATGGACATTCTCACTGGTAAGCTGGGACATATTATTTTTATCCTGATTATCCTGATTTTCGTTGGCCTCATCGTATATAAAGTATGGAATTGGGGAACCACCGTAAAGTCAGAATACGATCCCAACAACATCAGCGATGAGTACGAGATTGAGGTTCTGGATAATTTCGTTCCACTTATCAACGAAACGGATATCGTAGGTGTGGACGATGGAAAAACCACCATCGTTGCCTTTGGTAACGCACCATTTTCGGATGACCGGGATTCCGAGGACAACTTAGCCCGTCTCATTGAAGAAAAGACCGGAGCTACCGTAATCAACTGTGCCATTCCGGACACTTACCTGGCATTTGAAGGTTCTTCCGTGGAATCTCCGGAAAGTGTAATGGATATATTTAATCTGTACTGGCTCACCACCATTGCCTGCTTTGACAGTGATATACTCTACTATTATACGGAGGAGCAAATTGAGTCCTTCCCCGCAGAAGCAGTAGAAGTTGTGGAGCAGCTCAAAACCATTGATTGGGAGACGGTAGATGTTATAACAATCATGTATGATGGCAGCGATTATCTGGATGGGCGTGAGGTGTATGATATTGAACACCAGACGGACATCCATACCACCTATGGTAATTTGTGTGCAAGCATTGAGCTTTTCCAGCAGTGCTATCCTTATATCCGTATTATTGTTATGTCTCCCACCTATGCCTTTGGTATCGATGACGACGGAGAATATATCAGCAGTGACATCAAGATTTACAATGAACACCCTCTCTCTACCTACGCAGGTATGATGGAGCGCGGGGCATATCTTCACTATGTAACTTATCTGGATCACATTTACGGCACCGTCCACGAGGACAATGCCACCCAGTATTTGATTGACAATATTCACTTAAATCTGGATGGCCGCCACGCAGTAGCAGAACGCTTCAAGTTTGCACTGGAATATTTTAATTAAATATTTAAGCAAAGAGAGGGCTACCTAATTCTTAGGTTCCCTCTCTTTCTAATTGTTCATCTTAGCTGATAGCCCATTGGCTCTTCTGCCTTATCTATTTCCTCCCAGTAAGAACGGTTTCTTTCTCGCTTCTAACCACATTCAAAAATAGACCAATTTCAAACGGAACCAAGTAATACAGGAAAGAAACATATCTAACTAACGCCACCGGCCCTAGTAAGAAGGTTAACCATATAAGTAAAACAAACATGAATACAATAGATTCTTTTCTCCTCTTATACCTCAAAAATGCAAATAAAAACAACGTTATCCAAAAATATGTCCCCGGTGCAAGCACCCACATAGTCAGAGGATTTTCACATACCAATTTGCTATGTTCAAAAAACTTATAATATCTCTGAACAATAGGAATTTTGCTTTCATCCCAAACCGGAGCATATGAGCGGCATACCCAATACCCTTCTGTTTCATCCCTATATAATGTCAATGTTGCCCACGGATACCAAAAACCATAATTTCCTTCTAAAAAAGCATCCAAATACATTTTAGGATACTCAAGTCCCAGCTCAGCCCACAGCTTAATCACTTCTGTTTTATTTTCTTTAAAAAAATCAATATCCAAGCTTTCTTTTGCAATGTCTGCTATTTTCGGAACATACTTATTCAATGCTTCTTCATCAAATAACGTCTCAATAAATTCCTTTTTTTCCCTATCTAAATCCGGTTCATTATGATAGACTCGCATCATTTGTTGACATGGAACTGACAAAAATTCCCTGGAAGCTACTCCATCCACAGTGAAATAGCCACAAAACGGCCCCACATAAAGTCCATATAAAGCCAAAATTCCAATCAATAAAACCAGATATTTTTTCCAATACTTTCTAAATACCCATAGCAAAACAAAGAAAAAAGGAATTGCAATATATGTTGCATTATTTCTCATTACAGCCATCATCACAGCAAGTCCTGCCCAAGCTGCCATTTTATACCATTTTGAAAAAAACGCCTCTTGGTCCTCAATTATTTCTGTAGTCCAGACTACAAATGAAACCAGTAATGGTGCAAAGATGCTATCCTTGGTTACAGACATTATGCTAAGAATGACGGTAGGAAAACACGCGAACCATATCAGCGAAAAGATTATAATCCCTAAAGGCAACCTTTTCTTATACATAAATCTGAGCACTTGTGTAAATGCAATCCCACTAATGAACATTTGAATCAAAATATATAAAAACACTCCTGGTAGGGAAGATTTAAATATCAGAAATGACAGATGCAAACACTTTCCAACTAATAAGGTATGCAAAACAGGATGATGCACTGTAATCTGATTAAGCGCATACATTTCCCATTGACCAGGCGCATCGTAATTAAAATAACCAGGGTATACCCCCAACAACTGAATTCCCCAACACAAATAAAGAGTACCAACGCATATAATGCTGAACCACTTTAAACTCAAACAACATGCTTTTTCGGTTTCATAATTGCATTTTATCGAAAATCCCAAATAAAAAAAGAAAGAAGCAACAAAAGAGGCTGCAAGCACCCAGCCCCAAGTCAATGCCTCATCCAAAAAAACTTCGTGATTTATCTGCAATTGATAACCAAACACCATAGCAATTCCAGCGATGATTCCCAATATCATCGAATAGAGACATCTTTTCTTTCCTGACAAAAGAATGATTATATTTTTCATGTAGTTCTCCTGATATATTTCATCTTCAACTAGTCCATTCAAATTAAATGTTTTCTATCAAATGTCACAAAATTAATATCCGATATAAAATGTAGTATCAAAGTAAACATCGTATCCTTCAATGGTATCAAACAGGACAATTCCATGCTTCTCTAAATCTCCCAAAAGCACAGTTCCTTCCCGCACAATAATGTAATTACAAGGAAATCGACCACCATTCTCCGTATCTCTTGTCAAATACACAAGATCCTCAACATCAATTTCTTCCTGTACCAGAAGCTCCAATAGAGGAAAGTCCATCCCCCAATCCCAAAGAATCGCCTCTCTTCCATGAGGCATACAAATTGTGGAATCATACTGTCGTACATACTGCACCATTTCCATGGGGAATGCTGCGGTAATCTCTCTCCCTTCTACTGCAATGGCATCACATATCTGTACCACTGCTTCAGGTACATGATATTCATTTTCTGCCACAGAAAAAAACGGATTCACGTAAATCAGCTTCCCTGATATCACAATCAATAATGTACACAGTCCTGCAAAAAATGGCTGCAACCCTTTTTTCAACCGACCACAGATACTGACTGTCGTATAGGAAATCGTAAGAGTCATGGGCATAATCCACAAAAAACGATAATAGATTTCTTCTCCGATAATCCCATACACCATTTTCACAAAAAGAGGATTAAAATACAGAACCAGTACAATTACCGGGAAATACAAAAATACAATCCGTTTCACGGAATCCCGTTCTTTCAAATACAAGTATACAAGAGAAATCACAAACCAAGCAACCAGGATTCCGCTTCCCATGTAGGTTACAAATAAATCTACAGCCTTCTTCCACATATCCGTTCCTACCCAAGTACAAAATATAGTAAAGCAAAACAAACCGCAGGTATACAGCACAGTGCCATCTGCCCGACAGTCCTCCATTTTTTATATACAAACAAACTGCAAATTCCCATCACTCCAATCATCATACATGTCAGGAAAGTGCCCAAGGTAGTACATAAACAGGCAGCTGTCACCGTGGCTGCAAGAGCAATCCACGTCCTTATCCCTACCGCTCTGGCTTCCTTCAACTGATTCAATATCACCAGCATCAGAAACACAATCATAGGAATAATAATAGATCCCATCGCTGCCTTTCCCTGCCGACTTCTGGCAAGCATAAAGTTTTCTGGCGTACGGAAGGAATTATCTCCGAATAATACCTGCAAAGACACAAACACCATAAATGGCGGAAGCATCTGCTTCTTATCCCGAAACAGCTGCACTCCCACCAAATAAAACGCTCCATAGCTCATCAGTATCAGATAGACTGCCACTATCACATGTGCAACCATGGTTGTGTGCAAACCGGAAACTCTGGCAAGAAAAGCAATCCAAACAGGAAAAGGGGCCAGCCCATGCCGGACATCCAGCTCTGTAGCCCCCACTGAATAAGGATTAATCATATACATGGTATTACTACTGTTGGTAATAGAAGACACTGCCACATAAAATGCATCATCCCCATCCGCATAGGTAAGCACCACCGCGCATACCACTTGTAACAAAAGAAGAATCGCAAAGACTGTCACTGCAAGCTTTTCACCAAGCTCCGGCCTTCTGCTCCGTTCCGGACGCAGTGGATTTTTCACCCCACAAAAGATACCAATAGCAAATAAAAGCAATGATACCAGCACATATCCAGTCACCACCAGCACAAAGCTTTTCTCCTTAACAACACAGGGCACACATATCACTTGAAAAACTGCCCACAAAAGCATATTCCCTGACATAAAGCGATACACAATGGAATTGTTATTAATGCACCCTTTTCCGGTAAAAATACTTCCCACAATCACGGGTAGAATTCCCAGCCAGAATAAAAGTATCAGACTTCCCCAAACAATCATCCGCTACTCATCCTTTTCCACACAAAATCTGCTAAAACCTTCCAGCAGCAGTCCCATTCGAAAAAACTCTGCTACCGGTAGATTCTTATAATCAAAATACCCCGCACCTTCCATCGTAAGACAGAGTATTGAAATTTCCACCAAAAGTAAAGCCATTCCCAGATATCCGCTTCCTCTGCGCCTCTTCCAGCTGCCAAGCAGCAGTACCAAAGAAAGTAGATTCCAGACCACTCCATAGTCCCAGTATACCGTTCCCAGACCTCCTGCTCTCTGTGTGAAATCATCATAGTTTACAGCAGTAATCGCATCATACCCCTTCCCTTGCAGCTGTATTTCAGACACAAGCATGGGGAAATGATATGCTGCCACATCCCATAATAAATTTCCTATAGCTCCTTTTGTATTTTTCTGAGCGCAATATTTTGCAAGCTCCAAGCATACCTCATCCGCTGCTTCTCGGCTACCATATCGCTCGATGAGACTCGGATAAAATATTGTATAAAGCCCCTCTGTACTACAGGTAGCTTCCCACAGCTTATCAAAATCCAGCCTTTCTCTTAGCTGTGGTGTGATGTTATACACATCCTTATGAAGAAATGGAAAACTACATCTGCTCATCCATCCGGCAGCTAAGGACGGTGCTCCACTGCCGGCCAGACTCATAGCAATCACAAGGAGAATTGCAAGTGTACTTACCACAACACGCTGCCCCTTTTGTTTCAGATGCTTTCTGCCCTTCAGGCAAATAAGGATTACACTGCACACTCCTGCAAATCGAAACAGCTCCCATCCCCCATCCAAACAAGTATGCAATACAATGGGAACCGACACAATCCCTGCACTTCCCCAAAGATACATCTTCTGTTCTTTACCTTCACAACACACTCGTAGAAATAGATAACTGAGGAGAGCTCCCACACATACTCCCAACACGGATTTCACGCCGTTCCATAACGATTGGGAGCCAGAAAGCCATAAAACAATAATTCCGATTCCAAAGATGCTTTGTATGATAACTCCCAGTAAAAGCACATATTTTATTATTTCTCTCAAATGTACTTTTACATTTGCCATTGGGTTTACTTCCTTTCTGTATAAAACGCCTTTACCTGCTCACAAATGTAATCCACTTCTTCCAGGGTCAGCTTATAAAACATTGGCAGTCTGGTCAGACGCTCGCTCTCCTTGGTGGTAAACAAATCCTGCCCATGGAAGCGTCCATACTTTAAGCCGGCCGGCGCACTGTGAAGAGGGATATAGTGGAATACGGACATTACTCCACGCTCCTTCAAAAAGCTAATCAGCTCCGTTCTCTCCTCAACATCCGCCGCCTTAATATAAAACATGTGCGCATTGTGCACACAGCCCTCCGGCACAACCGGAAGCTCAATACAGCCTTCTTTTGCCAGCGGCTTCAATAATTCATAATAACGATTCCAGCATTCCAGACGATGGTCATTGATTTCCTCTGCCATCTCCAGCTGGGCATATAGATACGCAGCATTCATATCGCTGGGCAGATAAGAAGAGCCAAAATTTACCCAGGTATACTTATCAATCTGTCCGCGGAAGAATTTACTACGATTGGTACCCTTCTCACGGATAATCTCTGCCTCTTCAATATATTTTTCATCGCGAATCAGCAGCGCACCGCCTTCGCCCATACTATAGTTCTTGGTCTCATGGAAGCTAAATGCACCAAAATCACCGATGGTACCCAGAGCCTTTCCCTTGTAGGTTGACATAATACCCTGAGCAGCATCCTCGATAACTACCAGATTGTATCTCTTTGCAATATCCATGATGGTATCCATCTCACAGGCTACACCGGCATAGTGTACCGGCACAATCGCCTTGGTCTTTTCTGTGATAGCTGCTTCAATCAGCTTCTCGTCGATATTCATGGTATCCGGGCGGATGTCCACAAATACCGGTACTGCGCCACGAAGTACAAAGGCATCTGCCGTAGATACAAAGGTATAGGATGGCATAATTACCTCGTCCCCCGGCTGAATATCTGCAAGCAATGCTGCCAGCTCTGTAGCATGAGTGCAGGAAGTCGTCAGAAGACATTTCGTGGTATTTGTCTTTTTCTCAATCCACTCGTTACATTTTTTTGTATAGACTCCATCACCGCAGATTTTCTGGTTCTCTACACACTCTTTAATATAATCCATTTCTTTTCCGGTAAAAGGCGGCACGTTAAAATTAATCATCGTTCTTTTCTCCTTTTCATTATTTATCAGCCATAAACAATACGAAACGGTCATTCTCAAAAGCTATTTCGTATTTATAACGTTCTATCATTTCCCGTATCAAAGCTACCTTGGGATTGTCATCTCCCGCATAATCCACATCCGAAGCCAGAATTATCACTGGACATTCTCTTTCCTTTTCCTCCATATCATTCCAAAGCTCTTTCATAGCTTCTGTCATTACTGTCAGATTATAAGAGGAAAGATCCGGCCAGGGGCTGAGTACAAAAGGCATTTCCAGATAAAAGGAAAGGGCGGGAACATCTCCGTACAACAGAACCTCTCTCCCCTTTAAGTTCTCCTCCAGCACAAAACCGGACAACTCCTCCAGGCTCAGCGCCTTATCCTTATCCGTTTTCACCCGCTCGAGCACATCACTATTTTCAATTTCTGTGGTATGACCATTACCACCGGTGGATTCTGCAAAAACATAGGTATTACTCAGCATAAAACTTCTGCACATCAGTATGAACAGAACGTAAATCACCATGAATTTCACCGGTCTGCATGGTATCACCAGCTTCCTTGCAATAATGTATTTGGGTAGCCACTTTACAAATCGCCAGAGCATCCAAATAGTCACCGGCGCAGCAATATATATAATATTCATAGCCGAAAACAGATGGTTATTGCTTCCCAATGGTGTCAGCAAAATCACCAGCATATTCAAACCACATATGAGCTTTTCCTTCTCGGAAAAATTCCTTCCGAAGATAACTACCAATCCGGTAATATGGGTCAACAACAACAAAAAGCTTGCCCACTGAAATACGCTGTGCAGATTGCTGTAATCATTGCTGTACATCTTCCACTTCCCAAGAAGCATTACCATCAGCATCAACTCTGCCACAAAAAAGAGAGAGGCAAACTTCTCAAATTTTCCGCGCAGCAACCCATATAATATCATTCCCGCCAGCAAAAACAATAAAACAATGCCAAACCATCGTATATTAATCAGATAATGATGCACCTGTCCATAGACCATGGAATACAACGTATAATCCGAAGCTTCGGAGGGCATATTCAGAAGGCGTACAACACCATGAATATAATCCAGTCCATTGTCCCTAAGGCACACTACCACAAATCCGATTCCGATTCCCAACAAGTACCCTGCCAAGCAAACCAAAGTCTGAGAAACTACCTTCCCAAATTTCTCCCGCCGGATGATTGCCATGGCCCACACTGCCAGAATCATGGCTGCCTGTGCAAGATTAGAAAACCGTACAAAAATATTCAGTCCAAGACACACCCCTGCAAGGATAAAATACAAGCGGGTGTACTTTCCCTCCTTCTCCAATGCCAGATATAACAGCACCACTGCACCAATCAGCAAAATATAGGTCAAATAATTATATAAAAGCGCCGTCGGACACCAGGAAAGACATACCGCCAAAAAGGCACCTACAAAAGCAATTCCCTTGGATATTTTCAGTATTTTTGTGGAAAACCAAAAACCTAAGCATCCCAGCAGCGACACCGTTAACCCCGTGTACAGATTCAAGCCCACATAGGTATCTCCTAAAGGAAGCTTTGAAAAAAAGTTACCCACAATATTCGCCAGATATGTGCTGTAATACCACATGGAATCCATATTGTCCACATAAGTAAAGTTTGCATAGTTATAGCCTGTATCCGCCAAATCCACACCATGAAAAATATGCCGCAAAGGATACAAGAGCAATATCGCCAACATTCCGATATATATTATTTTATCTTTCTTATTTCCTTGCTTTTCCAAACAACTTCCCCCAGTACTTTCTCACCAGTCCGAATATCATACCACGCAGCATATCCACCAGGATTCCCACTACAAACACCAGCACCACAGAAACCAATGCTCTGACCACCATCATCAGCGGTGATTCCGCCACATCTGCCCCGCACCATACCGGCCAGAGCCAGCGAATCTCTATATGTTCATGAAGCAGATATACACCAAAGGTATAGGGTGCAATCTTACATATGAATTTAGCAGCTCTTCCTTCTTGTGGAATATTCCAGTGTATGAAACCACAAAACAGCGCCATCGCTGCCAACAGATTGAGTACATGGTTGTAATGATACGCGCCCTGTACTACACCCTTAATCAGCCCGGTACTTAAGCAAATCCACCGAAGTACCATACTCCAGCCAAATATAAACACTACAAAAACGACGTAGAATACCATTCCTTTTCTAACAGAATCAAACACCGGAATTCCATACAATCGGATATATGCAGCCACCAAAAATACACACATAAACCAGATAGCATCATATCCCTTCTCATCCAATGTCAGCTGCACCGGTGCAATGGTTTTCATTACAGAGTAAAACAAAAGTAATAACCCGATAGTAAATTGCAGCTGCCTCTTTTCCATATTTTTTACACCCGCAGCCAAAATCGGTGCAAACAAATACATTCCCACATAGGCCGATGCAAACCAATAGTGTTCCATCTGTATGGGAAACACGTATTGAATCAGCTGATAGATATCCAGCGCTCCCGGAGAAAGCATCCCCGCAAGAATCAACACTATCGTAACACCAACTGCGTAGAATAGCACCTGGCAAATCAGCTCCACCAAACGTCCCGGTCGAAACTTGGATTCTACCAGAAAATAACCACTAATCAGCATATATACATTCACCGCTACAATGCAAAAGGACTCCAGCCCCCAGGCAATGTAACCGTTAATATCCACTTCACCAATCAGGGATTTAAGCAGCTCCCCTTTAGAAAGATAATGAAGCATCACTACCATCATCATGGAAATGATACGAAGTAACTCCACACTCACAATTCTCTTCTTCATGGTAGCGCCCCCTTTCTCAACCTTTATCTGCGTTTCCACGCTCCGATAACTTCGCCCTGCACATTCTCCGTCACATTACTGATAATGTACTTGGGTCTTCCCTTCACCTCTTCATAGATTCTGGCTATGTAATGCCCGATAATACCGAGGCTGAGCATAATAAAGCCACCAATAATCAGAATCAGCAGAATCACTGTAGTAAATCCTTCCACAGCAGTTCCCGTAATGTATCTAAAGAGCGTCTGTATAGCAAGAATAACACTGAAGAAAATAGAAATCATTCCCATCACCGTCACCAACTGAAGCGGAAGGGTACTAAAGGAGGTCGCATTGGTAATCGCATAACGAAGCAGACTGACAAAGGACCATTTACTCTGACCAAATGCCCTCTCCTGGACCTCATACTCAACTGTAGTAGTGTTAAAGCCAGCCCAAAAAGATAAAGCGCGGAAAAACGTATTCTTTTCCGGAAGCTCCAAAAGCACATCCACCACTTTTCTGTCAATCAATTTAAAATCCGAGGAGGAATTCATATCCATCTTTATCAGATAGCTCATCACCTTATAAAACAGGCCAGCACTGAGCTTATAGCCCAGACTTTCCTTACCACGGCTGCTCTTAATGCCTTCCACTACCTCATAGCCCTCCTGCCAAAGCTTCCACATCTGTGGAATCACCTGGGGCGGATGCTGCAAATCACAATCCATTACAATCACCGCATCTCCGGTAGTAATCTGCAGGCCGGCAAAAATTGTGGCTTCTTTTCCGAAATTCCTGCTGAATTTAGCTCCCTTAATATGGGGATTTAGCTTTGCCACCTTTTCTATTTCTTCATAGGTTCTATCCTTAGATCCATCACTGACAAATACCAGCTCATAGTCAATCTGCTCCGTTTCCAGAAGCTCCGAAAGTACTTTTGCGGTATTCTCAATATTCTGTTCCTCATTGTACGATGGTAGTACGATGGATAACACTGCCATACCCTATCTCCTCTTTATCGATTCTCATTCTCTGTTTTGATATACATAATACCATCTATGATTTTGACGGAGTTTTCTCCCGGGAAGCTGTCCATAGCCACATATTCCTCGTGGTAATACATCTCTGCCATAGCCTCCGACGGCAGGATATTTAAGGTTGCCCCCAGATAACTCTGCATAAATAACCGATAATTATTACCGGTATACAGAAGATAATCCCCTGTCATTCCAATCATGCCAGAAGTCACATGCTCTGTCAAGTTCGTCACCGGGAACTGTTCATCTCCCACCACCCCGATCATGGCAATGGGAATTCCCGGATAATACCCTTCTGTCTGCTCAATACGGTCAAGCAGTCGCAGACAATAAGCATAGGTTTTCTCATATTTTTTCTCCAGATTGGAATACGCAATCTGATCCGTCACAACAAAATTAAAGGCAAGTACCAGGCTCGATAATAGTAGCAGCCATTCTGACATATTCCGGAATTTCTCCGGTACATATCTACACACAAACGCCACCATACAAATGGGAAATAGTACCCACTGATAACGCATCAGAAGATGATATGTTACGTTTGGGGAAACCACAAAGATAATATTCGTAGCCACGGGAATTCCCACCGCCAGCAAAAGCAGAATCATATAAAACCAAGGACTCTTCATCCACTTACGTGTCACTGCCACACCCAGAAGAACAAAGAGGGTAAGCAGCACCAGCACCACCATTGCTACCATGGAAAATCCATTGTTCACCAGTACATTCCCTTTGAGGGTAAATCCAAAGAAATCCCTGTACATGGATTTGACCGTATCCAAAATACCACTTCCAAGCCCGGCTCCCATTCCATCAATTCCCTGATATGCGGCCAGCTCTTTTCCCTGGATTTTCAGCAGAAGCTGCAGAATGATATAGTACCCTGCCACACCGACAATTCCCATATAAAGATACTTCACTCCGGCCAGAAGCTTCTCTTTTACAGTACTCTCCGTCATGAATATTATCAAAATTCCATAAATGGACAACACTACCGCCAAAGACAAGTAGGACTGATAAATTCCCATGCTAAAAGCCAAGAAAAAACCACCGGCAATAAATCCCTTTTTCCATTTTTTCACACACCAGACAGCCAGTATTGCAAACAGAAAAGCCATCATATAACCATCCAAGGTAAACACATAGGCAAAGGTGGATGCCAAAACCGGAAAGGCGGCCAGCATGGCACTGATCAGTACCACTGCCCAGCTTTTCTGCACCTCCAAAAAGTCCACCAGCACCGCAGCTGCCAGCGCCAGCATAGACAGGCCCAATAGTCCAATCAGCCATGGCAAAGTAAAATACGAAGAAAAACCACAGGCAATGGTGAGAAACCATCTGCCGGAGGTAATCATATTCTGGTCAAAATACAGACTATCCAATCCATCATGATTGGGAATATCACTGAGCATTATCGGTGCATGTGTCAGCACACCTACCACAAATGCCGCCATAAATGCTAGTCTGCAATTCCGTTTTATATGAACTTTTAACCATTCCCAAATCTGTGTAGGATTCTGCATAGTTACTCCTTATTTTTCCTGATAAACTCCGCTATGACCTCAGCTATCTTTTCCCGTCCCGCTTCATTGGGATGAAGCCCGTCCGAGGTATAGATTCCGGCAGCTTCATACTCCCGTCCGGGAAATAAATCCGTGTATAGGTCCAAATATTCCACATCAAATTCCTCTGCCACCGCTGCGACTACATCCACATAGTCCTTCAAATAACCGCCACCAAATTCCACGGTTTCACAATTATCCCCTGTAATCAGATACCAACTATATGTGGGACTTAATAATATGATGCGCACTTCAGGAAAGGATTTTTTCAAACGTTTCAGAGCACTGCGAAGAGACCCTGCATAGGTATACTCATCGAATGGGTCCTCCGGGTTTTCTACCTGCACCCCTGCATAATAATCATTAGTACCATATTCAATGAGAAGATACTCTAGCTTCTCCATCTTAATTTGTTCCAACTCATCCACTACCGCCGGAAAATGCTCGGTTGCAACCTTTCTCACCACCGTCGCCTGCGGTACACGGAAATCATCGTTAGCCAGAGCATAGGACAAGGAAGCCAGTGACACTCCGTCCAATTGAAAAAACTCATCCTCTGCGCCCCTTACCCTGGTAGCACTGGTACCGCCAAGAGCACCGTTAAAGACACTTAGCCCCAGCTTTTCCCCCAGAAGATAGGGGATGGAGGTCTCATTCCTGTATTGTCCCACAAGGCTGTCTCCCAGAAAAAGAATGTCCACCTGCTTTTCCGATTTATCATTTACCTGCCTGTATCCCCATAAGCATAAAAGCAGAAATATCAGCGCCAGGATTCCATATATAATTTTTCTTATTATCCTTTTCGTCACTGCTCTACTTCTCCAATAATGCGGCGATTCGCTTTGCTCCACGCCCATCTACAACCTCTTTTTCCCGCTTATGGAAGCTTCTGCGAAGAGCATGGTCCCCTAAAAGCCTGTCAAAGGCAGCTTTCATCTCTTCCAGACACTGCTGAGCATCCACATGATACTTTCCCGCAGATAATGCAATTTGCTTTTTACTCATATAAGAAACTGCCTTTTCCTGATTCTCCGCATAGGAAAAACAGATAAAAGGAACTCCGATACTACATAGCTCATACACCGTAGTTCCTCCCGCAGTTATTGCCATGTCACAGGTAAGCATCAATCCTGCCATATCCTTCACATCGTGCAGAATTTCAACACCGGGATGCGCTTTGGCATACTCACAAAGCACCTCATAATTGGGATTAAACCGCCCGGTTACCACCTTAAAGACAATTCCTTCCCGGTAAATCACCTCCAGAATATGTCCAGCAATATTATCCCTATCCCCACCACCGGTGGTGAGAAGCACACTATTCACCTGCTCCGATATGCGATAATCCCTGTCTACAAATTCCGGTCTGACCGGGGTAAAGCCGCTTCCCGTAAAAAACCTTGTTTGATGGCTCTTTTCGTAGGGCTCATAAAGTTCTTCACTTGCATAGGCATTGTAATTAATGATTCCGTCCACCGGTTTTGCATCCGCAGCCAGATCATCCATTAGAAATACTTTTCCATAGGCCTGTAGTGCCTTCAGATAATCTGCATCTGCAAAATAGCTGTCCACCAGAATCACCACATCTCCCATAAGAAGACCGCCTACATTCTGCATGCGCATTTGCTCCCATAATGGCAGCTCAGACATCATGTCCCTGTACTCCGTCCCCAACACAAATGCAGAAAATCCACGCTCCAGCACAAGTCCTGCCGACTCCTGGTCTGCACAGACAAAAAGCACATTCTCTCTTTGCTCTATTTGCTCCGCCACGGTAAGGCAACGCATCAAATGCCCTGCGCCAATCTTCGCATTACCGTCAGCTCTGATAATAATCTTTTTCATAACCATCGTTTATTCAAAATCAACCAGCTCCCAGGACATAGGGGTTCCCAGCTTTGCATCCTTGGAAATCCTCTTGCCCAAAAGCTCTTCATAATATTTGGTATGAAGTCCCACCGAAGGACGTACACTGCGCAGATTCTCCGGTGTAAACACATCCCCAGCTTTCATATCCTTAGCTACAAATAGCGACCGGCCGAAAGCACGGTTTGTCTTCTGCTTCTCCGTAAGCTCATAGGTCACTCTTCCCAGTGCCTTTTCCAGCATTCGGGCATTGTCCACCATTTCCTTAAATTCTGCCGGCTCCATAGAGAATGCAGAATCCACACCACCCTCTGCACGACTCATACAAAGGTGCTTCTCGATTACCTTTGCTCCCAGCGCTACCGCACCGTCTACCACCGCATGTCCCATGGTATGATCCGACAATCCGGTTATACAATCAAAAACCTCTGCCATATTAGGAATCATCTTTAAGTTAATGTCCTCATAGGGTGCCGGATAAGCCGAAGAACACTTTAGCAAAATCACATTTTCATTACCCTCTTCTTTACAGGTTCTGAGAGCCAGCTCGATATCCTCCATGTAGGCAATTCCGGTAGAAATGATGATGGGCTTTCCTGTTCTCGCAATCTTGCGTATAAACGGAATGTCCGCAATTTCAAAGGATGCCACCTTGTAGCAGGGCACATCCATCTCCTCTAAGAAATCAATGGAGGTTAAATCAAATGGAGAGGAAAAGAAAATCAGTCCCAGTTCCTCTGCAATCTCTTTCAGCTTCGGCTGCCACTCCCAGGGGGTATAGGCCTCCTGATACAGCTTATGAAGTGTGGTGCCATCCCAGATGGTTCCCTGGGTTACCTGAAAGCAGTCATCCTCACTATCCAGTGTGATGGTATCCGCAGTATAGGTCTGCACCTTAATGGCATCGGCTCCTGCCGCTTTTGCCGCTTTAATAATTTCCACCGCTCTGTCAAAGTCCTGATTATGATTTCCGGACATCTCGGCAATGAAAAAAGCCGGACTATCCTTACCGATAATTCTATTTCCTATTTTAATCTCTTTGTTCATATCCCAAACCTCACTGCACCGATTCCTGTAATATACGATACTTCATCTCTGCAATTTCCCAGTCCATGGGGGTGTCAATGTCCTGCACTTCCATTTCCGGCACTTCAAAGGGCAAAATATCCCCCAAAAGCAGATTCTTATTACGTTTAAAGGATTCTGTGCGGAACACATAAAACTGTCCCACATCATGGTAATGCTTCTCCAAATCCTGGGAACGACTGCTCATATACTGGGGATATTTAAACTCCAGCTTCCCATTCTCGATTACCATAGCTCTCTGGGGCGGATAAGAAAATGCCACTACCGGAATCAGCGTATCCGCCTCCGACTCCATCAGCTTTTCTGTGGCGGTTCGTAGTTTCTCCGCGGTCAGAAAAGGAGCCGTGGGATAAATACAGCAAGCCACATCAAAGTGCTGCCCCCGTTTTTCAAATTCCTCCAGCACCTCTAAAAGTACATCCGTAGTGGTTGCGTAATCATTGGAAGTTCTCTCACTACGGAAAAAAGGCACCTCTGCACCATATTTCTTCCCTATTTCCGCAATTTCCTCGTCATCCGTAGAAAGCATCACCACATCAAAGAGACCGGACTTTTTCGCCGCCTCAATAGAGTATGCCAAAATGGGCTTTCCACAAAACTCTTTAATATTCTTACGCGGAATTCTCTTGCTTCCGCCTCTGGCAGTGATAATTGCTACTTTTTTCATAATCAAATATGCCCTCTTTCAATAGTTGCTTTTCCATTCTCTACCCTGTAAACCAAATCACAATTTTCAATCGTCTGCAATCTGTGGGCAATAATGATAAGGGTCTTTTTACCATGAAGTCTGTTTACGGATTCCATGATTGCAGCCTCCGTACCGTTATCCAGAGCAGAGGTTGCCTCGTCCAAAATAAGCACCTCCGGATTATTATAAAGAGCTCGGGCAATACCGATACGCTGTCTCTGACCGCCCGACAAACGGATACCTCTCTCGCCGATACCCGTATCCAGTCCCTCCGGTAATGTTTTGATGAACTCATCCATCTGAGCCTCTTTTAAAACCTCCCAGACTCTCTTGTCGTCAATCTCATCCTCCGGCACACCAAATGCCACATTCTTCCGGATCGTGTCATCCAGCATAAAGATCATCTGGGGAATGTACCCGATATTCTTCAGCCAGGAACGATAATTTTCCCTTACATTCACACCATCTGCATATATTTCACCCTCCTGTGCCTCCAAAAGCCCCAGAAGAATATCGACAACCGTACTCTTTCCCGCACCGGAGGTTCCTACAATACCAACACTGCTGCCCACCGGTATAGTCAAATTCGCATGGTCAAAAATACGCTTTTCCGTGTTTGGATACGCATATACAATATCCCGCATCTCGATTTTCTCCGTTACAGGAAGCTTTTCCGCGATGCCGATTGCGAAGGACATATCCACGTGTTCCTCATCAATTTCATCCTGCAAATTGTCGCTGACACCCATAAAGAAAGGCTCAAAATAGGAGATATTGTTTATCTGGTTATTCACACGGTTTACACAGGGAAGAAGCACCAGTGCCGCTGCTGCAAAAGTTGTCAGCGTGGAAATCAGATTCTCACTGTTTCTTCCTGACAAAATCATAAACAGCATATATCCCACCATGACAACCACACAGACGGTTTCAATCAAAAGCTTGGGAATCTGATTGTACAGACTATACTTCTGTACTGCGTCCACGTAACCCTTACCACACTTCACATATTCGGACACAAAGTACTGCTCCTTGCAGGAAATCTTCACTTCCTTAATTCCTTGTACGGTCTGGGAAATCCACTTAAACAGACCACTGTAATAATTCTGATTATCCTCGCCTGCCTTGCGCAAAATAGGCTTCAGTATTACCTTAATTACCACAAGTAAGGTAAGTAATACCACCGCAACCAATATGGTCATCACCACATCCTGCATAAAGCAGAAAACTACCAGAAAAGCAAATACAATACAATCTGACATCAATGTCAGAAGCGCCAGAATCAGCGCATACATATTGTTTACATCCGATGTAATATTTCTCTGCACCACTGCGGTATCTGCATTTAAATAAAACTCATACCCTCTGCGCAGGTAATTCTTCATCATACGCTCTGAAGTGCGGAACTGGTTGGTGTATACAAACGTAAGGGTTGCCTTCTGCTGGAAATATAGAAACACATTTTTTACTATGAATGCCCCGATTAATCCCAGCATTACAATTACTGTAAAGCGTGTTTCATCGCCTCCACCAAGCAAGAAAAATGCCTGATTCAACAGCCCTTCCTCATGAATCGCCTGACTATCCATCACAAGAGTCACTACCGGCAAAATCATACTGACGCCTAACGTCTGCAATGCTGCACCAATAATCATGAGAAACACAAGCCAAACCATGGTACGCTTCTGCTTTTTATCCAATAAAACCTTTAATTTCCTTAAAATTCGTCCCATATAATTCCTCTAAACCCGTTCTTTCATCCGTTTCACATAGGTGAAATATATCCATCTTCTGTACACACTACACCCATTTTCATAACAGTATTCATAATATTTTACCACGTTTTATCTATGTTTAATAGAAAATTGTTATTGTTAAGAAATTCCTAAGAAAATGAGGACTTTTCCACTCTTCCGAAATTTCTGTGTAAGTGCTATACTAATATGGATTAGTCAAGGAGGATATTGACATGGAAAAATTAGCAATTCTGGGAGGTACTCCCGTTCGTAAGAAGCCAATCAGTTATGGCAGACAATATATTGACGATGCAGATATCCAAGCGGTGGTGGAGACTTTGCGCAGTGATTATCTTACTGTGGGTCCTAAGACAAAGGAACTGGAAAAGAAGCTCTGCGAAATGACCGGCGCAAAGTACTGCGTGGCAGTAAGTAATGGCACTGCTGCACTGCACATCGCAGCAATGGCCGCAGGCATTGGCCCCGGAGATGAAGTGATTACCACTCCCATCACCTTCGCAGCAAGTGCTAACTGCGCCCTATATGTAGGTGCAAAACCTGTTTTCGCCGACATCAATCCGGAAACCTACAACATTGACCCGGCTTCCATCCGTGCCTGCATCACAGAGAAAACCAAGGCAGTAGTGGCTGTAGATTTCACCGGCCAGGCTACAGAGCTGGACGAAATCCGCGCTATCTGTAAGGAGCACAATTTAATATTAATCGAAGATGCCGCTCACAGCATGGGTACCAAATATAACGGTCAACCCGTGGGAAGCATCGCAGATATGACCACCTTCAGCTTCCATCCGGTAAAAACCGTTACCGCCGGTGAGGGCGGTGCCGTCACCACCAACGATAAGGAGCTGTACGACAAGCTGGTTCTTGCTCATACTCACGGTATTACTAGGGATATAAATCAGATGAAGAATCCCAGCGATGACCCATGGTACAACGAGCAGGTGGGCTTCGGTTTCAATTACCGCATTACCGAATTCCAGGCCGCTCTCCTTATGAGTCAGCTGGATAAACTGGATGCATTTTCCAAGAGGAGAAAAGAGATTGTGAAAGCCTATGAGGAAGCCTTTAAAGAGGTTCCGCAGATTCAGATCCAAAAAGAGATTCCCCAATCTGACACCACCAGGCATTTATACATTCTCCGCCTGCATTTAGAGCAATTAAACTGTACCAGAAGAGAATTCTTTGATGCCCTCCGCGCCGAAGGTATCTATTCCCAGGTGCATTATCTGCCGGTTTACTGGCACTCCTACTACGAAGGCCTTGGCTACCCCAAGGGACTTTGCCCCGAGGCAGAAAAGTACTATCTGGAAAGCATGAGCCTGCCCCTCTTCTACTCCATGACCGATGAGGATGTGGCTGATGTGATTCATGCGGTAAAGAAGCTTGTCAATTACTATACCCGTGATATATGCAAGTAAGCAAAATCTCGCACTTTTTATTGGTCGAACGATTTATGAGATATTTTTAGCAGGTTCTTCGGAACCTGCTAATTTGTTTTTTCAAAACCCAAAAGAAACATTTACTTCATATGAAGCAATACCCCTTTTGGATACTATCCATTTCTAACCACTAACATATACGCCCTATTCACCAAAAGCGCTCTCTTCCTCCAACAAACCTTTTTCCAGCAATTTGTCAATATTTCCTAGCAATTCCTTTATCGGAACCCGTATTATATTACTGATTTCCAACAAATCTTTCTCTCCATCTGCATATGCAATAAAATTCGTCAACTTCTTAACTTCATCATAAATGCCTTTTCTACTAACCGTAGGATACAGCCCCCTCTTTCCCAACTGCGGCTCACACAAACAAGCAATTTTGTAATACTTATTATATTCCAAAGCCATAATTACCTGCTGCATTACATCAAACGCTCCCTGCAAGCCTTCCGGAGAAATCAAGCTCATATCATCTGCAGAAGTATGATATTCCGGATATTCAGCGTACTTTGAACGACAGAATCCACAAACAGGCAAGTCAACTCCCGGCGCGTTATATTGACGTTCGTCAGAACCACGCTCTAAAAAACTATATCGCTTATACTCTGGAAATTCAAAATGCAAAACATTCTGCATTACCCGGTCAGCCAGTGTTCCGCCATTCCTTGTTTCGATATAAGAATATGTTCTGTCATCACCTACACAACTCAGCACAAAACCAGCAATAACATTTCGCTTCATCACCGACAAATTTCTACTTAAATATGCAATAGAACCAATTGTTTCCGGAACAATCACCAAACGGTATGATAAATTCCTGTCCATCGTTTTTAGCCAGCGAACCAGCTGTACCGCCAGCACAGGCCCAGAAAGTTCATTATTTGCCATTGATGGATGACAAATGTAAGTGGACAACAGCACTTCCTTGTCGCTTTTTCCCGGAAGATAAAGTTCTGCATAATTTAAAACGCCATCAAACAGTCGACTTTTGATTACCATATGATATTTCCCTGGTTTTAAAGCATCTCTCTGGTTTTTCGTCATGCAAAACCCATATCTGGGTACATAATATGATGTTACATAAGGCACCACATCCGGTTGTCCTTCTTCTACATGAATGTAAGTAAGCAGTTCTTCCAGTTCCACATACCGATCCACCGGTACTGAGTATCCAACTACGTGTAAATTGCAATCTGCATAATCCACCACACGCCTTCCGTCTTCATCCTCAATATAACCCTGCATTATCTCCCATTCTTTTGGTACAGTCCAGTCAAAAACCTCCTCACCGCTGGGGACCTCACATATTTCCAACTCTGGAATTTCTCGCTGAAGAATTTGTAAGCTTTCTCGCACCCCCTTACCGGTAAGACTTCTCCCAATAGGGAAAAGTTCCTTGGCTAGTCGATACATCCATTTTCCTGCTTCCATAATCATTCTCCCTGTCCTTCCTCAGTATTTTTCTGACACATGGGGCGCAAAATTACCAATCACTACTTCTCACGTAACATATAGAAGCTACATTCCTCATCGCTCCCCACAAGTACCCTTCCGGCTTCCTCACACATCTGTGCGATTACGCCCCCTGTGGGCACGGTAATATACTTACTTTGCAATGTTTCAAAATTATCGATGACATATTCATCATAACAACAACTGATTCCAAAGCCCACCGGCAATTCGTACAGAACCTGCCAGTCCGTAGCTACACGCTCCTGGCCCACGGCATCATCTAATACCCAGATTACCACATTGTCATAACTGGGGACATTTTCCGTATCAACCTCTAACTTTTCCTCAAAAACCTCTTCCCAGTAAGCCAGCTGGGAAACGCGTTCCTCGGTGGTAAAACAAACCTGAAGCTCCGGCACCTTCATTCCCTGAATATAGTATAGGAATACACAAAGCGCACTCAGAAACATTGCTTTTTTATAATATCTGGTCTCCATCAATGCCACTGCAAATATACCCACTGCCATGAAGGTAAGAAGGTGTCTGCTTCCTTCCATTACCTTATACATCAGAAGCACAGCAATCAGCATGGCAAAGAAGGAAAATGCCAGGTAGCCATATAAAAACGACTGCTTTTTCTTCTTTTTAAAGAATTCCACTACACATTGAAATGCCAAAAGAACCAGCATTGCCATATATCCGGCAAAAATAATCCCTTGATAAATCCCACTGTAAAAGCCCTCTATCAGCAGGTTCTTAAAATTGCTTCCATTGTAATATAAATTCACCAGGATTCCTTTGAATCCCTCCCCAAATTGCCCTTTAAAAAACGGCTCCAGCCACTGGGTTTTAAATAGAGGCGTAAAGTATTCCGCACTGAGATAATGATTGATGCTCCAATATACCATAGCAACCACACCCAGGATTCCTACAGAAACCAGGCCCCCCTTCCATTTTTTCTCTAAAACCATACATCCCAAAGGATACAGCAAAAAGAGAATCAGATAAGGACGCATCAATGTCATCACCGCTGCCAGCACCACCAGCCAGATAAGTTTCCTACAGCCCGGCATCTCCAGATGCTTTACCAGCACCGCAAAATAAAAAATCAGCATACAAAAACAGATAATCTCCGGCATACCGCACATCATATATCTGGTAAAAGGCGTATACGTACAAAATAGAATCGTCAGAAGTCCAAGCTGCTTCCAAGTCGGTCTTACAATCAGTACAAACCCGGCCATAGTAAGCATTACCAACAGGATATTATAATAAATTGGGCTCATCACCGTCCAGCCAAAGAGCTTACCAAGTACTAGCCAAGGCCACACCAGCACAGGACTCCAGGCAGCAAAGGAAAGCTTTAGGGCATGGCTTTCGTTAAAACCATAATACCCCTGTGGATAACCATACTCCAACATACTTTCCACTTGCTTAAAGTAGAACAGCTCATCATTCCACTCAGAATTAGGGAGATAAACCTGTCCGATACTGCCCCCTTGCATGGCGCAAAATACTGTTGCACAAAGCAAAGGAAGAAAGCCCATCAATATCGCCTGTAGGCATAAGATTTTATTTTTTTTTAAGCTATCTATCATCTACACTCTCCAAGTTCGTATTGATGCGTTCACGAATCACATACTGGGGCGAGTTGTTCATACTGATGTAGATACGACCGATATACTCGCCGATCAGTCCCAGCATAATCATAATCATTCCCCCAAAGAATACCAGTGCAGACATCATGGCACTGAATCCCATGGGCACATCCGGATTAATCAATCGCTTAATAACGGTAAAAATTCCATAGATAAATCCGATTCCCGCAGAACCTACACCCACACAGGTAGCAATGCGCAGCGGAATCACGGAAAAGGCGGTAAAGCCATTAAACCACAACCCCAAAAGCTTTTTCATGGTATAGCCGGAAACACCCTCTTCACGCTCTCTGTGATTTACCACTACATTGGTAATATTTTTGGTAGCACGAAGTACCAGACCAATTACGTAAGGATAGGAATTCTCATAACGAATCATATCCTCCACTACAAATCTTTTCACACCAAAGTAACTGGAAATATAAAGCCAGGAGGGCTTGCCCAGCATCACTCTGGTCATGAGCTCATTCATTTTACTTCCCAGGTTTCGGAAGGATGAGTGCTGCTTATGCTCATACTTTGCATATACGGCATCAAAGCCTTCCTCCAGCTTTTCCAAAAGCTTACCCACCTCATCTGCCGGTGTCTGACCATCATCATCCAGACATACCACATAATCACCCTTACTCTGGCGAAGACCTGCCATCAGGCCTGCATGCTGTCCAAAATTTTTTGCAAAGGAAATCCCCTTTACGTATGGCTTTTCAGCGCACAGCTTTTTGATTATCTCAAATGTCCCATCGGGAGAACAGTCATTAATCAGTATGATTTCATAGGTGTATTTCCCAATGCTTTTCATCGCAACCTCAATCTCTGCCACCACCGACGGAAGAGTTTTCTCCGAGCGATAACAGGGAATGACAAAACTTACCATTTTCATCTATTTTACCTCTTTAACGTATAATCATCTTTACTACTTATCCAACTTCGATTTCTTCTCTACATTCACACGATTTAAACGATATTCAAAATCCCTTCTGTCCTTTGCTACCGTCACATCCAGCATCAGTCCGGTAAAGAACGCCTGTATCGCTGCAAGCACAATAAATCCGCACACGATTAACGTTGGAAATCTTGGTACCAGCCCCGTTTCAAAAAAGGTAATAACAATAGGGATAAATAACACCATGGCTACCAGAAGTAAAAGCAATGTTATCCAGCTAAAGAACATCAGTGGTTTGTAGTTTTTATAAAGCTGCAGCATTTTCTTAATTACCTTCATGCCGTCACTATAGGTATTTAACTTAGACTCGCTACCCTCCGGACGGTCACGATACTGCACCACCACATTTTCCACCTGCATATTATAATTTACCGCATGAATACTCATCTCTGTCTCAATTTCAAAGCCCTTGGATATTACCGGGAAGGTCTTCACAAATTCATAGGAAAACGCTCTGTACCCAGTCATAATATCCTGAATATCCGAACGGAATAAACGATTGATACAGAAGCGCATCAGGCTGTTTCCAAAATTATGGAAGGGTCTTTTATTTTCTGTGAAATAGGTAGAAGACAAGCGGTCACCAACAACCATATCCGCTCCATACTCCAGCACCTTATCCACCAATTCCTGGGCACAGTCCAGGGGATAGGTATCATCCCCATCAATCATAAGATAACATAGGGCATCAATCTCCCGAAACATTCTTCGGATTACATTTCCCTTACCCTGCTTATGCTCGTACCGCACAATTGCACCTGCCTCCAGAGCACACTCCACCGTACGATCCTTGGAGTTATTATCATATACATATACCGTAGCTTCCGGTAACGCTTCCTTTACGTCACGCACTACTTTTCCAATCGTCTTTTCTTCATTGTAGCAGGGAATCAATACCGCTATTTTGTCCATTAACACACCTCGTAAAAAGTCATTCTATACAATCAAATCCCAGGTGGAAACCCGGGATTTGTCAGCACCTTATTTTTCTAAATCAACCGTCTTAAGCAATTCCCGAATCTCATCCACCGTCAGCCACCAATCATTGTTGCCCGAGCTGTAGGAGAAACCTTCCGGCACCTTCTTGCCGGTAGGTAACGCTTTATGTGATTCGCTCCAAGTCATCTGTGGATAAACAATGAAGTGCTTGTCATACTCATAGGTCGTCATGGAATCCTCCACCGTTACCATAATCTCATGAAGCTTCTCACCTTCACGAATTCCCACCTCCGGCATCTCGCAGCCCGGAAGCATAGCCTGCGCCAGGTCAGTAATCTTAAAGGATGGAATTTTGGAAATAAAGGTCTCTCCGCCCTTTGCTTCCTCCAGTGCCTTAATTACCAGCTCTACACCCTGCTGAAGGCTAATCCAGAAACGAGTCATACGATAATCGGTAATTGGAAGCTCCTTTCCACCATTCTTGATAATATTGTGGAAGAATGGAATGACACTGCCACGACTACCTGCTACATTACCGTATCTTACGATGGAGAAACTGATTTCCTTTTCTCCCGCGTATGCATTTGCAGCGATAAAAAGCTTGTCCGATACCAGCTTGGTACCACCATATAAATTCACCGGATTTACAGCCTTGTCCGTGGATAAAGCAACAACCTTCTTCACACCCATGTCAAGAGCTGCGTCAATAATATTCTGTGCACCATTAATATTGGTCTTAATTGCCTCTGCCGGATTGTACTCACATGCCGGCACCTGCTTCATGGCGGCCGCATGAATCACATAATCCACGCCCTCAAAGGCTCTCATCAGTCTGTCCTTGTCTCTTACATCTCCAATAAAAAAGCGAAGCTTACTTGCATACTGCTTAAATTCATTCTGCATCATAAACTGCTTAAACTCATCTCTGGAATAAATAACAATTTTCTTCGGTTCATAATGCTCTAATACATACTTGGTAAAAGCCTTACCAAAGCTTCCTGTACCACCGGTAATTAAAATAGATTTATTATTTAACATGATTATTCCTCTTTCAAAATGTTTTAATCGATGAAATTATAGCACATCTATGGACTATTTGCCACCGCTTTTGGCTCCTACACTTCTTAATTTCTTCTTAAGACCTCTGACTGCGTACACAAATCTGTAAAAGCATACAAACGCAAGAGTAGATTTCTGCTGCACGGCTATAAAACGTCGCTCCTCTTCATTCACACGCTGCAGATAATATTTGTTTTTCTGAAAATTCGGAAATCTACGCCGCATCTCATCGCCCATTTCCTTTATAAAACCAAGCCTTATCGGCTTAACTCCTGCCATATAGGTAAACAACGTGTTCTGGAAAAACAGATTAAAAAATCGAAATTCAATTTCTTCACCATACTGCGTCAAGTATCCCTCGGCAGTCACCATATCTGCCATAATACGCATACTGTCCAGTCGATTGGCGCAGCGCTGCTCTGAAATGGTATGCACCGTAGATGTATTATGCTGATAATAAAAATACAGCACCTCCGGAATATACTCATAATGCTTTACCCGAAGGAAAAGAGAAGTGACGATTGCATTATCCTCGAAGAAAATGTGCTCCGGGAAACGCAGCCTTGGTGTTTCAAACAGCTCTCTCTTATAAATCTTTATTACCAAAGAACCCGGATCCAAAATCAGACTCTTATACTTTTCTTCATCGAGTACACCCACCTGATCCAGTTTGCTGTTACACATGCTTTCCGTCACGGTAAAGCTATGCTCGTATGTCAGACAATAATCACATCCCACAACATCAGCACCCGTACTATGCGCCTTCTGCAGCAGTTTTTCATACATATTCGGCATTACCCAGTCATCACTGTCCACAAAACCTACAAAATCTCCCTGAGCCATATCCAGACCATGGTTTTTAGCCCCTCCCTGCTTATGATTTTTAGGAAGGTCAATCACCTTTATCAACTCCGGGTATTTTCTCTCATATTCCCGCAGAAGCTCTAGGGAATCATCCGTAGAAGCATCGTTTACTGTGATAATTTCATAATCCGATATGGTCTGATTCACCAGAGAATCCAGACAAAATGCCAATTTTCCCTCACCACGCATATTATAGACCGGCACAATAATACTTAAAACCATATTTATCCCTTCTACCCCTGCTCATTACCAAAATAGCCCGAGAAATCTGCGATTCTAACACTTTCTTCATCCTCCGGCAAGGTCCGGGCAATTTTATCCAGCATCTCAATATCCATATTTATCTGATCGTATTGTGTGTACTTTTCCATGAGCAACAATGGATTTACACCATATTTTCCTGCTATCTTGTGAATGGCACGCAAATAACTGGTATGAAAACCGGTTACTCCGCACATGGTATCGATGGCATTCATCTTAGAAGCCATAGGGTAAACATACTTTTTGCTCACCTCCAAAAGCTTCAATGTATCTACATCTATATCAAAGCCCCGCTTCTTTGCACAGATGGTAAACAGCTCCGTAGAAGTATTTCCCGAGCTTCTTCCCATCCCCTGCAAAGAGCAGTCAATAAACTCAAACCCCAGCTCTGCTGCCTTAAAGCTGTTCCACAGTGCCATTCCCAGATTATCATGGCCGTGGAAGCCCAGGCTAATATCCGTATGCTTTCTGATTTCATGATAAATAGCTTCAATCTGCTCCGGCATCATACTACCCGCAGAGTCCACCACATAAACCGTATCTGCACCGTACTCTATGGAAAGCTTCACCTGCTGTGCAAAATACTCCGGTGTCACCGCATAGGACTTCATGTAATTGGTCATTACATGTATGCCATGCTTTTTCGCTCTTTCAATATATGGCTGAGAGGACCTAATTTCATTTACATTGGTGCCGATTCTAAGAAATCCCACACCATATTCCGCCGCCATATCAATATCTTCCAAAGAAGCAATCCCGGGAATACAGAACATGCCGTACTTGGCTTTTTTCAGGCTTTTCTGCGCCATCTGTAGGTATTCCTCATCTGTGTGCAGGGCCACTCCGTTTTTCGGCGAGCTTGCCCCCAGACCCATACCGTGACCGATTTCAATATATTCAAATCCCAACTGCTCCAAAGAAGAGGTAATCACTCTCTGCTCTGCACAGGAAAACTGAAAGTTATTTGCATAGCTTCCATCCCGCAGTGTTACATCCATGATTTTCATTTTAGTTTCCATCACCATCTCCTCCAATGGTCAAAAACCTTGGTTCGGTCTGCAACGTATCCGTAATCAGCTTGGCGTAACGCTCTGCATCCATAACCAGCATAGTACCTTTGCCCAAGGATGCAGTAATGCAAAGCCCTCGCTGGCGGCACTTCTGATCCAGTCTGCCAAAGAAAGGCCCATCCTGGGGACACTCCAGCCCGTATACATAATGGACAAAATAGTCCCTCCTGCAATTCTCGTCCTTGTCCCACATCTGTCCATTAAACGCCTTATTATACCGATAGGAAACATTGTTGACATTTTCCAAATAGTGCACAAAGGTAGAGCCGCAGTCCATATTCATGCACAAAAGCTTTCCCTTCTTTTGCAGAAAACGCTCCCAGAAAGATCCTTTTCCAAAGGACTCATGGGCACAATTCTCTGTAAAATACTGCGCCAGCGCACCTGTAGCTGCCACCGAGAAATTAGGATCCATGGAACGCACCACATCTGGCTGTTTACGCATATATTCGGAAAACATACCACATCCGGAAACCGTACTGTTTACATGATATTCCTCATTATGGCAGAAAGAGTAGGAAAAAGTGGGTACTACAATGGTTCCCTCCAAGCCTACGGTCTCCTTTAATGCCAGATAAAACTTCTCACAAAGATTATCTGCACTTTCTCCCCCTTCCATTCTGCCGAAAAAGCCGATATTGGAATGAATGAATACAATATCGCCCTTTCCGAGACCGATTTCCTGAAAAGCATTTATAATATCCTGATAGTTATAATGAAAACGAGCCATACTTAACCCACCAGTTCTGCAATAATCTCGGCAAGACCGTTGATTGTAGCAAAATCTCTGTCGAGGAACTGCTCATTATCAAACTCGATATCATACTCCTCTTCAATATCCCCGATTAAAGAGATAAACACAAAGGAATCAATAAATCCGGCATTAAAATAATTGCTGTTCAGATTTTCACACAATACTTCTTTCTCCGTGGTTCCGTTTTCTACAAACCAGTCAATAATCCATTCTCTGATGTTTTCCACTTTTATATCTCCTTTAACACAACTCTTGCCGGTGCCCCGTCAGCACCCTTTATTTTTAGCGGTAACGCAATAATTTCGTAGTTTTTTCCGTAATCAATCAACTCTGTCTGATTCAAATATTCTACAATTACAATTCCCTTACCCAGCAGAATTTTATGCATGGGGGAATCATCCTTTTTCTGAATCGCACTTCCGTCATCCGGTGAAGGGGTATCCATGGCCATAAAAAGCATACCATTATCCACCAGATACTCTATGGCCTCCTGAGAAAAATAGGGAAATGCCTTGTAATAGTTCTCTGTTTTCCAGTTCTTATACCAGCCAAAGGCAAAGAGCATACGCTCCGTTACCTTCACCGACTCCACGTCCTTAAGCTGCACAACCTGACCGGCCTTTATATGTGTCATATCTACACAGGTCACGGGGCCGATACATTTCTCTAGGTCCGTCTCATCAATCCCCGGTGCCCCTTCAAAAAAGTGCAACGGCGCATCCATATGTGTGGCGGTGTGACTTCCCAGACGAAACTTAGAAGTGTTTCTTCCCACTTCCTCCAAAAGCCCCATTCTTGCAATCTGCACCTTTTCATGCCAAGGTGCATTACAGGTCATACACTCATTATCAATGGTTAATGTTAAATCAATTATCTGCATAACTTACCTGACTCCTATAAATTCAACGATATCTCCCTGAGCATTTGCGCAAAAACAGATTTTTAATGCTTTTCCGTTTACCAGTAGCTTCTCAATATCCGACACCCAGAAGCCTCGCTTTTCCAGCTGCTGCTTCTGCTTCTCAATCCGGTCCACAACAAAAGCCAGGGAACCCATTCCATTCTTATCTAGGAAAACCTTCCCCGGGTCTCCCTCTTTAATCTTTAGCACTACCTTTCTTTTATCCATGAAGGGAAGCAACGCCAGCACATTATTTTCGCCTCTTTGGAAGCCCATGGCTTCATAAAATTCCATGGTTTCCTCCACGTTCTGGGTAACTACCACAATCTCCTCCGCAGAGAGCAGAAACTTCTGATTCTCTCCCTCGCACTGAGGATATGAGGTTATTTCTATGGGATAACTCTCCTCTGCCCGGTACATACGTATATTATGAACCGCCTGTTTTTCCTGCAGCAAAGTATCCTTGGCCCCAATATTGGGCAACCCTTCCTCTGCAAAATCAAAAAAATATCCTTCCGGCAGCCTACATGCACCCTCTTCCCCGATTCTGCAGCTAAAGGAAATATGGTCAAATTTGATTATCATCTATAAATCCCTTCTTTAATCTTTCTTTATCCACTTTTCCATTCAGATTTTTAGGAATATCATCTACCAAAACAAACTTATCCACCTTAAACGCCATTCCCAGACGCTCTATCACCATCGCATTCAGCGCATTGCCCTGGATTTCTGCTTTCCCGGCAGTCTTACACCAGCAAATGATTCGCTCCTCGTTGTCTCGCACCACGGAGGATACACAACACTCTGCCACTTCCTCGCTCTGTAGAAGCACTTCCTCAATCTGCTTGGGACTGATATTCATTCCGCCGCGGATAATTAAATCCTTCTTTCTCCCGGTGATATATAATTCCTGGTTCGTAATGCAGCCCAAATCTCCTGACAAATAATATTTTCCTTCAAAATAATCCGATGTTTTTTCATTGCTGTAGCCTAAAAACATCCAGGGAACATCCAGATATATTTCCTCCGCATCCGAAAAATGCAGATTCACCATAGGAAGAACCTTTCCTACCGAATTACTTTCCGCATGCTCTCCCTTTACCTTCGTAGAAATAAATAAAGTTTCCGACAGACCATAGCTAGGCAGTAGCTCCACTCCATACCTTTCCTCAAAGGCCTGCTTTACCTGTGGAAAGAGGGGAGCCGTACCGATGCAGAATATAGTTTCCGTACTCTTCAAATATCCTGCCGCTTTTCCCTTTCGGTCAACAGTCATCAGGATATTCAGCATGGATGGGGATAACCAAAACGTATTGACCCCGTGCTTTTCTACCTCCCGCCAAAAGGTAACCGCAGTCATCACGCTAAAGCGGGGGAAAATAACAATCTGACTTTCCCTCACCAACGGCATGAATATGGTATTCAATATACCTGCCATATATGTCATGGGCATTGTATGACACACCCTGGACTTCTCCGAAAATCCTACTTCTTCCCCAAATACATCACCCGCCAGAAACAGATTCTGCAAGGAATGGATAACTCCCTTGGCCTGTCCGGTACTGCCGGAGGTGTAAGTAATCATGTAAGGTTTTTGGATATCAATCCCCAAAATCAGCTGCTCTAAGAGAGAGATATCCGTTTTCTCCGTAGCTAGGGAAATGTTTCTATCCCCTTCCCACAGCACCGTGATATCCGGGTGATTCTCAAGAATACTCTCAATCTCCGGTTGTGCCTTCTGCGGGTCGATGGGAATTATCATTGTGCCCGAAATCATACATGCAAAATACATGCACAAAAGCTCCGCACTGTTTTCCCAGATTACAGCGATTTCCTTCTTTTCTCCAAGGTGATACCTATCCACATACAGACATGCATTGTTCCATATCTGTCCGTAGGTATACCACTGACCATCCAAAAGATTCAAAACAAAATCTTTATTCATATCAAAGGCACATAATCTATCTAAAAAGTTTCTTTCCATGGTTTCCCAATCCTCGTCCAAAGTTATTAAAACTGCTCATTCTGTCTGTGAATTTCCGGTGCTTCATATTTATCCATAAAATCCGGCCCCAGACGGACAGCATTCCCTGCAAAACGGATTCCATTTATATCCGTAAGCACCGCCACTGCCAAATCAAAGAATTCCTGCCCCAGGAGATTTAGTATTTCCATGGGCATCCTTTTATCAAATACCAGATGCTCCGGAAATTCCTTTTCGTAATCCAGCACATCTCTGGGATGGGGCTTGAGCACCACCGTTCCCTGCTTCTTATATTCCTCAATTAAATCCGAAAAAATCTGTTTCCGCACAGGCAGTTCACACAAGGGCTCCGTCAGAATAACGATATTCTTTTTCTCATCATCAATTCGTTCAATCAGCCCCCTGAGGCGACTGGCATCTGCTACAAATCCCTGTATGATCAGCTTCTTTTCTTCTTCTGTCAGCCGCGCCTCCAGTTCCCTGCGAGGAACCTCTTTATGCTTCTTTATGGGGTAACGAATCCCCTCTATCTGATTCACTTCCATATCAACACAGTACTTGCTGTATCCATTCTGGATAAAAATCAGATTCAGCTTAGCTAAAAATGCCTTGATAGGAAAATTACCACGATTATCGTATCTGGCTGCATCCACGTGCACCAGACTGTTCAATCCATCCTCTACGGAATGGTATGGGATACGCTTGTAATTCAGGTAATATCCGATGGGGTCCGAATCACAAAATACATATACTTCCCTATACTGTGAAAAATCTACCGGGACATATGCGCTCTGCAGTCTGGCAAATTTCTTTGTGAATATGATTCTGTTCACCATATTTTTCACAAAATTCCCATAGTCTACTTTGTATTTGGCCAGCTCCTCAAAAAAGGTATAGGGCTTTTCATCAAACAACAAGATTTCCTCAAACACACCCAGCTTAAGCAATCTGCTTTGCAAATCCTCAAAATCTGTAGACATCTTACTGAGCACCAATGTCGCAGTCCCCTGCTCTTCCTTCGGCAAAGCAAACTCCTTCAGCATAGTAACATATACATGATAATAAGTGTGGCACACATAAATTCTTGACTTTGTCACGTTATTCCTCACATTCAAATCCTTGGACATAGCATACTTTTCCAACTTTATATTTTATCGTACCGTGAAATAAATGTAAAGCCTTTGTCGCAAGTACTCCCATTTTCGGTTCATAACTTTCTATCATGTTTGCATCCATCCCTACTCTTGCAATTCCCGCATTTCTTCATAAGCCTTTTTATCATAAAAATAGCTCTCCGGATGCCTATCCAGACCATAAAAATCCAGTGCCTCCGTCAAAAGAAGCTCTCTGACCTTTTCTCTGGCCTCCTCCGTTCCTGCTGTGCGCAGATTAAATAAGCTCTCTGAAAGCACCATATTACAATAAGAGCGTTCAAACGTTTCGTATACATTTCTCTTTTGCATTTCCAGCTTCATGGCTTTAAACGCTTCATAGAACGACAGCGGTGATTTTGCCTTGTTAGACTGGGTATTATTGCCTTCATTGTATCTGTAAGTTACAAAGCATCTGTCAACAGTGGTAATGCGCTCTGCCAGAATCATAGCCATTCTTACAAAAAAGGCATCATTGGTATTGGGCAGATTCTGAAACTGCAAACCGGTCTGCATCACAAACTCTCGGCGGAACATTTTAGACCACGGACAACCGGTAGTAATCTGAAATACCTTATCCTTTATATCCCTGCCGGAAAACAGATTCCTTGCAGGTATCTCACTTTTACGAAGAACCCATCCCATCGGCTCCTCCACAAAAGTCTGCATATTAATTCTTTTTGCCCCAAAAAGGCACACATCTGCTTTTTTGCGGATACACTGATAGTATGCTTCATTGCAAAGACTTTCATCAAATATATCATCCGAGTCCAAAAACAGCAGATACTCGCCCTTTGCAACGCTCATTCCCAGATTTCTTGCCGGCCCTGCGCCACTCTTTTCCTGAGATAATACTCTGATACGGGCATCCTTTTTCTCATATTTTTGCAGAATTTCCCGTGAAGCATCCGTGGATCCGTCATCCACACAAATGATCTCGATATTAGGCAGATTCTGGCCAAGTAAAGAGTCCAGTGTCTGCGCCAGATAACGTTCCACATTATATACGGGCATTACCACGCTGACACATAATTTGTCCGGATTTTTCTTGATATGTTTCCGGTACAGAAAATAGCCAAAACCCAACCTTCTGATCGTCCGTGCATACCAGCGCACAGGTGCCGGAATCATCCAAAATAGTTTATTCCTAATCCTCACAAAGCGATTCCGAAGCTTTCTCGCCAGCTTCTTACATCTTTCAAAAAGCTTGTTCACTTTCCTCTTTTTTGATACACAATAAGCCTCTGCGGAATGAAGACGAATGTATAAATCATAGATATACTCCATAAAATATGCCACAGCCTCTGCGTCCAGCTTTAAAATTTCCTCATAAATCTCCTCAAGCTCCATGTCCTTCAACACGTTCACAGCATTTCGCTTCATAATATCAAAATACTTTTTCAACGCGGTAAAAAAAGCAAGTGAATAGGAATGCTTTCCTAAAAAGGCAAGCATCTCTCTCTGCGTAACAAAGAACCCATAAGCATGTCGCACACTTTTTGCTCCGGAAGTAATGGATTCCTCCCGAATCAGTCGTTTATATAAAGGCATATCAAGCACTACTGCACGCTCTGACCTCTGTATCAATTGCAATGTGTATAAATTGTCCTCATGAAGTATTCCTGAATAGAAACATATACCTGTTCGCGCCACTAACTCCCTACGGGTAAATATAAGACATGCAGATGGTTTAAAATCCCCCTTCTGCAACATCCGGACAAACAATTCCTCTCCCGAATACACTCCAGAATAGTTTCCTTTTCTGTTATAATATGTAATATAAGCGCTTTGCTTTTCTTTTATTTCTTCTGTCTCGAATACGGACTCCGCCCCAAAAAAGACCATATCTGCCGATTGCGCTTCTGCATAGTTCACCAATACCCCAATGGCATACTCCTGCAGATAGTCATCGGAATCCAGAAAATATATGTACTTTCCGGTAGCTTTCGCAATTCCCGCATTTCTGGCTCTGGACAATCCGCCATTTTCCTGATTCACAACTACAATTCTGGAATCTTCCTTACTTTTCCTTTCCACAATCTCCATGGAGCCATCCGGAGTGCCATCATTCACACAGATTATTTCCAGGTTCTGCCATGTCTGCCCCAGCACGGAATCCAAGCACTTTTCAATATATTTTTCCACGTTATAAATCGGAATAATCACCGATACTAATATATCGTCAATATTGTCCATCTCTACCTTTTATCCTTTGTCCCCTCACAAATTTTTTCTTTCACCCGACTTAACATTCCCGTTTGCCGGTGCAGGCGGATGATATTCTGCACCCAAAGTCTGTACTGCAATTGTTCCTCAGCAGTACCCAGCTTACAAATTTTCCGGGAAACCTCCTCCATGGACATCTTTCGGATGGACCACAAGGCATCCCGCTGGATAATGGTCAGCAAATCCCCGATACACTCCATAGTTGCCCCGGCGTACTGTTTTTCCTCCAAAAAGACCAGCATTTCTCTGATGCACCGATAGTATCCCCAGGAGCTCTCCACTTTTTTGTCCCCGGTCATAATAGATGCTTCCCTGACCCGGCGGACATAAAAGTCCTGATTCACCACCATGACCCTTTCTGCACACAGCATGGTCTGCAGGGCAAAAAGATTATCCTCATGCAGGATTCCCTCCAGAAAAGTAATCCCCTGCTGCACAAGAAATTCTCTCTTAGGCATCTGCAAACAAGCGGATGTGCGGTACTCATCATTCTCCAGCAATTCCTGCAAAAGTATCTCGCCCGGATAAACCTTTGGATACTCCCGTTTTCTGTGATAGTATCCCTCGAACCGGCGATAATATTTTTTCCGAATCTCTGCATTCTCATAAATGGTAGTAGCTCCAAAATAAATATTATCCAGCTCATTCTCTACTGCAGTCCGGTATAAATACTCCAGCGTTTCCGGCATAATGTAATCATCACTGTCCAGGAAATACACATATTCTCCCCGGGCACTGGCAAGTCCCACGTTGCGGGCAGTGGACAATCCACCGTTTTCCTTCTCAATAATCTGAATGCGCAAATCCTCCCCCGCGGCTTTTCTTACTGTCTCCATGGACTTGTCCCGGGTCCCATCATTTACGCAGATGATCTCTATGTCCTTCAAGGTCTGGTTTCTTACAGAGCTTACACACTCCTCTATGTAGGCTTCCACATTGTAAACCGGTATGATTACCGATACCTTTACCGTTTCTTTCTCCATTTCATACACCTGTCCGTATACTACTTCTTTTTCTTAATGTCCTCATTGTAAAGCTTAAGGCCCTCTTCCACATCTCCGTCAAAGACGATTTCTCCATCCTTTAAGTACAGTACTCTGCTGCAGAACTGGCGAATCAGGTCATCGGAATGAGAGGAAAACAGCACAGACTTTCCCTGCTGAAACATCTCCTCCACCTTTGCCCGGGACTTTTTCTGGAAAATTTTGTCCCCCACAGCCAATACCTCATCAATAATCAATATCTCCGGCTCCGTGTACACCGCCAGGGCAAATCCCAGTCTGGCAGACATACCGGAGGAATACATTCGGATGGGTCTGTCAAAATACTCCCCCAGCTCCACAAATTCTTCGATGTCATCAATGATATGATCAATCTCTGTTCTGGACATCCCCATCAAGGTGCCCTTGTAATAAATATTCTTACGCCCGGTATAATCCGGATTAAAGCCCGCTGACAGATTAATCAGCGCTCCCACTCTGCCATTTACCGTTACCTCACCGGAGCTGGGATAGGTAATGCCCGCCACCAGCTTCATCAGCGTGGATTTGCCGGCACCGTTTACTCCGATAAGTCCCACGATTTCTCCGGCATCCACGGAAAAGCTGATATTTTTCAGCACATGCTTCTCCTTGGAGCAACCCTTTTTCGTAACAATCCACTGTAAAATTTTATAATCCTTATCAAACATGTAAAAGATTTTATTCAAATTCTTTACTTCTATTTTCTTCTCCATACAACTCTCCGATTACACAAAATCTGCGTAGAATTTCTTCAACTTAAACTGTAAAAAGCAACCCACAGCAAAGATTACTACGATGCATCCCCAGAAATACACCGAATATAGTAAATCCTGAGTCATACCCAGCACAAAAGCATCTCGAAATCCCTTCACCACATACACCATGGGATTGATACGCAGAAGCACATTGGGCCAAATGGCCGTGTACCTGGAAAAGTCCCACAAAATGGGCATGGTATAAATCAGCACTCTTATAATAGAGCCATACAACTGGCGGAAATCCTCCGATATAGTAATAACTGCGGAAAACACCAGATTCATAGCAAGGCAAAGGGCCAGCAAACACATCATGTAATAGATAAACAAAAGGGGGTGAAAATTCTTTGCATATCCAAAGCCAAAGCTAATGATAAAAATCAAAATGAATGAAAAAATTCTTTTCACAAAAATACTCATCACCGAAATGGTGGGTAAGAGCGTAGCCGGAAAACGGATGCTCTGGATAATCCCCTTATTGGAACGGATGGACATACTTCCCTGACTGAGCACATCACTGATAAAAAACCAGGGAATCATGCCGGTAATCAGATATACCGTAGAATGCATCCCCATCATTTCGCTATTTCCCGCAATCATCAAACGTACTAAAATAAACACTGCCATATACAAAATATCATGAAAATAGGTCCACAAAATCCCCAGACTGGAACGGACAGTCTGCTTCTTGGAATCCATAAGTGCTACTTTTATCATCAATCTATAATTAGCTATATGTTCTTCTATAACATACTTTATACTCTCTAACATATTTTCCCAGTTCTTTCCTTTCGGGCATACTTTCCCACAATATTATCTCATTATACTCTTTTGTTTTTTCTTTGTCTACATGCCCTCCCTTGAATTCCGCCATATCATTTGCTATAGTAACCTCATAAGGAAGGACTCTTTATGAAGGTTTTATATATTAACGATGAGCTGGCTACTGCTGATGGCAGTAATTATCATGCTCTTGGTATTTTTCAAAATTTAACAAAGCTTCTGGGAAAAGAAAATGTGCGCTCCTATCCCGCCGCCGTGGATGGGTCTGCCACTACGACAAGCCACAGTTCTCTGTCTTTTCGTAAGAAGCATAAATATCTGCTACAGCTTCTGCGTCTTGTGCGAAAGACCATACTTTCCCACACCCGCGCCCGAAAACTGATTAAGGAATTAAAAGCAGACAGCTTTACCCCAACCCATGTACTGGCTCGCAGTGTACTCTTTGATACTACCGCTCTCTTGGTAGCAAAGCACTTTTCTGCAAAGCTGGTATATGAGGTAAATACCCCCATGTACTATGAGCATTGTGTAATGAATGGGTTGCCCCTAAAAAAGGCAGTAGAACACTGGGAACGCAGAATTATAGAAACATCCCATGGAGTATATGTGGTATCCACGGTATGCAGGGATATGCTCTGTGAACATTATGGATTATCGCCGGAAAAGTTTATGGTGATTCCCAACGGCTACATGGAAGAATTATATCCGGCCGGCGAAGAAGAACGGAAACGCATCCGCTCCAGGCTGCGCAGGGAAGAGCATCTGACAGATAAATTCCTTGTCACCTTTATCGGCAGTCTGAAAACCTGGCACGGTATCGACAGGCTGTGTGAAATTGCCCGGCTCTTAGAAGAACATCCTCAAATCCACTTTTTGGTGGCGGGGGATGGAAATGAACATGCTTTGATTGAAGAATATTGTGCTAACCACACCAATATGACCTACAAGGGTAAGCTTTCCCTACGAGATATGGCAGATTGCCTCCTTGCCTCTGATTTGGGAATCATGCCCTATCATCCCATGGAGAATTTCTATTTTTCGCCGCTGAAAATGTACGACATGATTGGTTCCGGGCTTCCTTTTCTGGGCACCAGTCAAGGGCAGATACAGGAAATCTGTGAGACGGAGCTAGGCTCCGAGTTCCTTTTGAAGAATCCGGCAATGCAGATTATTTTCCTGTCTAAAAACAAAGAACATTTGACCATCATGAAGGAAAAGCTATTTGCCGCCCAGCCCCATGTTACCTGGGAGGCTCGTACCGCACAGCTTATACAATATCTAAAAAGCCATCTGTAGATCACGACGATTTACAGATGGCTTTCTTTTACCAAATCCTCATATATCCTGCGGTACTGCGCCGCCATATTCTGTAGAGAATTTCTTTTTTTGGTTCTTTCACTGCGCTCCGCTCTGGTACAAAGAGGCGCTTTTCCGTACAAGACAGCATTTATTGCTTCCGTAAATGCCTGCACATCTCCGGTGGGCACAACGATGCCCATCCCCTCCACAAGCTGCTCCGGTATGCCTCCCACATCAAAGCCTACTACAGGCGTTCCGCAGGCAAGGGCTTCTACCGCAGTGGTGGCATAGTTCTCTGCCAAAGAAGGAAGTACAAATACATCCGCAATGCTATAATACTCTGCCAAAAGAGAACTGTCGGAAATCACGGGAAGGGCAATGACATTTTTGCTTTGCAGCTCACCGTGGTAACCGATAAGAATAACCTTCACATCCTCTCCAAGCTCCTTTGCCGCCTGTAAGATATACTTTACGCCCTTTCTGGGGTCCTTGTAATCTGCGGCTATACCGAGAACGATTTTCTCCTCCGGCTCAAAACCAAGCTTCCTGCGGGTCTCCGCCATATCCCGGGGATAAAATGTATGTTCCGTATCAATGCCATTGGGAATGGTAATGCAGGGATACTTCCCAAAGAAGGACTGCTTCGCCTCCCCCGTAAGCCACCGGGATGGCGCCACTACCACACCTCTCTGCTCCGCGGTAAAAAGAGCCTTTTTCTGCTGCCACTGTTCCCTGCTGCGGTCCCAAAACAAGCTTTTAGGGTAGCTTTGCACATAGGGGCATTCTCCACACCCTGACTTCCATTTGTCACAATCAAAATGATATCCGCAATTCCCGGTAAAGGCATAGCAGTCATGAAAGGTCCATATCCAGGGAATTTCCTGCTTTTGCAAATAGGCAAACAACATAGGGATATTCAGGTGGTACCCATGCAATGCATGCAAATGCACCACATCCGGACCAAACCTCTCTATTTCCCACAAAAGTCTTTTTGTAACCCCTTTACTGAAACACCCACTATATCCGCTGACCCTGCTGCAAAAAGCATCCATAAGCACACTAAGGGAGTTACCATATCCGGTAACTCCCTGTTCATTTTGTACTTTTCCCCTTCCGTAAAGGGTTTTCATTTCCAGGCCATCCCCCATAAGCTGCCTGTGAAGATATGTTACAATCTTCGCGGCTCCGCCTTGATTGTAATGGCTGCTTAATTGCAGAATTTTCATTTTGTGAAATCCATCCTGTGTTACATCATATCTGGTGTAAACTGTATTAATCTGGCACTTCTGCCCAGTCTTGCTCACCATCTACCGAGGGTGGTGTTACCGGAGTTGGTGTCGGCGTCGGTACTGGTGTCGGTGTTGGCGTCGGCACTGGTGTCGGTGTTGGCGTCGGCACTGGTGTTGGTGTCGGTGTTGGTGTCGGTGTTGGTGTCGGTGTTGGTGTTGGTGTTGGTGTCGGTGTCGGCTTTGCTGTTTCTACTGGTTTTGGTGTTGCCGGTGTCTGTGGCGCAACAGGTTTTTGCGTTGCCACCGGCTTTTGCGTTGCTACCGGCTTTGCCGTTGCTGCCGGCTTTTTAGTTGCTTCTGGCTTTGCCGTTGCCGCCGGTTTCTTGGTGGGCGCAGGGGTTGTCTGCGCCTGCACCGTACCCGTAATACTCCCTGCGCTTCGGATGGATACATCACTTACCTCTTCCTCTTGCTGCTCCGCCTCTGCCTTAGCAATAGCTGCGGCAATAGCCAAATCCTTTAAGCTTGCCATGGGATCCGCTTTCACATATTCGTCCACACTGCCCATATTGTACCAGCTTACGCCGTCAAAAATCTGAATCTGTCCATCGTATACACGTACCTTAAGTTGTTCGCCACTAACCGAAGGATTTTGCTGAAGAATACCCGCAGTAGAGTCCTGCTCCTCTTCTACCGGTTCATAGGTCACAAAGGACGGTACCTGAGGTACATTAAATACGGACACATTAAAGCTAAGTTGCTCCGCCGTCAGCCCGTTTTCTCCGTTCACAAAGAGGCACCTCTTGCCATCCGTGCCCTTTGCATAAATAATGGGATTATCACTACCTTCTCCGGCAGTACGTTTTACTTTATCCGCATTACTCTGGTCAATGGTGGTAAAGCCGTTTTCATCAAAGCTACCATTGTATACCAGTTTTTTTACATTCTCTCTGGAGGCCCACAGAGTGAAAATATCACTCCTGTCGCTTCCCCAGCGCACCTCAATGGTATAATCTCCGGTGTATTTATTATCTGTAAAGGTTCCGGTCTCGTGCATGATATCGCCGGTGTTCTTATCCACCAGCCAGCTTTCAAAGGCACCATTATATGCACCATCAATACACTGGGAATCCACTCGCTGTACAGTGGAGCCTTCCATACGGATAACTGTAACATCTGCCCCGATTTCTCTGCTGATTAAGGTATATTTTCTTCCGCTTTCCCGCTTTCCTACCTGCACATAGTACAGAGCATCTCCCTGCTTGTGATAGTAGCTTCTGCTCGTCAGTGCTGCCCCCGGAAGCATAACCTCATACCAGTCCTCGGCGAGAAGCATTCCTACCACTTCATCTTCAAATTCCGGTATCTCAAAATTGCTTGCAAGCTGGGTCATTTTCTCCTGTATCTGCTCACTTTCTTCTGCGGAATTCACTGTCACGTCCAAAAGGAGAGCCTTCGTTTCCTCATCACCATAGAGAAGAAGCGCAGTTTCCAGCATGTCACGTCCCTTTTTCACTCGCCCCTGCTTGATATACTCCTGCCCAAGACTACACAAATCCTTTACCTCAAAATCTCCACTGGAATATTTCAGCTCCAGCTCCTGCACAGCAGACAGAACCACTTCTACCGGCATATGTGTCTCTATGGGTTCCGCCGTAGGCATTTCTGCCGGTACATCCCCTTCCAAAGGCTGTGACTCTGTTCCTGCATATACAAATTCATCCCTTACGTTCACGTCACCGCAGCCGGCAAGTAAAGATACCAATAATGCACTTGTAATACATAATATACTTGTTTTTTTCTTCATAATCTCCAATCCATTCCACATCTATAGAATCCGCATTCATCACTAAGTTGCCAGCTACTACGATTCATCTGTAGAATCCTGATTTACACTTTCCTGTTCTGACGGCTGTTCCACGTTTTCCTGTGCTTCACTCTCCTGCTGCTGTTTTTCCAGCTCTGCTGCATCTCCGTCCGCAATCAGTTGTTTTAAAAACAGCTGCTGGGCACTACCTTCCTGCAGATTTCCCGCCTCCAAAAGACGTTGTGCAAGATAATAAATATGCCGAATCTGAATAGGACCATACAGCGTTATTTCTTCCCCAGCATTCTCTAACGTCATATAACTACGAAATGCATAAGAAGTCTTATAATAGCTGGCCGGAATTCCTACCAAAACCGTGGTAAAAAATGTCCGTCCATCTTCTGTTTGAAAAACATTATCTGTCAATGTTCCATCAGAATTCAGAATGTATGCGGCATTTTCTGCTGTTTTCTCAGATTCTTTGGTCATAGGGTAAGTTGGATAATTCGATGCAGTCATAAGAAGATTTCCATACTCCTTCAATCGATATCCCAATACCCCTTCCGTGGAAAGCAATGTTTCTTTGAGTGCCGTTGGTACACTGGCTTTCATACGCATACCCGATTTTCCTGTGATTCGAATAGAAAAACCTTCATATAAGAGGGCATCCGTAAATTCCTCCGCAAGAGTTGCCTTATAATAGGTACCCTTCTTATCCTGCGTATAATCCAACATCCACACCTTCATACCGGTGGGAACACCTTTTTCATTATAGCTGTACAGCACCGCAGCCTTACCATCTGCATGTCCGATCTCTGCAATGAACTGTCCATTTCTCTTCTCTGCCGGATACTCCACACCGTCCACATGAATCACTGCTTCACTGTAGCCCTCCGGGATTTCCAGCGCCACTCTGGTGGCGGAAGTGGTCAGCTCACAGGCGGTCTCCGGCATATTCTCGTATACCGGGATTTTAAATACAAAGGCATTGTTCAGGGAATTGGAGCCATTGTACAGCTTGTAGGTACTTCTTCCCTCACTAGTAGGTGCCATGATATTCTGCATGTACTGGTGGGTGAACAGCGCATAATGAGAGCCAATCACATTGTACTTTTGCAGATATAAGGTATCCTGTCCTTTACCGATATAATTCTGGGCAAGTAACTTGGCACCACCCCAGATAGAAAAGTATCCATCGTGCCAGTCCTGCTGCTTGGCATAGGTCAGTCCATTCACATAGATTTCTTCATTAGTCTTACCGGAAGCCTTCACATTAAAGAAATTATAATATCCCTCAAAGCCGGGATAGGTTCCGGATATAAGGGGAGAATTTCCCTTTCCCTGTTCCTGGTAAATACGCGCTGCTAAATGGAAGGGACTTACATTCACCGCGTTGGCTCCGATAGCCCAGATTCCCAGGGAATAGGTAATCGTATTCTCCGGCATCAACACACCATTTCCCATAAAGGTAGTATCCAGGAAAATATCCAACGCTTCCTGTGTATGGTAGGAAGCATTATAGGTAAGCTGCTCAAACTGGAATATCCTCTCCTCCGTCAAACCATTTCGAGGGTCCATGTAATATTCCAAAGCCTCTTCGGAGGCAAATCCCCAACCCGGGCTATGTACATTGTCATACATATGCCCGCCCTGAGAGGTAGCAATCAAGCTTCGCTCTCCCTTCAGCTCCTCGCCAATTACATAGTCCCAGTCGAGGGCCGTGTTCTGAGGAACAAAAATCCACTTGGGATACTTCTCCTTCAGCGCCCTAAGGTAAGGCTGATAGCTTTCCGGGAACTGCTCCACATCTGAATAATCAATGGCAGTCTCCTCCGTCAAAAGCATCATCTCATACATCGCCGGATTGGTTCCAAAATTTATCTCCCACTGGAGAAAATCTTCATCGGAAATGGCCAGATGGGCACGATTAATGTAACCGATATACTCTGCACCGTTCTGCCATGCGCTCACCTGATACCAGGTATCAAAGCCTGCCTGGTACTCCGCAGATTCCGTCATGGTCACATCCTGAATATATACCGTAGTTCCGCTTCCCAGCGTAAGCAAAAGCTCTCCCTGTTGCCCCGGCTGGTTATACAGGGGATATTGCTCCGCCTTATACACCACCGCCATAATTGGATCGCCAGAAAGCTCTGCCTGAAGCTCTGCGGCAGCAGCATCCAGCCACTGCTGATGCTCCGGAGAAAGCGCCTTCGCACTCATAGAATTCTTTGCTCCCATTATCAGACTGCCTGCTAAAAAGGCACCTGCAATCAGTAGTAAAAATTTCTTCATTTAGTGTTCCTTTCTGTTTTATCCCAAAATCATCTTTGCTGCTTCAATGGCCACACATTCTAAAATGTACAGCCTGCTGTATCCATTCCTCCGGTAACAATATCTGTACCGGTCTTTTATCCTCTTTCGTGCCGCCCGAAGGCTTTTCTCATTGCTAGCACCTCCCATATAAAAGTTCGCCAGCACCTTGTCCACCGTAACAATTCTGCGCTTTTGTCTGCGCATCCTTAAATAAAAGCCATAATCATCATGAATCCCCAGCCTGGGAAAAGGGTTCTCCTTTTGCACCTGCGCCTTTACAAAGGTGGTGGGATGATTCCAGTCCCGGGAGGTCTGAAAACGCCTCTGTCTGGCTCTTTTTATAAAGCTGCCTCCATCCGTTTTGTGCATACGGATATGGCCAAACATCAGCTCGCACCCCGTCTCTTCAAAAGTCCTCCTTGCCGTTTCCACAGCAATCTCCTCATAGGTATCTCCGCTGTTTAATATGCCGATAATCTCTCCTGTCGCTTCCCGGATCCCCTTATTCATGGCATCGTAAATTCCCTCATCGGGCTGGGAGATAATCCGATAAGAAATTCCGGCGTCCTCCATAGCCCTGCGGTACCCCTCTGCCATCTGCACCGTACCATCCTCGCTGGCACCGTCGATGATTAGGTATTCCATATGTTTATCGGTCTGTTTCAGCACCGACTCAATAGTTCGTGCAATACAATCCCTGCTGTTATAGCAGATGGTTATTACTGATACCTGCACCTTTCCTCCTCCGTTTTGCGTATGCTTTCTCCCAGAGAATACACCCGGTAATCCGCTCCGATTTCACTCATAGCCATATCATAGCTAAGACTCCCAAATGCTTTATTTGCCAGCCTTCCTATCCTTCCCGGTACCTTGGATAAAATCCTTACCACCGGATTTAACAGTGGCAAAGTCACAACCTTCTTATTCTTAATGGTCGCAATCTGTTCCATCATATGACAGGTCGAGACATATTCCCGATCTTGCGGAAAAAAGATTCCCTCACGCTCCTGCTCTATCAAAATCCTCACAAACTCGCAGAGATTCCCCACGTACAGCATGCTACGCTCATTGGATAGTGTGGGCAACACCGGTAGTCTTCCCGCAAGCCTTGACAGCAGTGGGTAGTTCCCTCTGCACCCCTTCCCATAGATAAGGGGCGGACGCAGGATGGCTATCTTAAGCCCTTTTATCCGGGACAGTCCTCTCTCCGCCTGCAATTTGCTGTCCCCATAGAAATTCGCGGGGGCTGGTGAGGTTTCCGCAGTAATGCGCTTTGTCTTCCCCACAGGGGCACTCTCCCCATAGACCAGAATGCTGCTCATATAAATAAACTGCTTTACGCCCTCTGCAGCAGCCTTTCTTGCAGTCTCCACCGCCAGGTCACAGTTTATGCGATAATACTCTTTTTGCGCTTCTTCGGTTGCCCCGGCGGTATCTGCGTGGGCAATGCCCGTCACATGGAAAACCGCATCATAGCCGGTAAAGCTGACCTTTTTCCAGTCATCTCCCCTTTGGGACAGGGTATCCACCAGATAAAGCACCTCGCCCCGGGCCTCGTTGTAGCTGCACAAGTATTCTTCCACATTGGTGCCGATATAGCTTCCTGCACCGGTTATCAAGATTCTTTTCATTCCTCATTGTCCTTTTGTAAGGTCTATGACTTCTTGCGAAACACGTGGACGAAGGTTCCAAGACAGCACCGGATATCAATAATTGGTCCCATCTCTTTCACATATTCTCCATCCAAAGCGGCCTTCTTTTTCACCGTCAAATCATCACGTCCATTGATTTGTGCCCAGCCGGTCAGTCCCGGACGAATATCATTGGCACCGTATTTATCCCGCTCCTCAATCAAATCAAATTGATTCCAAAGCGCAGGTCTTGGCCCCACCAGAGCCATATCTCCTTTGATAATATTAAGGAGCTGGGGAATCTCATCCAGACTGGTATTACGCAGAAATCTTCCCACTCCGGTTATGTACCGCTCCGGGTTCTCCAGCAAATGGGTGGCCAGCTCCCCGGGGGCATCCGTGCGCATGGTGCGGAACTTTATAATCATAAAATGCTTTTTATGAATTCCCACTCTTTTCTGCAGAAAAAACACAGGGCCGGGGGAATCCAGCTTTATGATTATCATGATTACCAGAAAGACCGGCAGCAGCACCAGAAATCCCAGCAGTGCCAGCACAAAATCCGTCCCTCTCTTCAAGCTATTGTACATAATATTCCTCCATAATTCATCCGCTAAATTCTTCCATATGTCTTCCCTTATGGATGAAATAATCAATTCTCCTGCTTATACAAAGCTTCCCCAATTCCCAAAACAAGAAACATGGTGGTGGTGTTCATCGCCTGCTGAAAGCTGAACACATTGTTTACGGTAAATGCTAACAGACCTAAGCCACATGCAAAAATCATGGCGTTTTTATCCCGCTGTTTCAAAAATCTTACGATGGCACTGACAATCATGCCGATATAACCCACTGCGCCTGCAATACCGGTGGTCGCCAGCACAGAAAGCCACTCACAGTGAGCATTGGTAAGGGTCAGGGAATTAAACTGCTTCTTTAAAATAGCCAGCAGCTCTTCACTGCCCTCCGTATATATGTACATGGCCATGCAGTCCGGTCCTACACCAAACAGCTTGCCTAAAATATCCTGATTTAAAAAGGTAAACACTCCCGCCCGGAGAGTCGCTCCACGATTACTTGCCCAGCCACCGTCAAAAATAAAGGCTCCCAGCTCTGACAAGGGTCCAATGGAACCGGGCTTTAAGGTATTTAACGTCAGCAGAAAAATGTATGCCACAAAAAGCAGTACACACAATCCCGCCCCTACGTAACCAATCCGGGTAAAAACTGCTGTCGGATAGGCTTTCTTTTTATTGAACTTACATAATAAAACATACACCACTACACAAAGAACAAGTAAGGGGATGGGCAAAAGGGTATTGGTCAGCAAATCAATGAGACCATCCTGGAAGGTGATTGCCTCCGGGTAACAGGTTCTCACTCCCAGCGTAATCACACAGGCAAGCGCCAAAAGGCTGCACATCAGCCAGAACCGCTCCATATACTCGCTGTTTTTCATGGCCAGCAGATACAGAACCACCAGCATCACCACCAGCACAAAGATACCACTGGCACTTCCCTGGGTCACTAGGGACCCGAAGCACACCAGAAGCAATCCCACAAAAAGGCCCATCTGCACATTCTGTAGCTTGGAAACCATCCAGAAACCGATGATGCCGAAAAATACCGTTACCAGATAACCGCAATACCAGTTCATATTGCCAATGGTGGAGATAAACATATAGTTTGCCGCTTCCATCTCAATGGGATACACTCCAAAACGGTTTAAGTATCCCAATCCACATACCACAAAAACCACCGGAAAGAGGAGCTTTAGCAGCGTAGTGCCCTTCCAGAATCTGGATACAATCAGGTAGGATGCCACAAAGGTCAGCTGGCTTAAGGCACCCATGTACCAGCCGATAGCCCCCTTCCAGGCATCCCCATAGAGCGTAGTCTCCTTATACGGGGAGAACAGATAGGAAAGCAGCACAGCAATCCCATACCAGATAGCAAACTTATCCGTAATGGACAGCTTTATGGCTATGGGCTTTTTTTCCTTTATTGTGGCCACCAGAAGCCACACACCATACAATATCAGCACCGGCAGGAAAAACCAGGCCATTCCGTGAGTAACCTTATCAAAAAACTCATATTTATTGGTCCCGATTCTGGCATAGCCATCGGTATTATAAAAGGGCATAATTACCATGACCAGAAAAATGTAAATCCCGGTCAAAAGCCATAATATGCGCTTTAACAAATCTCCGCTTATTTCCAATAATCCTACACTCGTATTTTTCTTTCGTGACATTTTATGTTCCTTTACTTAAAGAATGCCTGTATTTCAAAATATTTTTCCGGGTCAAAGCTTCTTAGCTCCGTCAGCTGCATTCCCATGGACAAATCAAAGGCCAGCATACAAAGCAGCCCTGCCAGCAAAAACAGGGTAATCCCACCCTGAGCTTTTCCCTCGGCAAGCATTTGCAGCAGCACCACAAATGCCCCCAGAAAAAGAAGCCAAGAAAAATCCGTCATATAACGTACCAAAATACCCGCCATAGCCGTATCCGCCGCCAGAATCAGCAGGGCCCCGCCCACGCTCAGCCCCCAAAACAGCCGGATTTCTTTGTTCTTTATTCTTCCACGAAGGGAGGCATATGCAAAATTTGCACACAGTACAAAATGACTCAAAAGCAGTCCCCCGAAGAAATTCTCCCGGATGGTCTGCCCCAGATACTCGCTGGTCAGATAGGTTTCTCTCACAAAAGGGAAGCCCGTGGTCAGTACCGGAAGCTGGAATAAATACTGAAAAATTCCTTCCCCAATCCGCCCCAGATAAAAGCCTCTGTGGGTCATATCGTTAGTAGTAATATTGTAGCTTGCCCCGAAATCAAAGGGCGAGCCAAAACGAGCCCCATTGTATATCATCAAAAGCACTGCCACCACCCCATAGGGAATGACAACTGCCAAAAACCGTTTTACTTTTTTACTCCCCCGGTTCTTCTGAAAGAAAAATCCGCCCAGCAAGGGAAAAAACAAAAAGGAGCCAACTAAAAACTGTGGTCTGCACCCCGCTGTCAGTGCCAGACAAAGTGCACCTGCTGCCACATACATCGTGCAGCATCGCTCCTCCCAATCACGGGATGCCTTAAGCCAGAATCCCACTCCCCAAAAAGAGAACGCAAGAGCCAGCACAATGGGCAGGGTATAAAAATCCGGGCGCATGGATAACGTCACCAGACCGGTTCCATTGGCAAGCAATAGGGCAAACAACAGATAGTGCCCAAAGGAGGTACGGGGAAACCAACGCTTTATCAGCTGATACATCAGATAAAAGGCACCTGTAAGAATCGCCGTCATACTGATAGCAATACCTATCCAAGTAGGGAACGCTTCTCCTGTCAACACCAAATGGGGCAGGTAAAACAGAAGCACCGGCACAACACCAAAATACACATAATACTTTCCCTCAAAAAAGGTCGTATCCCAATGCTCGCTGACACCATTGTCCCGGCGCAGCTGTATGTCATAGGGGTTTTCCAGGTTGGAAAGTGCCTCTACATCCGAATAATCCAGCCAGGTTCGTCCTTGCAAAAGGCTCTCCGCCAGGCGATGGTACTGATAATGATGATCCCAGCGTGGACTTTCACAAAATGCAGGATTTATGGTCACCAATAAAAGCATAAGGATAAAGTTCCCAAATAGAATACCTGTCACCACATATCGCTGTTTTTTCTCCCACAGCTTCAGTGGCAGCTTATGCAGGCTGCTGCCCGGCTTTAAGGCAAAAATCATCGTTAACATCAAAGCCATGATTCCCACACGAAGGGGGCGAATCTGAAAAGGTACCGTTGCATTTAACTCCAAGGCAGCCACCTCAAGATACTGTCCCTTGGAAACGGAGAATTTCACTTTCAGCTTTTCCACTTCCCCATAGGGATGCAGGCGGTGATAGGATAATTCCTCCACCTCTCCGTAGGAGGTCACCGTTCCCTGATGATAATAGGAATAATGCCCCTCATCTGCCAGATACAAATCCATGGTCAGCGGCTGGAAATCCCCGGCAGAATCATATCTGCGGATGTCCAGTCTAATATAATCCAGAGCATGATTTATCTCCGGAATTTCCAGGGACGCTTTTTCCTCGTCCACTACCAGATATCTTCCGTCCTCACAAAGCTCCAGACCCGTACCCGGTATATAACCGGGACTATATCCCTTTTCAGCATAACTGGAAAAAGCATCATAGTTGAAAACTATCAGCTCCAAAACCGCCACAATTATGAAAATTTTCGCCAGAATCTTACATTTCATTCCCATTTGGGCAGACTCCCACTTCTACATACTTACTTTTATGATACCACATTTTACATCAGAATAACAGTAGTGTATATACAAAAGAAAACACCACCGGCTAAAATTGCCAATGGTGCTTTACCTTATCCGATACATCGATGTCGGTTCCCAGCTGAACCTCCATTACCTTCAGCTCGGTTTCCGCGTATATGGTGTGCTTACAGCCTGCTGGAATTTGTATCACATCCCCGGGTACTACCGGCCTTTTGATATCATCCAGTACCACGTAGCCCCTTCCGCTGATGATGGTCCAGACCTCCTCCCGGCGTTCATGGCTGTGATAGTACATGTGATGCCCGGGATTCAGAGTCACCTTGATAGTCAGCCCCTTTTCCTCTACATCACATACCTTGTAGCTTCCCCAGGATTTCTCTGCAAACATAATCTGCCCCACCATCTTGTCCACATAGGGCTTAATATAACTGGACTGGTGCTTGTCCGATACCAGAATTCCTTCGGGACTTGCAGATACCACCGCATCCTTTATCCCCATGCAGAGAATGGGAATATTCAGTTCGTTCAGAATATGCAGATTCTCACAGGTACGGTCACAGATTCCATTTCCGATGATGTGCTCTTCCATGGCTTCTGTCAGCGTGTTCCAGGTTCCCAGATCCTTCCACTGTCCCTCATAGCGCATCACCCGGATGCTGGTCTCCTTCTCCACCACCGCATAATCGAAGCTGATTTTCTCCAGTGTAGCGTATCTATCGTATAAGTCCTTATAATCTGTGAAACCTACCAGTTCTCTGCCTCTGTCCAGAATATATCCCAGCTGAAAGGCAAATATTCCGCCGTTCCACAGGGCTCCCTTTGCAATATACTCCTCAGCCAGCTTTTCCTGCGGCTTCTCCCGAAAGCTTTCCACGAAGCTGACTCTTTCGGCAGTCCTTGGTAAAATGTAACCATATTTTTCACTGGGATAGGTGGGCGCAATCCCCATCAGCACCAGATTGGACTCACCGCCTATAGCAAGCTCTCCCAGCTCTGAAAGTGCCTCAAAATAGGAATCCTCCACATAGGGGTCCACCGGACACACAATCACCGCCTCTTCCCGGGAAATTCCTTTTTCATAGTGCAGATATGCACAAGCCAGTAAAATCGCCGGAAAGGTATCTCTTCTACAGGGCTCCACAGAAATTCCCACCTTTGTGCCCAGCTGATTATGAATGGCAGAAACCTGGGCTTTGGAGGTGGCAATGGTCACTGCGGCCTCCGGGTCCACCTTCCGAATCTGCCCGTATACCCTCTGCACCATGGATTCATATTCTCCATCGGGCTTTTTAAATATTTTGATAAACTGCTTTGAACGGATGTCATTGGACAAGGGCCATAGCCTCTTGCCCGAGCCTCCGGATAATAATATTACATTCATCTTCTATCTTTCCGCCCTCATGGGATTATGCAGGAAATCCTCATATGCCAGGCGGATTCCATCCTCCAGTTCTGTTTTATACGTCCAGCCCAAAGCTGCACTTTTGGATACATCCAAAAGCTTTCTGGGGGTACCGTTTGGCTTCGTGGTATCCCAGCAAATTTCTCCCTCATAGCCAACCACCTTAGCCACCAGCTCTGTCAGCTCCTTGATAGAAAGCTCCTTGCCGGTTCCGGCATTTACGGTCTCATCCCCGCTGTAATGGTTCATGAGAAATACACACAAGTCTGCCAAATCATCCACGTATAAAAACTCCCGCAGAGGAGAACCATCCCCCCAGCAGGTGACCGTAGTAAGTCCCTGCTCCTTGGCTTCATGAAACCTTCTTATCAGCGCCGGAAGCACATGACTGTGGGTGGGGTGGTAATTGTCATTGGGTCCATACAGATTGGTGGGCATCACGGAAATGAAATCGGTGCCGTACTGTTTATTTAAAAATTCACAATATTTCAGGCCGGAAATCTTGGCCAGTGCATAGGCTTCATTGGTCTTCTCCAGCTCTGAGGTAAGGAGACAATCCTCCTTCATAGGCTGGGGCGCCATACGGGGATAAATGCAGGAGGAGCCCAAGAATTCCAGCTTCTTACAGCCGTTTTTCCAAGCGCTGTGAATCACATTCATCTCCAGCATCATATTTTCATACATAAAATCTGCAAGGGCGCTCTGGTTGGCTATAATCCCCCCCACCTTCGCTGCAGCCAGAAATACATATTCCGGCTTCTCCTTTGCAAAAAACTCCTCTACCTGCTCCTGACGACACAAATCCAGCTGGCTGTGGGTACGGGTGATGATATTGGTATAGCCCTGCTTTTCCAGCGCTCTCACAATGGCACTGCCCACCATTCCCCGGTGGCCTGCCACATATATTTTCGCATTTTTCTCCATCATATGAAAGCTCTCCTACGGTACCTCTTTCATGGCACGTTCCTGCTTGGCCAATTTTCTGTCATGTTCCGCCATAATGCGTATTAATTCCTCATAACCGGTTTTTTGCGGATTCCAGCCAAGGACTGTCCTTGCCTTAGTTGGGTCTCCCCATAAGTTATCCACATCCGTGGGGCGATACCACTTGGGATTTACACATACCAGCATTCTTCCGGTGTGCACATCATACCCCTTTTCCTCCACTCCACTGCCTTCCCAGCGTAGGGTGATGCCATTTGCTGCAAAAGCCTTTTCGGTAAAATCTCTTACGGTATGCTGCTCACCGGTGGCAATGACGAAATCCTCCGGTTTTTCATGCTGCAAAATCAGCCACATACATTCCACATAATCTTTTGCATACCCCCAGTCTCTTAAGGAATCCATATTTCCCAGCTCCAAATGGTCCTGCAAGCCTTCCGCAATACGTCCTGCGGCAAGAGTAATCTTTCTGGTAACAAAGTTCTCTCCCCGGCGCTCGGATTCATGATTAAAGAGGATTCCGTTCACCGCAAACATGCCATAGGCCTCCCGATATTCCTTCACCATCCAGAAGGCATACTGCTTGGCTACCGCATAGGGACTGTAGGGATGGAAGGGCGTGGTCTCCCTCTGGGGAACCTCCTCCACCTTCCCGTAAAGCTCGGAGGTAGACGCCTGATAGATGCGGGTCTTGTCCACAAGACCAAGGATTCTCACTGCCTCCAATACTCTGGTCACACCCAAAGCATCCACATCCCCGGAGTACTCCGGCGCATCAAAGGACACCTGTACATGGGACTGGGCTGCCAGATTATAGATTTCATCGGGCTGCACCAGACCAATCACTCTGATAATGGAAGAAGAATCCGTCAAGTCTCCTTCATGAAGCTGTATGCTTCCTACCTCTATCAAATGGTCAATGCGGGCAGTATTGGAAATGGAGCTGCGTCGAATGATGCCATGCACCTCATATCCCTTTTCCAGCAAAAACTCCGCCAGAAAAGAACCATCCTGCCCGGTAATTCCTGTAATCAATGCTTTTTTCATATATGCTTTCTCCTTTAATCGGCTTATTCTTCCATTTACTAGCACATATTTTATATGCTTATAACCTTTATTTTAATAGACAATCTTGTACTTGACTAGCACAATCTTGGTTTGATATGGTGGTACTATCAAAGTCCGGAGGTTCCATGCCATGCTATCTACTACGTTTCAAGGGGATGTCGTTCACACCAGACGAATACTGCATACCCCTTCCGATTTTGCCCGCTCCAATCTGCTTCACTTGCAGGAGGTGGGATATTTAAAAGCCACCAAGTCCCATACCAGCAGACGTAGTGGCTTGACCTCCTATCTGTTTTTCTTAGTAGAAGAAGGTAGCGGCAGCTTGACATACAATGGCAAGGAATATCCTTTGCAGACGGGGGACTGTGTATTTATTGACTGTTCCCAGCCCTATGCCCACACCACCGCTGAGAATCTTTGGACACTGCGCTGGGTACACTTTTATGGGCCCAATATGAGCGCTATCTACGACAAATACTTAGAACGTGGAGGCAGCGCCCATTTTACGCCGGGCTCCGGGGAGAACTACCGTCAGCTGGTGGATGCCATCTATTCTATCGCAGACGGGGATATTCCTTTAAAGGATATGAAGATTTGCGAAAAAATAACCATGCTTTTGACCCTTCTTATGGAGGACAGCTGGCAGCCCATGCAGGGTGCTCCCGCCCGGGAAAGCAGACGCTCCCTTACCGATGTGAAGGAATACTTAGATACTCATTTGCAAGAAAAAATCACCCTGGATGAGCTCGCAGGGCGATTTTACATCGACAAATATTATCTTTCCAAGCTGTTTAAGCAGCAGTTCGGAGTGTCCGTGATGCAGTATCTGATGCACCAGCGCATCACCACTGCCAAAAGACTGCTCCGCTTCACAGACCTGTCCATTGAAAAAATCGGGCAGGAATGTGGCATGGAGGATAGCAATTATTTCGCAAGAGCCTTCCGGAAAGTGGAGGGCTGCTCTCCAACAGAATACCGCAGGCAGTGGTAATTCCCGGCAGAGAAAAACTGTAAGAGCAAGCCCCTTACAGTTTTTTGATTTTTTTATGAACACTTCTTACAACCTTGGGTGCTATCCCCAAAAGAATTGCATAAATCTTATTTTTTAATGTTAATACCGGATTTTGGCAGATATTTATTAAGTTCTTACGAAGATACGCTCGAACTCTCTTATAAAATGCATTTCCACTCACCATCTGTTCAATGGGAATATGGAGCATATAGTCAATTCTCTGGAATACTCCAAAGCGGAAAGCAATCTCCTCCATTAAAACGTTTTTACCGTTTTCCTGCACCTCCCGCTTGGAAATCGCCACATTGTCACGCACCATTTCCAGTACCATATCTGCATTATCGATATTGTCCGCAAAGACTCTGGAGAATCCGCTCTGCTTCCGGGTATTGCTGCCCTCACGGCAGAATACATGATACGCCTGACCGGGCAGGGATACAATATTTCCAATCTGAGGCAGCAGTTTCACCAAAAGGTGAAAATCCTCATTCAGCACACCTACCGGAAATTCCCTGTCCTGTAACAGCTCTTTGGCAAAAAGCTTGGTACAAAAGGAACAGTCCCCACGGTGCATCAAAAGCTCTTTCAAAAAATCCTGAGGAGAAATAAGTTCATCCTTTTCCGGTGGCTCACAAATATTCGGAAGACGGTTCCCCTCCATATCAATCTCATCTCTGCCAATCTGTGCCACCAAAACCTGATAATTCTGAATCCCTGCAAGAAGTCGTTCGTACATATCCGGTTCAATATAATCATCACTGTCAATGAATCCGATGTATGCTCCTTTTACATGGCCAAGTCCCAGATTCCGCGCACTGGATGAGCCACCGTTTTCTTTATGAAGCACCCAAATACGCTCATCCTCTGCCGCCAGCGTATCACATAATGCCCCCGTTCCATCCGTAGAACCATCATCCACCAGAATGATTTCCAGATTGGTATGTGTCTGGGCTGTGATACTGTGCACACAACGGGGTAAGTACTCCATGATGTTGTATACCGGTACAATAATGGTAATAAGTGGTTTCTTCATTCTATCTCTTCACCAACCTTGCATACATTTTTCTCTCCGGCACCACCGGCGCCACGGAACAGGGACCGCTTTGGGGCATTTCTTTTATTGCAGATAGGGATGCCTCCTTAATCCCCGGAAAATCCTTCTCCTGCAAAAATCCCTGTCGGATACAAAGTCTGGCAAGCTGTCTTGCTGCATTTTCCGCATTCCAGCACTCCGTAATCTTCTCATAAGCATTTCTGCCAAGTCTCTGTACAAGCTCTGCATTTTGCAATAGCTGTTCTACCAGCCCGCACAAATCGTCCACATCGCCATCCTTATATATCATGCCATCCCTACCATGGGATACCAGATAAGGAACAGCTCCTATCATATGATTGGCCACCACTGCGCAGCCACTGTTCATGGCCTCATTCACTACGGCGCCCCAGCCCTCCTGCCGGTCACTGGTTACCAGGAAAATCTCGACCTTCTCCATATATTCCCGCACATTTTCCGGCTTCTGATATCCGGCGAACTGCACTACATCCATCACATCCAGCTCCTCTGCCAATGCTCTCACCTGTCGCTCCAGCTCTCCGCCTCCGATAATGGTCATGATAAAAGGAAGGTTCTTTTTCTTTAGGTAAGAGGCCACCCGCACCGGCAAATCCGGATGCTTCCAATCAATCATTCTTGCCGCCCATAAAATACTGTGCGGCTTTTTACCTGCCATCAGCTTATCCACATCATAGTGCTTGGTTTCCGGAAAATATCCCCATTTTAGGAGCTTATCCGGATAAGCTCTGACAATATGAAAATCAGAGGGTACATACCCACCGGAACAAAGCATAAATACAGGCTCCTTCCGATATCTGGTGTGGTCTAAGTATTTTTTCCGAAGGCCTCTGGGAGATATAGCCTTCCACTGCCCAGTCTTGTAAAGCCTCTCACTGTACCGGATAACTGTTTTCCTACTTTGCAGGCGATGCTGAATAAAGCTTTCATCATCCGTCCCCCCAAAGAATACTACCTGACAGTTGTCAATCTGCGTCTGCACCTCTTCCGGGTTCTCCCCATACATCACCAAATAAGGAAGCTCATGTCCCTCTGCCCAGCCCATGGCAATCCGCTCCTGCTCCACTGCTTGAGTCTGACAGAACATAAAGTCCCCACCCAATAGCGCATACATAGCATTACAAAAGGGAATCTGATGATGATTGATGTAATTTGATACAAAGATAAATTTAGCTTGAGATTTCTGCATATATTTCCACCATTTTACGGTAATTTCCCTCTGGATTGTGGGTGATTTTTGCATGTTTTCTTGCATTATCAGAATACCGTCTCATCTGCATCTCATCGGACCACATTGCCAAAACCGCATTTTTCAAGGATTCTACGTTTTTTTTCAGTTGCTCCTCTGAGCTCTTCTTTTCATCACACACGTTATCAAATGAATTCTGTGCTGTCCGGAAGCCTCTGTACAGGATTCCATCCTGCCCATCCACAAACATGCTGGTGATTCCTCCCACATCCGCACTGACACAGGGCACACCCAAAATCATAGCCTCACCCAAGGAATTGGGGCTGTTCTCTATCGTTGACGGACATACAAAAAGTCCTGCCTGAAGATACGCTTTTTTCATCTGCTCCGCATTAAGGCGCCCTAAAAATACCACCTGCTTCTCAAGAGAATTCTCCTTAATAATTCTGCGCAAATACCTTCCATACGCAGAAATTTTAATGGCGTCCTTCCAAGATTTGTAGCTGACGATATCATCTCCTGCCACATAGACCTTCACATCAGGATATACCTTACGGATTTCTGGCAGCGCAAGGAGCATGTAGTGAAGCCCCTTAATAGGATAATTTCCCTGGCTTAAGAAAATGGAATGTCTTTCACAAGTATCCGGATTCCACAATTCCTCCGGATTCTCCCCGTAAAAATTACTCCGAAGTGTCTCGTTCATATGAAAATATCTTACTCCGGGATGCCACTCGCCGGTATAATGCTTGTCCCAGGCAGTCCGTCCCGTTACATTTCCGGCAAGCTTTACTGAAAGCACCTCCAGCTGACCGCGTGCTGCAAATTTTTCCTGCTGCTGTACCAAAGAGTCCTGCTTTAGCCAGTCACGGAAGGTCTTAGAAGCTACCGTTTTCTCATCCAAATTGGCAAAATACGTATTTGCATACACAGAAACCAGTCCCTGAATACTGATTAATATCCTCTCTTTATGGGGGTATGCCTTGCACATTGCCAAGGTATGGGGATATTCCGTACCATAGCAATGAATCACATCAGGTTCAAAGGCTTCCGTAATCCGTAAAAGACGCGCTTCCAACGCCACATCATAGTTCTCCGGATGACGGGTATCCTCATAAAATCCATAGCAATGTAGTGGACTTCCTCCCACGGATATAATCTCCTCATACCCATCCTGATTCTCTCCCACCGGAAAGGCAACTGCCAGCTCTATATCGTTATTTTTTTTTCGCTCTAAAATCACCGAAGAAAGCCCGGAAAGCCACCCTTCCTTATTCGACGCCTCCAGCCCCAGATGCTCTGCCACCACCGGCAGCATGATATTACAAAGCCAAAGAACCTTCACAAATGTACCTCCAACACTAATTAAAAATCCAGTTCAGATAGGGTAACAATCTGATATCCATGGTATACGCATTCTTTAAAAACAAAGCAAAATAAGCCATAAATACCAGTGCCACGCCGGCAATAAATAACTTCTTCCAGATGCCATCCTTCATGGACATCAGAAGGCTTGGTATCAGAAAAACCTGCCCGATAATCAAATAGTACGCCACTCTGGTAACGGTGGGAATAAATGCGCCCACTGTATAAAGCACCAGACCACCGATATTCAAGAAAAAGTAAAAACGATTACGCTCATTGTCTTTCAGTCCGGTTTTATAACATATCGCAGAAAGCAGGATAGTTCCCAGGCATTTTGCGATATTTGCCAGAGAATAATCCGTCACGTCAAATGCAGATCCCTCATAATACTCATAGAAGAAGAAAATGATTTCCCTATATAAATCCTTACATACCACAAAGCTGAGAACAAATACCGCTCCCAACACATAATGCCAGAGCTTAAAACGTATGCCTGCCAGCCATTTCGCCAACAGATACACCGGAATTACCAGCAGTACGGATTTGTGAAACAGGGCAGCAAAACAAATCCACACAATAAATTTGCCATATTCCCCCTTCAGCACAAACTTCATGGTGTACATGGCAATGGCCAGAACCAGATAATACCGGATGGAATTAAAACTGGAAAAATAGTATCCATTTGTCAAAAACAGAAACATGGTTCCTAAAAACCACTCACCCTGGTCATAGATGGACTTCACGAAAAAGAACACCGTGGCAATGGAAACCACAGCAAAAATAGGCAGGTACTGTTCCCTTCCGAACAGTGCCTGCATCCCTCTCACAAACCAGTTAAACCCCGTTTCCGTGGCCACCGGACGATACTGGGCTATCAGACTGAAAATCTCCGTATACTCCCAATAATCGTTGCCACTGGCAATGCGGCAGGCCGACAATGCAGTCAGTATAATGTATATCCCTGCACATATCCAGAGATTCAGAACCCGCTGTCTGCTGCGCACCACAGCACCCTTTCTCTTATCGGTTCCCATATTCAGTTGTACCTGCGTGGTATTATTGCAGAAATAGGACATAACCAGCGTCAGCAGGGTTACACCGATAAATAAAGCCATAGGACACTCCTATCCATTTTTATATAATCGCTTCTTAAGACCCATGTAAAATCCGGAAAATAACGGTGATTCCGCCATCCATTTACGAATGGGCTGCAGCGTTACTATCAAAATCAGCTTATACACAAATCTTTTTCCCAGACTCATATACTGTGCCGTAATCTGCCGATGCTCCTTCTTAGAGCGCTTATAATGCTGCTCCGAAAAACCACCACCCTCATAGGAGGCCAGCGTCACCGGCACGTACTGCATATGTATTTTCTTCACAAAATAGCACCACAAAAAATGCTCGTAATCCCCACGAACCTTATACTCCGGCTTATAGCCCCTCTCTTCAAACAGGCTTCTATGGTAAAAGCAGGCCTGATGACAGGGCACGTTACGATAGCAGGCAAAATCATTGATTTTCGGGTTAGATGGTACCACCTGCTGCCGCAGCGCATCAAAAATATCACCGTAGAACAGTAGCGCCTCCTTGGGCTGCTCCTGCAAAAATACGATGTGGGAAGCCTTTTCGATATTTTCCCCAATTCCCAGCGCCATCCGCTTTAAAGCGGTCTCATCATAAAGATAATCACCACAATTCAGAAAATAAAAGTATTGGCCCTTAGCATAACCGCAGGCCTGATTCATACCATCATAAATGCTCTGATCCGGCTCCTGAATAATGCGCACGCGCTTCGCATCTGCGATTGTCCAGCCCTGCAACTCCTTCTTTAAGAGGGACAGACTCTCATCCTTTGACCCCCCATCCTTTACAACGATTTCGTAATCCGTAAAGGTCTGCTTTTTAATACTTCTTATGGTTTCTACCAATTTTTCACCGGGATTTAACGATACCACGATGATCGAAAATAAAGGTGTATCCATTTGCTTACCTCTCCAGCTGTTTTCCTTCTCTGATGCCATCCAAAAGGATGCCATAGGCCTTTCTCCAGGGGATTTCCCGACACATCTCTCCCCGCTTTGCAAACACAAAACGAAGCCCCATTACCGGCGCCAGCCCCCGATACAGATGGGCATACAGAACCCCTCTGTCAAAGAAAAATTTATGATTATATCCGGTAAACCAGGTGGACTCCCTCTCCCTCTCATGTCCAATGCTTACCGGAACCTTATATATTTTCAGACCTGCCCGCAGACAACTCATAAGAAACAGACTGTCCTCGCCATTACTATACTTGGCGCCCCCTCCAAAATGCAGGGAAAAGGTAATGTTCTTCGCCTGCACTTTCTTTGTACACACCGCCACACTATAGGTGGGATATCTGCCACAGTTAAACCAACGAACCCTGCCGAACTCGGTATTGTGATAGGTTTCCCTGCCCGGCATGGCTTTTACATTAAATAACAGTACATCCGCCTGGGGATATTTTTCAAACTGCTCAAGTACCCTGTTTTCATAACCGGCGTCATAGATAATATCCTCATCTGAAAATAACCCGATATCTGCCGTAGCTTCATAAAGACTGGTGTTACGGTTCAGCCCCACACCCTTCTCCGGCATGGATATATACTGTAGCTTATGTCCCCTGTAGGAATACTCCGCCCGGGAAGCCTCCAGCTTCTGTGCCACGATAATCGCATCACTGTCAATATTCATTTCTTCCGCCAGTGGCAGAGCCTGTGCTCCCACTGCCGCCACCAAAAGCTGTAATGTCATGCTTAAGTCCTTCCAAAACGGTATTGTCTGATCAATGCGCTATCCGCATCCACCAGCAGAGCCGCAGTTATTTTAATCCCCTGCAACCTGCACTGGTTTAATAAAAATTCCAGACTCTTTCCGGTCACATCTCCTGCCGGAACCAGTAAAAGATTGCCATCCATGGCACGGAGTGTCTCTGCAGAAGCACTCAATCCCTCTGCATCCAGTGCGTTGATTTCCCCGATTTCATGCATATTTCCAAAGAGTAGGGCAAGATTAGCCTCCACCTCCGGGGATACCTCCCCTTCTTCATCTACATACCCCAGCACGGGAATGTCATAGCGATACATAAAGGTTTCCGGTACATAAATTTTCTCATCCAGGATTCCCACAAAGGCCATAGTAAACAGACTTACAAAAAAGCCAATGACTCCGCCAAGCACCAGAGCACGGAACACTCTGATATCCCGATACTGCACCTGAGGTCCCACGGTATCTATCAATTCCACACTGGCCACTTCCTTCTGCTCCGGGCCAAAGGCAATCATTCCTTCTGTCAGAATATCACTGATTTCCATTGCAAGAGCCTGGTCTGGATGTGTTACTGTAAAATATGTCATGCGCAGATCCGCCGGCATGGAAGCCGCATAATAGGTAATAAACTCCTCCGCAGACATCTCCACGGAAAGCTTCTCCAGCATGGCCGGCACCACCAGATCACTTTTCATCCAGTCATCCCATGCATATGCGGTAAAATAAGAGAAAGGTTCCTTCTCCTCCGGGTCCACGGCATATTCTATATAAAATTTACTAATCACCTCATAAGGAAGCCTTCCGCAAAAGGTTACCTTACTTAGGTAATAACCGCCCCCGATAAGCAGGGTACCGGCTACCATCCCCAAAAGCAGCCACTTCCATCTACGAATACTCTGCAAAACAAATAAACGTAAATCAAAGGGCTCCTTTGCATATGAACACTGCCACATAGCCATTCTCCTATTACTTCTTGGAATATTTTGCTTCTTCCTTCAGCGCTGTAATCTGCTCAGCCTCCACACCTTCGGTGCTGTCCGGCCAAAACAGAATCTTCAAAGTCAAAAGCATCAGCTGAATATCCAGCCAGAGAGAATAGTTCTCAATATAGGTTAAATCCAGCTTAAGCTTATCGTATGGAGTGGTATTGTATTTTCCATACACCTGGGCATAACCTGCCAGTCCTGCCTTTACCTTCATGCGATAGGTAAATTCCGGCATCACTTCCATGTACTGGGCGATAATCTCCGGGCGCTCCGGTCTGGGGCCGATAAAGGACATATCTCCCTTTAAAATATTAATCAGCTGTGGAAGCTCATCAATACGCACCTTACGGATAAACTTACCGATAGGGGTAATTCGGCTGTCATTTTTCTGTGCAAGTCTTGCTACACCATCCTTCTCCGCATCCACACGCATACTGCGGAATTTCATGATATAGAATTCCTTCTGGTCTCTGGTACAACGCACCTGCTTGTAAAGCACCGGACCCCCGTCATACGCCTTAATCACAATGGCTGTAATAAGCATAAAAGGTGACGCCACAATCAATAAAATCAATGAACAGACAATATCAATGGTACGCTTAATAAACCGCTGCTCAAGGCTAAGACTGTACTCTCTGGTCAGCAGAATGGGTGTATCAAAGAGATGCAGCTCCTCGGCACCAAGTAAAATAACATCCGTTATTTTCGGCATGATATACACACGAATGGAGTGGGCATAACAGTACTTTAACAGAGCATTTCTCTCCTCTGTAGAAATATCCCACAGCACCACTGCCGTGTACTCCTCCGCCTTACGTCCACGCTCGATTTCCTTAAGCACCTCGTCCACACCGCACTCGATATCCACGCATTTTTCAATCTTATACTTGTCCTTACGACTGGAAAACTTCGCCATAATTCCCTCGATAGGACGGGGTCCGTGTACAAGAAGAAGCTTTCTGGGCGGGAATATATTCTTATATATAAAGTAGGACAGATTGCTCCATATCATTATCACCACAATCTGTAAAATCGTCATAAGCACAAAAGCCTGTGGTACAAAAAGCGTTTTGGCCATAATGGAAAGCTCTGCATATAACAGCACATTTGCGGCTACCGTAGAAAATGCCTGTGAAAAAATCACCTCTGCATTTCGCAGGTATCCTACACGCATACCTCCATACATGTGAGTCAGGAAAAAGAGTAGCACCGCATAAAATGCAATCTCCATCAAATCCGCCCTGTACCAGTATTCCACGCCGGTCATTGTTGTGATACTGGGACTGAAATTCACCTTCCAGTAATAGTAAAAAATCAGCACCTCCAAAATCAGGCCAAGTCCGGATAAGGTCAGTGTAATAATTCTTTTCGATGTTTCCAATTTCTGCATGTTACATTTGCCTCTCTTGTTATATTCTTCTGTACACCGCAGTTACGGCCCAGAAACAAAAATAATATATGGACACCGGAACGGACATTCCTTCCGCCTTCCGATAAAGATTCCAGATACGTCTCACTGCCTCCAGCTTGTTAGAGGACAGGGACTTGGCCGGTCTTCTGTAGGTCACCAGATTCTCATCCAGCCCATGGGCCTGCCTGCCTGCACGCAGGATTTTCCACCACAGCGCAGTATCCTCACTCTTAATAATCGGCATCCGAATTTCCTCTTTCGGTATCCTCTCCGTATCAAATACCACCGTAGAGGTAAAAATAGTGGTGTTTTTCAAAGCCTGTCGATAGGAAATTGTCTCAGGAACTCTTACCACTTTCCCGGTTCCCTTTGCATTCTCATCTCCGAATTCGTAACTGGAAAAGCAAAAACCTGCTCCGGTTTTCTCCATAAATTCCAGCTGTTTTGCCAGCTTGTCCGGACGCCACACATCATCCGCATCAATATAGGCGATATATCTGCCCATCGCTTCCTCTACGCCGCGATTTCTCGCATGAGCCGCTCCCTGATTGGTCTCCTGTACCACCAGACGAATCCGGGCCTGTGGATGCTTTTCCATGTATTGCCGGATATATGGAATTGTAGGGTCCTGTGCCCCATCCACCACCAGAATATGCTCCAGGTGGGGATAGCTTTGAGCAACCACACTATTCAAAGTCTCTTCAATATAATCCTGTGCACAATACACAGGCGTTACAATACTTACCAAATCCTGTTTCATCTTATCTCTTTCTCTGAAGCAATGTGTATTTACCCACTTGCTGTGTTTCGTAGCCGGCAGGAAAATACTCCTTCAACTGCTCATAAGTTATCGTTGGAAAAACTATTACATTACCCCCGGCGTTCCCGACGGTTTCAAAAGCAGCATGTGCATTTAAAATAATCTCCTCCGGGGTCTCAAACCACACATAATCCGAATTTTCCATAAAGACATTGTATTCTTCCACCGCCAGCATCCATTCATAGGCGGCAATCAGCTCCGGCGCGTAGGCATCCCCATCATAGGCAGCTGCCGCCGCATCCCACATATCCAAACCATATACCAGCTTCACGTCGCCATGCTTTCTGCGAACCCACTGCATCAAAGACCTCGGCACCCAAAGCATAGTATCTTCGGTAAACGTTTCTCCCAGCTGCTCGTAACCACTACGAAGGGCAGCCTCCTCCATGGATACCATTTGCACGCAACCTCTGTTTCCCAAAAGAAACAGAATTCCCAGTACTGCAAAGGCGCCAATCACATACTTCCCCTTGCCCGGCGCCTCAGCCTTAGGAAGTATATCCCACAAAAAGCGTACTCCTGCATAAGCAATCACTGCCACCACCGGCATCAGTGTCCACAAAAAGCCATAGTCATATATAGCCGGCTGATAAATAAGCAGCACTGCCGCACTCACCGGAAACAGTAATACGAGCAGGGTTGCCAATACATATTTTAAGAATGGGGACAATTTTTCATGCACGAAAAATTCATATAACAAGATAGCAAAACAAACTGTAATCAGTTTATTTGCAGTAAAATATTCACTTATTCCAAGAAGGGCTTCCCTCATATAACTCATGACGCAGCCTCCTTTAAACTCTTTCTCTCTTCGCACCAGTGCAGAATCACCAATCCCGTAGTAATCAAAAGACAGAATCCCAGCCCCCACAGGGTCATGCACACACACAGCTCCGCCAGCACGCACAGTGCACACTTCCACCACTGCTTACTGAGACCTCCCTGCAACGTATACGGAATCAAAATCAGACCACGTATGGTAGTCCCCATGTATCCCCCCTGTAAAAGGCCATAGCCCTCCAGATAGGTGGCTCCGTCCAGCATCCAGAGCACAAGGGCTACCAATATCAGAAAAGTATACCGCTTTCCAAGATGCTTTCCAAAAAGAATCCCGGATAATTTGTAATATGAAAAATAACATCCGCCCAACACAATCAGCGGCACTATATGGCAAACTGCAATCTCCGGCAAAAGTCCGGTCAACTTACAAACTGCTCCATACAGGGTTGGAAGACACAAAATCTTATATCTCATAGAGAGAGGATTTATATACGCACCTCCCGTAAGAGGATTCACACGATGAATACCATCCTCCTGCAAAAAGGTGGTTACCGTCTCCAAAGTGATATCTCCCGGTGTCACAAGCTGCTGCATGCAAAATATATACAGCATCTGCACAAATATAAGCAGCAGGAAACCGATTGGCAGTCCCTTATGACAGGGCACAAGCTTCCTGTCCCTTCTTCCCAGCTTCCACCATACCAAAATACAAAAGAGCAGAAGCAGGGCAAAAAAGCCGCCCCAGATAAGGCTGACGGTTCCCATTCCAAGTCCAAGAAAAAGCCCTGCCAGATGAGCCACTTCAGCCGCGCCAATGCAGGCAATAACTCCTGTCACATACAAATCCGCAAAGCTGATATCCAGTTTTTTAACGAACTGCTGCATGGGCAGACTCCTCCTTTTACTCAAAATGGCTATAGTTAATGATAGTATACCACATTTTACAGTATTGGAACACTAAAAAAAGAGCTGCTGCGTAAAAAAACGCAGACAGCCCTCAGCCACAACAACGAGATACATTATTTTCACCCTTATACTTTATCACCCTACATCGCCTTATAATCCAAGCAGATTTTATCTGCAATTCTGGCTATGTATTCACTGTTGGTTGGTCTGTTTTTTCCCTGTTCAATGGAATAACCGAATAGCTTCTCGAAGGTCTCCACATTCCCCCTTGTCCAAGACACCTCGATGGCATTGCGAATGGCACGCTCTACCTTTTGGCTGCTGGTCTTAAACCTTTTGGCAATGGTAGGATAAAGCAGCTTGGTTACACTGCTCACGACCTCCATATCTCTTCCCGATAATAAAATAGCATCTCTTAAATAATGATACCCCTTCAAGTGCGCCGGAACCCCAATATCCAGCATAATTTCCGTAATATATCTCTCTAACTCGTAATCCTTTACAACCGCAATATCCATCATGAATTCCCCTTTCATATGTCGAGTATTGCTCATTGTTGCGACCACGTGGATTATCTTAACATATCTGTCGATATTAGAAAAGAGCATCCCGTCGATGTACATCGACAGAACACTCTCATATCCGAAAAATTATAACTCTTCCTTCACCAGATATATGGGGCGCTTTTTCGCCTCCATATAAGTCTTTGCAAGATACTGTCCCACAATTCCCACGCAGAACAGCTGCACACCACTGACCATCAGGATAATACATACTGTGGAAGCCCAGCCGGACACCGGATCTCCAAACAAAAGCTTTCTGACTACGACAAACACAATGGCCAAAAAAGCCACGATACAGAAAAACACTCCTATAAAGGATGCTATGGTCAAGGGCGCAGTGGAAAACGCTGTGATTCCCTCGATGGAATACTTGAACAGCTTCCAGAAGCTCCACTTGGTCTCTCCCTTTACCCTTTCGATATTTTCGTAGGCAATCCACTTGGTCTCAAAGCCTACCCAGCCAAAAATACCCTTGGTGAAACGGTTATACTCTGACATCGCTAAAATAGCATCCACCATCTGCCTTGTCATCATACGGTAATCTCTTGCACCATCCATAATCTCCGCCTGGGATATCTTGTCCATCAATCTATAAAACAATCGTGCAAATAAGGACCTGATGGGCGGCTCTCCCTTACGGCTGACACGTCTGGTGGCCACAGAATCATAACCCTCCTCCATATAGGAGTACATCTCCGGAAGCAAAGCCGGTGGGTCCTGCAAATCCACATCCATGATTACTACATAGTCCCCCTTACTCTTCTGCAGTCCGGCATACATGGCAGCTTCCTTACCGAAATTGCGCGAAAAGGAGATAAGACGTATTCTCTCATCCTTTTCCCGAAGCTTCTTCACTTCCCCAGCCGTCCCGTCTCTGGAACCATCATCAATGTATAAAATCTCTATATCCAGTTTCTTTTCTTCAAAAAATGCATCATTCTTCCTGAATTCCTCATAAAAATAGGATACATTTTCCCGCTCGTTATAGCAGGGCACGATAACACTCAATAAACTCATTTATCCGCTCCTACATTACTTCCAAAGTTTTACTTAAAGAATAGTATACTATTTGGCAATTCTTCCCGCAAGAATTGTTTTATGCAAAAGTTTTTCTAGCCATAATATTGCAAATGCGCTATACTGTTATGGTATGGTTTTGAAAGTAGGTAATTATTATGAATACATTTTTTCAGGAATTATTTTCAAATAGAGTATTTATCGCGGCTGCCCTTGGCTGGACCGTAGCGCAGGTGTTAAAAACCCTGATTCATATGTTCTTTACCAAGAAGTTCGTAGCAGAGCGTCTGGTGGGAAGCGGCGGTATGCCCAGCTCCCATTCCGCTACCGTATGTGCCCTGTCCGTTTCCACCGCCTTTGAATGCGGCGTGGGAAGTGTGGAATTTGCACTGGCCTGCTTTTTGGCTATCATCGTTATGTACGATGCCATGGGTGTGCGTAGAGAAACCGGTATTCAGGCGAAGATGCTCAATGATATGATAAAGATTTTTGAAGACATGGGCCGCCAGGACATCTCCCCCGATGAAAAGCTGAAGGAATTTGTGGGACATACCCCCTTACAGGTATTGGCCGGAGCCCTGCTTGGTTCCTTTATTGCAGCACTGTTTTATTTATTATAATTGTAAATTATTAATGCCGCCGCATTTAATGCGACGGCATTTCTCTTTTCATTTATCTTTCACCAAGACCTAATCTGTTAATTGCTGAGAAAATTGCACGAACAGAGGCTCTGGTAATGTTGGAGCTCACACCCACACCATAGGTTACATGACCGGTATTGGCATCCAGCAAATGGATATAAGCCGCAGCCTGAGAAGATGCACCGGACTGGAGCGCATGCTCTTCGTAATCCAGGATCTTAATCTTAATATCCAGCTCATGAGCGATACCACGCTGTACCGCATCAATCGGTCCGTTACCGATGGCTTCATACTGCTTCTCCACACCGTGGTCTGTGTAAGTTACGATGACCTTGGTATCGAACTTGCTCTCGGTCTCCCCACTTAAATCGATTACATTCAGCTTCTTGAAGTGGATAGGCTCCTTCTTCTCCAGATATTCTGTAGTAAAGCTTGCCATAATCTGATCCGGTGAAACCTCACCCTGCTTCTCGGAGATGGACTGGATTACGGTAGCAAATTCCTTATGCATTGCCTTAGGAAGCTTGAAGCCGTAATAGGTATCCATTACAAAGGCTACGCCGCCCTTACCGGACTGGGAGTTGATACGTACGATTGGCTCGTACTCTCTGCCGATATCCGCAGGATCAATGGGAAGGTATGGTACCTGCCAATACTCATTTCCACGCTCGCGCATCGCCTTCACACCCTTATTGATTGCATCCTGATGGGAACCGGAGAATGCAGTAAATACCAGCTTTCCGGCATAAGGATGTCTTGGGTGAATGGGAATCTTGCAGCATCTTTCATAAATCTCAATAATATCATTAATCTTCTCAATGTTCAGTTCCGGGTTAATTCCCTGAGAGAACATATTGTAGGCAATATTAAGAATATCCACGTTACCGGTACGCTCACCATTTCCGAATAAGGTACCCTCCACACGATCCGCTCCGGCAAGGAGTGCCAGCTCCGCACTTGCAGTACCGGTACCTCTATCATTATGAGGATGTACACTGACAATAACACTGTCTCTCTTATCGATATGCTTAATCATCCACTCAATCTGATCCGCATAGACATTGGGGGTATTCATCTCCACTGTGGAAGGAAGATTTAAAATCATAGGGTCTTCCGGGGTAGGATTCCACTCATTGATTACCGCATTACAAATATCCAGAGCATAGTCCAGCTCAGTGCCGGTGAAGGATTCCGGAGAATACTCTAAAATAATCTTACCCGGGAACTTCTCTGCACGCTCCTTTACCATTCTGGTACCTTTAATTGCAATTTCGGTAATGTGCTCTTTATCCATATTAAACACTACATCTCTCTGGAGAGTGGATGTGGAATTGTAAATATGTACCACTGCCTGCTTGATTCCCTCGATGGATTCAAAGGTTCTGTCCAGAAGCTCTTCTCTACACTGAGTCAACACCTGTACACGTACATCGTCCGGAATCAGCTTACGATCCACCAGCTGACGAAGGAAATCAAATTCAATCTGGGAAGCTGCCGGGAAGCCGATTTCAATTTCTTTAAAGCCCATATTTACCAGAAACTGGAAGAACTCTATCTTCTCCTCTACCACCATGGGGTCAATCAGCGCCTGGTTACCATCACGAAGGTCCACACTACACCAGATGGGCGCTTTCTCAATTTCCTTATTTGGCCATTCTCTCTCCGGATAATGTACTACCGGATTCTTACGATATCTCTTATAATTTAACATATTCTTCCTCCTCTATAACAATGTTTTGTGAAAATACCTTAATGTATGCGTTTTACCGCTTTGTCACTTTAACTCACAAACGTGTTTTTTATAAAAGCAAGGCCCATCCATTAAGGATAGGCCTTTAAATTCTTGTAATTTATTCGCCAAGACCATCTTCTACAGCTGCAACTACGGCCGCTAAAGCTTCCACTTCATCCTCACCATCACAAATGAACTCAATTTCATCTCCGCTCTTAACACATGCTCCAAGAACACTGAGTACACTTTTCGCATTGGCTGTATTATCCTTAAATGTAAAGGTAATTAATGATTTATACTGCATAGCTTCCTTACATAGGATTCCTGCGGGTCTTAGGTGTAGTCCTGTAGGGTTTTTAATAATAACTTTTTGGCTTACCATTTAGTATTCCTCCGTTCTGAACACATGTATCATACCACAGAAAATGGGGTTCCACAACCACTTTCACAATTTTCTGTAACTGTTCAAAGCCAAACTCGAAAATGCTTGGCTCTGAACAGTTACATCTTACTTAAATATCCACAAGCGGCTGTTCCACCATCGGAACAGAGATAATTACATCCACAAATACGTCTCCTGCCTGGGTATATTTTTCATCCAGGGTAAATTGTGCTTCCACAGAATAGGTGCCTTCAATGAGTACTTCCAATCCCACTTCTTCCATATAAGCCTCAAAATCGATGATACCTCTAAGATCATCTGCCTTGAGCTCAATCAAATCATTACGAAGTCCTCTTACCTTAAGACTCTTGCCACCTAAGGATGCCAGCTCTACAATAAAGCCTTCGGGCACACCTTGAATCTGAAGCATATCACCATCTAAAGGAATGGTCTTTTCTGCAACCTTTTCAATATAAACTACCACCTTGGCATTACCATCAAAGTTACTGTCTGCGAAAATGATACCATTGGGCAGATACTTCTCAATATCTACCATCTGTTCAAAATTATCCGTAGCTCCGGTCACATTAATCTCTTCCGCCGGAATGGTAATGGACTGTACATTTTTCAGTGTGCTCTGGGTTCCTGCAATTAACACCGTACTAGGATTGCCTTCCACCATGCCGGTTGCAAGATAACCCTCCGCCGGAACTCCCATAGCAAAGTATTCCACCGGAACCTCCTTGGTCGCAAGGATATCTACGGTAACCTTTACACTGTCTGCATTACTGCTGACGGATTTATAGGAAACAACTTCTCCCTCGGTAGAAACCAACTTCACATCATACCTGGAAGAGCTGTTGCTGTAGATACCGGCTACGTTCACATCAATGACCGCCCGTTCAATCATGTTAATCTTGGACTCAGGGCCCTCGATTTCCAGACGGTTCTGATCCAACACGATACCGCCGATGATATAGCCATCTGCCACTTCACCGGTAATATTAGTTTCAATATTAACCCATTTACGTTTCTTGTTTTCAATATTTAACTTTACATTACTGATATTTCCGGTAATATTGGTAACATCCGCACTGTACTTGGGACAGGAAAAGGTAATCGCCACGGTATTGGTGGCGGTCAGATTCTCAAAATCCGCCTCTGCCACAATATCTCCGGGCTGAATCACATCACGAATGGTCTTGGGTGCATCGAAGGAAACTCTCTTTAGAATATCCGAGTTGTCCAGCACCTCATACATCATTCCCTTATCCGTCAACAGCTCTGTATTCACCAATTCTACCTGAATATTACTAAAGCTCTTATCACTGACCGGGTCATCCACAATGATAACCACAAACCAAAGCGTAAACGCTATCAAAAGGGAGGCCAGCTTTAATAACCAGTTTGACATAAGAGCTTCTTTTAGCTTTTTTCCACTCTTCATACCTTCGAGCCCTTTCCCTTTTTCCCGCGATTTTTCTGCTTCTTCTGTTCCGGCTGAGTACTCTGTCCAAACAAAAGAAGTCTCTCGCGAAGTCTTTCCTCATCAAAATTTCTTTCCAGATTACCATCATAGGCCACACTGATTTTACCGGTCTGCTCGGAAACGATTACCGTAACAGAATCCGTAGCCTCGGAAATACCCACACCGGCACGATGTCTGGTACCCACCTCCTTACTGATGGCATCATTTGCCGTCAGCGGAAGATAACAGGTGGCATAGGTAACACGGTTTCTACGCACAATAACTGCACCATCGTGAAGAGGCGTATTGTGCTCAAATATATTAATCAGCAGCTGGCTGGTCACCAGGCCATCCACCTCGATGCCGGTTCTTTCGTATTCTGAAAGGGACTGCTTCTGCTCAATAACGATAAGAGCACCGGTTTTCACCTTGGACATCTCCACACAGGCTCTGACAATTTCATTGACCGTCTTAACGTTAAAGTTCCCCGTATCCTGCTTGGAATTTTTCTCAAAAGGAAGAACACTGGATAAAATATTCTTCTTTCCCAAATCCTCCAGTGCCTTTCGAATTTCCGGCTGCAACACTACTACCAGTGCGGTGATGGCAAAGCCGAAGATATTCTTGAACATCCAGAGAATGGTGTTCATATCCATCATCAGGGCCGCCACCCAGAAGGCAAGGATTACCACCAGTCCCTTGAGAAGTGCCCATGCTCTTGTGGTCTTAATCCAGAGCATAATATGATACACCAAATAGGCGATAATCAGAATTTCTAATATATCGCCTATCTCCATATTGGTTACGCACCTTCTTAAGTTGAGCAAAATCTCTGTTATGAACTGTAACATAAAAATCTGTCCTTGCTAATCTAATGTTTCAAACTCATCATCCTCATATTCCATGGTACTGTGACCAATGGTTACACTCTTGGGCGCGGAAGTACGCTCTCTGTAATAATTATTACGGGGACCCGTACGCTCTGTCTCCACTCTTGCCGCAGGCTGCTTATTATATGCCCCGCCGCTTTTCTGTGAGTTTATTTTCTTCACTGTCTTACGCTGCTTTGCCACATTCATCTTAGGAATGGCTTTCACGTAATAATAATATTCATCATCCTCAAACTGTACTTTTTCTATACGGTTATAATCCACACAGAATTTGAAAAATTCTACCAGCTTCGCACAAAGAAGGGCCAGAATGGTACCCAGAAATGCTCCAAAAAAGCCAAATTCCGTATCCAGAATCAAATCGCCAATCAGCAAAATCATCAGATTCACGATAGCTCCGGCAATCATGGCAATGGTCCAGCTGTAATCAATGCTCATCCTTCTGAGGATATATACCACAAAAACAGTAACGGCAAATGCTATAATCATCACTAAAAGCTCATCGTTCCCAAGCAAGGAATCCAGCACCATACGAACCTTTGCCACCGCTTCCTCTTCACCCATGGCATGGATTGCTGCTGCATTCCGGGAAATGTTTGCCAGCAAATAATACACTACCAATCCGCAGGCAATGGGAATCACGGACATGGGGCCGGTGATAAGACCTGCCACAATGGGCACAATGTACGGAATCTTCATGGATGCCAGTATTGCGGTAAACAGCAAAAGAAGGGAATCCTTAGTGCCAAATCGGAAAAAAATTAAAAATATAATCAAATACAGTGCAAATACCACCGCCGCTGCTTCCAGCGAAAGGGCATAAAGATGCAGCAAACTAAATATGGCAGAAAAGAATACCACGCATCCGATGGGAAGAAATGAGCACATCAACGACGCAATCAGAATCAATCCCAGGTTGTCAACCTTTGCCATATATCCAAGCCGACCGCTTACAATACAGATGGAGGTAAATGCCAACATAAATTTTAATACCGGAAGGAGGAACACCTCATTCTTGATATATAAAAATTTTAACTTGTCTCTAACTTCTAAAATATTACCCATATACTAATATACTACCTTCCGGCTCTTTTTATCTGTGATACATTGAACCTAGTTTTTTTAAATTTTGACTGTAGCGCTTCAGACTTTTCCGAGCCTTCATATAGCGGTACGAATATGCAATATACACCGCTACCAGATAAGCTACCGCCATAATGACATACCACTTAATGAGTTCCTTGGCAAATGCCAGATAATCCATTTTGTACAGATTCTCCATAAAGGTTTCCAAATCATACAAAATACTGAGTCCCGCCAGCAGTGCATACACCACCGTTATACATACCCAGGACTTCAGCAGGTGAACCGACACATAGTCCCCCCTAAAATACCTACTGATTTTGGACGCATGCCTTCCCTCATTCTCCTCGTAGGAAGCCAGCTTCGTCATCAGTATTACACGTTCTTTCTTAATCATTTCAATACTCCACAACTATGGCTAATTTAAATATCTCATCTTTGCGCCGTCCTTTGATGCTCTGGCCGGTTCCTTCTTTGCCGGATCCGCTCCACGCATAGCACTGCGAAGAGTTTGTGACATGGACATCTTACACTTGTCACAGAATCTTCCGGAACGAATAGGCTGGCCACAGCTCTCACAATTCAGTAAAAGCGCAGACGTCTCACATAATTCCAGACGCTCATCTCTAAGCCACTGGTTAATCAGAGTGGTATCCACTTCACATTCCTCAGAAACCTCACGGATACCAGCTCCCGGATTCTCGCGAATATATGCCTTTACTCTCTGGAATTTCTCTTCCAGGCCGGACCGGCATCCCGGACAAATCTGTGGTCCTGAAATATAGTTGAAAATTTTACCGCAGCTTCGACAATTCTTTACATTCATGAGTAATCCTCCTGTTCCTTTGTATCTAAATACTTTCTCCTATCGCTAAAGTTACAAAGTATATTTTCATAGGTCCCAGTGCAAGCAGTACCTTCGCCACCGCGTCAATGGTAGCTCCGGTAGTGTATATGTCGTCTATGATAATTACTGTACTTAATTTTACAACATTTTCACCTAGAATAAAAGCCTTTTTCAAACTATTTTGCCTCTGGGCCGGACTCATATTCTTCAGCGGTCTGGTATTTATTTTTCGCAGAATCAGATTTTCATAAACGGGTATCCCCATTTCCTTTCCCAGTGCCCTGGCCAGCTCCGCCGCCTGATTATAGCCTCGCTGCCTTTTTCTCCGGTTATGTATTGGTACCGGTACCAGTCCGTCCGGTTTCACTCTGCAGATAAAATCTCCCAGATAATAAGCAATTTCCCCGGCAAAAACCTCCGCATATTCCCTTCTGCCGTGATACTTAAATCGAAAGAGCGCCGCCTTAATACTATGATATTCGTACAGAGCCCGTCCCATTATAAATTCATGCTCTGCATCCCTACAGTCCTGACAATATTCCTGTGTCTCCTCCTGCAGCTGCTTGCCGCATTTATAGCATCTGGGCGGCAGAATATACTGCACACGTTTTGCACATTCGTGGCAAATTCCCACGGGCAGCTGCTTTTTCATTCGCAGAAGCTGCTCATCCATCACCCCGTCACAAATGGGGCACTTCACAGGAAACAGCAGCGTTCCCAGCAAGCTCATTCTTTCTCTGATTTTCTTAAGACTCATCCCTATCCTTTCAGACAAGCCCTACTCCGACATATTCTCCTCCAGCTCTGCGATTCTCTCCCGCAGAGAGGTGTATCTTTTATTCTCACTTTCGTTCTCAATCATTTCCCGCACCGTCTGACTGCTTCCCAGAATGGTCACACAGCCTCTGGCTCTTGTGACTCCGGTATACAGAAGATTTCGGTTGAACAGCATCCTGGGACCGCTCAGTAGCGGCATAATAACACCCGGATACTCGCTTCCCTGGGATTTATGAATGGTAATGGCATAGGAAAGCTCCAGCTCCTCCAATAAAGAGAACGTATAACTCACCCGTTTCCCTTCATCGAATTCTACTATCATTTCTCCGGCAGGCTCATTGATGGAAAGGATACGTCCCATATCTCCATTAAAAACCCCCAGTCCCTTATCCACCGGAATTCCATAGCGAGATACAATCTCCCACTCCAGCTGATAATTATTCTTCACCTGCATGACCTTATCCCCTTCCCGGTAGATGGTCTCCCCGGACTGATGCTCCTTTTTGTCCGGCGCAGGCGGATTTAAATACTGCTGCAATATTCTATTCAGTTCCATAGCTCCCAGCGCACCTTTACGCATTGGCGTCAGCACCTGAATATCAAAGGGCGTGGCATTCACGTACTTTGGCAGATTTCCCTGAATCAACTGCACAATATGCTTGTATATGACATTTGCGTCATTTCTTTCCAAAAACAGGAAATCCTTGCTCTTTGTACCAAGAGTAATCTGTTCTCCATGATTTATCCGGTGGGCATTGACAACAATGTCACTTTCTCCCGCCTGACGGAAAATCTTCTGAAGAACCACCATAGGAAAGCTGCCCGATTCCATAATGTCTCGAAGAACCTGTCCTGCACCCACGGATGGAAGTTGGTTTACATCTCCCACCAAAATCAGTCTGGTTCCCGGAGTAATCGCCCGAAGCAGTGACTGAAACAACGGCAAATCCACCATGGACATCTCGTCAATGATAATCACATCTGCCTCCAGCGGCATCTCCTCGTTTCTCTCAAACCTTGCACTGTGCTTATCATCCTCCGAGGGTGCCCCGTTAATCTCCAGCATACGGTGTATGGTTCGTGCCTCATATCCGGTAGCCTCCGTCATACGCTTCGCCGCACGACCGGTGGGTGCCGCCAGAAAGATATCCAGCCCCTCCCGCTCAAAAAAGCGGATAATGGTATTAATCGTTGTAGTTTTTCCCGTACCGGGTCCCCCGGACAAAATAAAGAGCCCATTCTGTACTGCCTGCAGCACCGCCTGATATTGCAAATCATCCAGTTCCATATGAATCTCTTTGGAAATTCTCTCAATGGACTTCCGGGCAAGGGACTCATTTATCTTAAAGGGCATATTCAGCTGATGCAGCATATATGCACAATTCAGCTCCGCATAATAATAGGATGCTGCGTAAATGTTCTGCCCTTTTCCAATCAGCTTTTTATCCATCACCAGATTATCTACCTGAGGCTGTATGTACCTTTCCTCCACTCCCAGAAGCAGGGAAGTCCTACGCAAAAGGGTATCCAGCGGAAGATAACAATGTCCCTCTCCCACGGACTGCAAAAGCGTATATAACAAACCACTTCGGATTCGATAATCGGAATCCGTATGAATTCCTATCTTCGATGCAATTTCATCCGCGATTTTAAAGCCCACACCGGAAATATCCTCCGCCAGGCGGTAAGGATTCTCCTGCATGATTTTATATAATCCCATTCCATAGGTATCATATATCTTTATGGCCAGCGTGTTGGAAATTCCAAACTGCTGCAAATACACCAGCGCGTCCCGCAAATCCCGCTTTTCTTCCATCTGCGTGGCAATCTCTCTGGCAATTCTCTGACTGATTCCCTTGATTTCCACCAGTCTCTCCGGCTCCTCCTCAATAATCCGAAAGGTATCGTCCCCAAACCGTTTTATGATACGCTTTGCCAGCGCCGGTCCCACACCCTTGATGGCGCCGGATGCCAGATACCGCTCCATACTAACCCTGTCTGTTGGAGCCACCACACTATAGGAAACAATTTTAAACTGCTTTCCGTACAAGGGATGCTCCGTGTATTCTCCCTGAGCCTCAATATTTTCACCCTCGGAAAGCCCCTTGCAGCTCCCGGTACAGGTAATCTCCTCCTCTTCACAGACAAGCTCCATCACCGTGTATCCATTTTCTGCGTTCTGATATATGATATGATCCACATATCCAACCAGCTTTTCCATAATATCCTTTCTAAAGAAAAAAGAGTTGCAAGCAACTCTTTTCTAATTACAAACCATAATTTCTTTTCATTTGCTCATAAAGCATCTGCGCAAGACCCAAGCCACTCTGCTCTGTGGAATCCTCCGCAAAACTCTTAATCATTTCATCCTTGTAATAACTCATCATGGAGTTGGATGCATTGGAAGAGTACTCACTTTCCGGTACAGTACTCCACATTGCCTTGAACATTTGCTCTACAAAATAGCTTTCAAACTGCTTGCAGGCATCCATAAGCTCCTCATCCGATGTGGTGGAATTCACAGAGGAAAGATTATTCTTTATTGATTCTGCCGATTGATTAGAAGCTGCATTTGAATATACATTACTATAATAACCAGATAATCCTGAAATATCCATTGATTACTCCTATCTTCTCAGATTGTTTGCCTGCTGCATCATTTCATCAGAAGCAGTGATTGCCTTTGAATTCATTTCATAAGCACGCTGTGCAACAATCATGTTTACCATCTCATCCACTACCTGTACGCTGGAGCCTTCCAGATATCCCTGTACCACAGTACTCTTCCGTACATTGTTGCTGGTAGCTTCGTTAATAGCTTCTCCACTGGCAGGAGACACTGCATATAAGCTGTCCCCTTCCTTGGTTAATCCCGCAGGATTAAGGAACTGGTATACACCAATGGTTATACCGATAGAAGCTGGATTATTGTTCTCATCCGGATAACAGATGGTTCCATCCTTGGAAATCGTAATTTCACTTGTTACATAGTTATTATTCAATACGATTGCTTTGCCGGTAGAATCCAGTACCGGAAGTCCATCAGAATTCGTTAACGCGATGGAATTATTATTTACCAGATTCCATGAGAAATTACCGTTTCTGGTGTAATAGGTATCTCCATCCTCGCCGCGCACTGCAAAGAAACCGCTACCATCAATAGCAAATGCAGAATCACTCTCGGAATCCAGTAAGCTTCCCTGCTTAAAGATAGAGGTAATGGATGCATTACGCACACCTAAGCCCACCTGCGCACCAACAGGCTTCTGGGAGCCGTCCGCTGTAGTAGTCTTTGCCTGAATGTTCTGATAAAGAAGAGACTTGAACTCATTCACTTCGGTCTTATATCCGTGAGTATTCACATTTGCAAGGTTATTTGCAATGGTATCCACATTATTCTGCTGTGCAATCATTCCTGTTGCTGCTGTCCATAAACTACGAACCATAATCTATTCCTCCATTTACGGTATTATCCTAACGTAACTTTCCAAGCTGATTCACTGCAATATCAAGACTTCCGTCATAGGTCTGCAGAATCTTCTGATTGGTCTCATATGCTCTGGTGATGGCAATCATATTCACCATCTCGGATACTACATTTACATTAGCCATCTCCAGATAACCGGAAACCACCGTGGAATCCCCATCAATCTTGCTTGCACCCTCTACCGGCTGATAGTAGGTGTCGCCATATTTCTCCAGATAATTGTAATCCTCAAAATCTGCAACCTGCACCTTAGCACGCAACACACCATTCTGATAGATGCTGCCGTCCTTGGTAATGGTAGCTGTCTGCAACGGGTCTATCTGGATTCTGCGATTACTGTCATCCAGCACATACTGACCATCCTTATCTACAAGATAACCGTCCACATTCAAAGTGAAAGAACCTGCACGAGTATACTTGGTCGAGGTCTCTCCTGCACTATTGGTATACTCAATAGCGAAGAATCCCTTTCCACCCAGCGCCAAATCAAAGGTATTACCGGTCTCACGGAAAGAACCCTGGGAAAAGTCCGTATAATTCTCACCGATTTTCACACCCGGAGTATTTACACCGATACGCTGCACATTTGCGATACCTACCGAAGAATCCTTCAGCTTATAAGCCAAAAGTTCATCAAAGGACTGGCTGGTAGCTCCTTCCTTCTTAAAACCAACAGTAGAGGCATTTGCCAAATTGTTGGTCATGGTATCCATACGATGCTGTTCGTTAATCATACCCGTGTATGCGGTATATAATCCTTTTAACATAGCACTGCTCCTTTATCTAAAAGTTTCTAATCCTCTCTATAGCCTGCAAGGAACTCTACATATCTGCCGGTTCCTACAGCCACTGCAGTCATAGGATCCTCTGCAGTCATAGTATTAATTCCTGTCTTTGATTCAATCAGTTCCTCTAAACCACGAAGGAGACTTCCGCCACCGGTAAGCACGATACCTCTGTCTGCGATATCCGCTGCAAGCTCCGGTGGAGTCTTCTCAAGGACACTGTGAATGGTTTCTACAATCTGTGCTGTTGTTTCACGAAGCGCTTCCTCACACTCCTCGGAAGAAACACGTACGGTCTTCGGAAGACCGGTAACCAAGTTTCTACCACGCACATCCATGTAATCAGCCTCTGCTCTCGGGAAGCAGGAGCCAATCTTTATCTTCATATCCTCTGCGGTTCTCTCACCAATCAGAAGATTATGTTTCTTTCTCATATAACGTACAATCGCCTCATCAAAATCATCACCTGCAATTTTGATGGAAGCGGATACTACGGTACCTCCCAAAGAGATTACCGCAATATCAGAAGTACCACCACCGATATCTACAATCATATTTCCGCAAGGTTTTGCAATATCAATACCTGCCCCGATAGCTGCTGCAATCGGCTCCTCGATAATGGAAACCTCTCTTGCACCTGCCTGGTAGGTAGCATCCTCTACGGCCTTCTTCTCTACCTCAGTAACACCACTTGGTACACACACTGCAATTCTTGGCTTACGGAAGGTTCTCTTACCCAGCGCTTTCTGGATAAAGTACTTCATCATTTTCTCAGTAACGGTGTAATCAGAAATAACACCCTGACGAAGAGGTCTTACTGCCACGATGTTGCCCGGCGTTCTACCAAGCATCAGACGTGCATCCTCTCCAATTGCTTTAATTCTGTTGGTATCTCTATCAAAAGCTACTACAGAGGGCTCTTTTAAAACTACACCCTTTCCTCTGATGTAAACTAAAATGCTGGCGGTTCCTAAATCAATTCCGATGTCTGTACACTGCATTTTCAATCCCCTTTCACCTTGTTATCTATTTCCATCTAACGATAATATCTCATAGTACGTGCATATTAATTGCATCATAATTTAGTTTACAAGGCGAACGCCAAAAATGCAAGGAAATCCTAGGGGATTTCAAAAAATTTTAATAAATAAAGTACAAGGGTTTGAAAAGGGACATGAAAATACTCCATGCCATATTAATTTTATCGGTTTATTTTCAGAATACTTTAGTACTACACAAAATAAATGCAGGGAATTTTTGCATTTATCCACACAAAAATCCCCTGTAAAATTACGCCTTATCCAGCATTTTCTTAATATATTTTCCGGTGTAGGATACCGGCGACTGCGCCACCTCCTCGGGAGTACCCTTGGCAATTACGGTACCGCCCTTATCACCGCCCTCCGGGCCGATATCAATAATATAATCCGCCGTCTTAATTACATCCAGATTATGCTCAATAACGATGACGGTATTTCCACCATCTGCCAGCTTCTGGAGAATCTCCGTCAACTTGTGTACATCCGCAAAATGAAGTCCTGTGGTAGGCTCATCCAGAATGTAAATAGTCTTACCGGTGCTTCGGCGGGACAATTCCGTAGCCAGCTTGATACGCTGTGCTTCGCCGCCGGAAAGCTGGGTGGATGGCTGTCCTAATTTAATGTAGGACAATCCCACATCATTTAAGGTTTCAATCTTACGACGGATGGAAGGCAGATTTTCAAAGAAAGGCAATGCCTCCTCCACCGTCATATCCAGCACGTCAAAAATACTCTTTCCCTTGTACTTGACATCTAATGTCTCCCGGTTGTAACGCTTACCGCCACATACCTCGCAAGGCACATAAACATCCGGCAGGAAGTGCATTTCAATCTTGATAATACCATCACCACTACATGCCTCACAACGCCCGCCCTTTACATTGAAGCTGAAACGTCCCTTATTGTACCCCTTTGCCTTGGCATCCGGAGTGGACGCAAAAAGGTCACGAATCATGTCAAACACACCGGTGTAAGTAGCCGGATTGGAACGGGGCGTACGTCCGATAGGGGACTGGTCAATATCAATAACCTTGTCCAGCTGCTCGATGCCCTTAATATCCTTATGCTTGCCGGGAATACATCTTGCACGGTTTAAATCCCTTGCCAGGCGCTTGTAAAGAATCTCATTTACCAGAGAACTCTTGCCGGAGCCGGACACACCGGTAACGCAGGTCATAACCCCTAAAGGGAATTCCACATCGATATTCTTTAAATTATTCTCTTTTGCTCCCACAACCTTTAAATGGCCGGTGGGCTTTCTGCGCATCTTGGGCACCGGGATGCGATACTCACCACTGAGATACTTCCCGGTAATGGAATCCGGATTCTTCATAATATCCTCAGCAGTACCTACCGCTACCACTTCACCGCCATGACTTCCGGCATGTGGTCCGATATCCACAATATAATCCGCAGCCAACATGGTGTCCTCGTCATGCTCTACCACTATCAGGGTGTTTCCCAAATCCTTCAGGTGCTTCAAGGTCGCAAGCAGCTTATCGTTGTCCCTCTGATGCAGACCGATGGAGGGCTCATCCAGAATATAACACACACCAACAAGACCGGAGCCAATCTGGGTTGCAAGACGAATACGCTGCGCCTCTCCGCCGGAAAGAGTACCGGTAGCTCTGGATAAAGAAAGATACTCCAGCCCCACATCCATAAGGAAGCCCACTCTGGCTTTGATTTCCTTTAACACCTGCTTACCGATAAGCTGCTGCTGATTTGTCAGCTGCATTTCCTGCAAAAATTCATGCAATCCCCCAATGGAGGTGGAGGTAATTTCATGAATATTCTTATCACATACCGTAACTGCCAGAGATTCCTTTTTCAAACGCATTCCCTTACATTCATCGCAGGGAGAGATGCGCATGAAGGTCTCATACTCAGCCTTCATGGTCTCGGAAAAAGTCTCCCGGTACTTCCGCTGCACATTCTTAATCAGTCCCTCAAACACAATGGGATACACGCCTCTGCCGCGTTGCCCCTCATAATATACATCCACGGACCTATCCGTACCATATATCAAAATATCCTGCACTTCCTGTGGATACTGCTCGAAAGGCGTCTCCAAATCAAAGTTAAACTCTTTACAAAGAGCCTGTAAAATAGCATTGGTAAAGCTTCCCTTATCCGCGCAGGACTGCCATCCCATGACCTGGATTGCCCCATCCTTAATACTGAGTCTCTTGTCCGGAATCATCAAATCCACGTCAAACTCCATCTTATATCCCAGACCCACACATACCGGACAGGCACCAAAGGGATTGTTGAAGGAAAAGCTACGTGGCTCAATCTCTGAAATGCTTACGCCACAATCCGGGCAGGAAAAGCTGTCAGAGAAGGTCAAAGGTTCCCCACCGATAACATCCACCAGAAGAAGTCCTTCCGCCAAATCCATAACATTTTCAATGGAATCGGACAATCTGCGCTGAATACCATCCTTTACCACCAGACGGTCTACCACAATTTCTATATTGTGTTTAATATTCTTATCCAGAGAAATCTCCTCGGACAGCTCGTAGAGACTACCATCCACGCGCACGCGTACATAACCACTCTTCTTGGCTCTGTCAAAGACCTTCTCATGCATACCCTTACGACCACGTACTACCGGCGCAAGCAGCTGTATTCTGGTTCCCTCCCCAAGCTCCATAATCTGATCCACCATCTGATCCACGGACTGCTTGGCAATCTCACGACCACACTCCGGGCAATGGGGAATGCCGATACGAGCATATAAAAGGCGGAAATAATCATAAATCTCTGTCACCGTACCTACGGTAGAACGAGGATTTCGATTGGTTGACTTCTGGTCAATAGATATGGCCGGAGAAAGTCCTTCAATTCGCTCCACATTGGGCTTCTCCATCTGCCCCAAAAACATTCTGGCATAACTGGAAAGGGACTCCATATATCTGCGCTGTCCCTCTGCATAAATGGTATCAAAAGCCAGAGAAGACTTTCCCGAACCGGACATACCGGTCAATACCACAAACTTATTTCTGGGAATATCCACATTTATATTTTTCAGGTTATGCTCCTGAGCACCCCTGATTTTGATATACTCCTTTTTCGGGAGCATTTTTACTGATTCTTCCATAAAAACTCCTACTATTTCTCCTCCAAAGCAAGTAAATTCTGCTTCAGCTCTATCATCTTGTCACGCAGCTCTGCCGCAACCTCGAAATTCAAATCCGCCGCAGCCTTCTGCATCTGCTTCTGCACCTGGGCAATCAGCTTTTCCAGCTCCTGTCTGCTCATGGATTCCGGATCTTTCTCGAACTGTACCTCCTCCTTGGCAATTTCCTTGGAAATACTGATTAAATCACGCACCGCCTTCTTAATGGTCTGGGGCGTAATACCATGCTCCTCATTATACTTCATCTGAATCTGACGACGGCGATTGGTCTCCTCAATGGCATTTCGCATGGAATCGGTCATATTGTCCGCATACATGATTACGTGACCATCACTGTTTCTCGCCGCACGACCGATGGTCTGAATTAGCGAGGTCTCGCTTCGAAGGAAGCCCTCCTTATCCGCATCCAGAATCGCCACCAGGGTAATCTCCGGAATGTCCAGACCCTCTCGCAGAAGGTTAATACCTACAAGTACATCAAACACATCCAGGCGCATATCACGGATAATCTCCGCTCGTTCCAGCGTATCAATATCGGAGTGCATATATTTTACACGAATTCCCACATCCCGCATATACTCCGTCAAATCCTCTGCCATGCGCTTGGTAAGAGTGGTAATCAGCACCTTGTTTTTCTTTTCGATTTCCTTCTTACACTCCGCAATCAGGTCATCAATCTGCCCCTCCACCGGACGCACATCCACCTCCGGGTCCAAAAGACCGGTAGGACGTATCACCTGCTCCGTACGCAACAGTTCATGCTCCGCCTCATATTTGGAAGGTGTCGCAGATACAAAAAGCATCTGGTCAATATGCTGCTCAAACTCCTGGAAATTCAGCGGCCTGTTGTCCAGCGCCGAGGGCAGACGGAACCCATAATCCACCAGCGTGGTCTTACGGGAACGGTCTCCCGAATACATGGCTCCGATCTGGGGAATGGTCATATGAGACTCATCAATGATGATAAGGAAGTCGTCCCCAAAGAAATCCATCAGGGTCATGGGCGGCATCCCGGGCTCCGAGCCTACCAAATGTCTGGAATAATTCTCAATACCGGAACAAAAGCCGGTTTCCCGAAGCATCTCTATATCAAAATTGGTACGCTCAGCGATACGCTGGGCTTCAATCAGCTTATCCTCCCCCTTAAAATAACGTACCCGTTCTTCCATTTCTTTCTCAATATTTTCACAGGCAAGCTTAATCTTCGCCGGATTCACCACATAATGGGATGCCGGGAAAATTGCCACATGATTTAAACTGGACACCACCTTGCCACTGAGAGGCTCTACCTCACAGATACGGTCAATCTCATCCCCGAAAAACTCCACTCGAATCAGATAATCGCCGCCCTGGGCGGGATAAATCTCCACCACATCCCCCCGCACACGGAAGCATGCTCGCTGCAAATCCATATCGTTGCGGTCATACTGAATATCCACCAGCTCCCGCAGCACCTGATCCCTGTCCTTCATCTGCCCCGGACGCAGGGACACAATCATATCCTGATATTCATCCGGGCTACCCAGACCATAAATACAGGACACAGATGCCACCACGATTACATCCTTCCTCTCCGAAAGAGATGCCGTGGCCGAAAGACGAAGCTTATCAATTTCATCGTTAATGGCCGAATCCTTGGCAATATAAGTGTCCGAAGACGGTACATACGCCTCCGGCTGGTAATAATCGTAGTAACTAACAAAATATTCTACTGCATTCTCAGGGAAAAACTCCTTGAACTCCCCGTAAAGCTGTCCTGCCAGTGTTTTATTGTGGGCAATAATCAGCGTAGGCTTATTCAGCGCAGCAATGACATTGGCCATGGTAAAGGTCTTACCGGAGCCAGTAACACCCAGCAAAGTCTGGAATTGATTGCCCTGCTTGAAGCCTTCCACCAGCTCCTTGATAGCTTGGGGCTGGTCGCCGGTTGGTTTATATTCTGAATGCAATTTAAATTCACATGATTTCTCAGATTGATTCACGAAAGTGCCTCCTTTATGAATCTTAGAACTAGTATTCCATTAATCATACATGATTATAGCAGAAGACGCAAAGAAAGTACAGAACAAAATCGAACTTTTGTTCTGTACTTTCTAAACTAATTCAATATCTCTGCTCGCTTCTCAACGGTTTTCGTGAAATTCTCCACCTGATGTGTATATTCCTCATCCATATAGGACGAATGAAGTAAGAAATCCGCCGTAGCAATATTGTTTGCCATAGGAATATCATAAACTTGTGCGATTCGAAGCAGCGCCTTCACATCCGGATCATGAGGTTGTGCCGCCAATGGGTCAGAAAAGAATATTACCATATCAATCTTTCCTTCCACTATCTTAGCTCCAATCTGCTGGTCGCCGCCTAATGGTCCGCTATTATACCCTTTCACTGATAGGCCCACATGTTCTGTAATCATTCTTGCCGTTGTTCCAGTTCCCGAAAGTCTGTGCCCACGCAAAATCTCTTTATTCTTCGCACACCATTCTAACATTTCTTGTTTCTTTCCATCATGTGCAATCAGCGCAATATTTTTCTCTTTTTTGATTGTCATTGTCAGGTAATCCAAACTCATTCATATGCCTCCGTTTTTATATACTGACTCATTCTGTTACGATACTCTCTAGGAGTCATCTTGTATTGTTCCTTGAAAACTCTGTTAAATGTTCTTTGACTTTCAAATCCACATTCCAAGCATAGATTAGTGATAGATTCTTTTGTATTCTCTAATATAGACGTTGCATAATTTAACCTAACCCCATTAACATATCTGTTAAAATTGCAATGAAAAGTTTTTGCAAATATCCTGGACAGAACATATTTGCCAACGCCCAAATCGATTGCCATTTTATCCAAGGATATTTCTTCCCTAAAATTCCTTGCTACATACTCAACTGCATTATATACAATATCATCTCCACCTATGGAACTCTTTTCAACCATTTTCATTTCAGAAAAAACATGGGCTAATATCATTTGCACATATGCTCGAACAAGCATCTCATTATAATTTTTCATCTCTGCCAATACTTTCATTGAATTCACAACATCTGAATGCAAGTATCTTTTAGAGATGATAGGATGCGCAGGACTATACTTTTGTAATTCATTCATATAAACAGGAAAAGCTATCGGATCTACAAATACATATATTGCTCTATTCTCATTTTTACCAAAGACCTGATAATGATGGATTACATTTGGAAATACGATTGCGAAATCGCCCTTTTCCATATGATATAGTTCTTGCCCAACCCCCAGCTCCAATGTTCCTGATGTTACATACACAATTTCCATTGCTTCATGCAGATGCGGCGGCACATGAACAGACTTTTTCCACTCTATGCCAATTTCTTTATTTTTGTTCTCATATTTAGGTATCAAAAAACATCCCCCATGCAAGAAATGACCAAACAAAACTTATTTTTGGCAAGCAATAACTTAACTAACGCTATATACTTAAACAAAAAAATAAAGGAGGTCCAATCATGACAAACAAATTAAAAGCATTCTTAAACAACGTAATGTGTTTTTACGCAGATTATTTCAATCACAACTTCCACATGTAATGTGTCTTGGCAATAATGCAAACAAGGCATTACGCAACCTAAGATATCTTGAATTCAAAAAACATATCTGTTTCCGCGCTGATGTGGTACAGTTCTTCCACATCACTTCCCCAGCTGTCAATTCCACCTACACCTCTTACTGCACCGTAAATACAAAGCACCGTCCTTCTTGCAGGAGGGAGTTCTTCGTGATGCGTTGCATTTTCGATTTCAGATGCTGTATAAGGCAAACAGGAAAACGCAAATTTGTCATCACATTTCTCAATGCGAAGTGTCTGGGCAGAAGAATCCTTTCTGCTGTTATCCAGACTGGTATGTCTGGTGATTTCCACCCAATCGGTATCCATCCTCATGCCACACTCCTGAGGCACAAGATATGGCGTTAGGGACAAATCATCAATTTCATAAACACCCTTCTCCGCTCCCATCATTCTATCCGGATAGGTTTCTCCGGATAATCCCTCATAAACATACTTATCTGCAAGAGTAGGCATGATAAAGCGCATTCCAAAGGTCGGCAGCTCCGGCAAGCCCTTTACTCCATAATAATGAACCTTAACCGTCATGCTTCCTGTTGCTGCAACTGTATAAATCACTTTTACCTGGGTAACCGGATTGGTAACTGTTTCATAAATGAAGCTTACACAAACTTCCTCCGCATACACCTCTGAGCCGTATCGATTATTATCCGGTGCACATGGCTTTCCCTGCGAATCGCCATCAGTAACCACCTCTACATCCTTGCAGGCAATAAACATATCCGCAGCCAGCCAGCTTCCACTTTTAACATGGAACTGACTGCCCCTATCATTATCTGTAAGTGCCCTCCAAAAGGTAGGCTTTGGACAGCGATAAAGCCATTCATACCCATTTTTTCTCAAGGATTCCAGGCCTCCTTGTGCATAAGAGAAAATATAATCAAAACCTTCTCCATGCACACCCAATGTAAAATCTCCGTACACAACTTTTAAAGGTAATCTATTTGTACAATCCATAATAATACCTCACTTCCTGCATTGCTGGTTTCTCTCTGCGATCTGCAAATACGATTCCGTTTCCGGAGAATTCATAATCCGCCGGTCTGTCATCAAAATCTCCGCCATAACGCAGTACCTCTTTTCCGGTTATTTCGTCCTTTACCAGAATGGCCTGGTCAATGAAATCCCAGATAAATCCGCCCTGATACATTTCATACTTATCAATTAGCTTCATGTAAGAACCCAGTCCCCCCATAGAATTTCCCATATCATGCATAAACTCGCACAAAATGTATGGTTTCTTAGGATTATTCTGCAAGTACTCTTCCACTGCCTGAGGAGTAGTATACATGCGACTTTCCATGTCCGAAATGGTATCCTCATAAGCTCTGTTGTAAGCAACGCTCTCGTAATGCACCAGCCTGCCATCCTTTTTATTCTTAAAATAAGTATTCATCGCCTCTATATCATCTCCGGCATAAGACTCATTTCCAAGCGACCAGAATAGAATGGATGTGTGATTCTTAAACGTTTCAAAATTGCTTCTGGCTCTATCCACCACAGCCTCTCTCCACTGTGGAACGCAGCCCGGTACGTTCCAGGAAGGTTCGATAGCCCCAAGCTTTTGGAAGGAGCCATGGCTCTCCAGATTTGTCTCTGACATTACATAGATGCCTTCTTCGTCACACATGTAATACCAGGGAATCTGGTCCGGGTAATGACAGGTTCTGACTGCATTGATGTTGTTTCTCTGAATACACTTCATATCCGCAACCATTTCTTCCATACCGATACATCTACCGGTCTTAGGACTCCATTCATGGCGATTTACTCCCACCAGCACTAATCTCTTACCATTCAGATACATCACCTTATCAATGATTTCTAACCTACGAAAGCCTATTCTGTAAGGAACAATTTCTAACAGCTTTCCATCAGCATTCGTGATTTCAATGTACATCGTATATAAGTAAGGATTATGATTATCCCAAGGGTGGACACTTGCAACAGCGCCACTCAGCACTACCGGTGTATCACTCCCATCACCTGCAACACTCACGTGGGTACTCTGTTCAAGAAACCTCTTATTCTCTTCATCCTTAAGCACTACTGCCACTTTCAGATTCTGTTTCTTCACTGCGGACAACTCCAGCTTCACCAGAAGACTTCCGCTGCAATTGTCAAGATTTAAGACCGGCTGAAGCCACAAATCCTCCACATGGACATCCGGCTTAGCCTTAAGCGTTACATTTCTAAAGATACCAAAGAACCTGAAGAAATCCTGATCCTCTAAAAATGCTGCTGTACTCATCTTATGAACCTCCACAGCCAGCACATTTCCCTGCTCCTTTATGTATGGCGTAAGATCAAATTCTGAGGGTGTAAAACTGTCCTCTGCATATCCAACAAAGTGTCCATTTAACCACACATACATTGCCTGCTCCACGCCTTCAAAATAAATAGTTATTCTCTTTCCTTTCATGTTTGGCGCCAAATCAAATCTCTTTATATAAGACCCTACCGGATTGTATTCTGCTTCACTGAACATTCCCTCGCCTCTTCCGGCAGTGTCTAAGCTATATGCCGCACGACGATACTCATATCCTTCCCACGGATACATGGTATTGATATATCTGATTTTGTCATATCCTGCCAACTCAATATGACCCGGTACAGTCATTTTATCAAAACTACTAGAATCAAAATCTTCTCTATAAAAATCCGATGGTCGAGCTTTTGCATTAATACTGAAGCAAAAATCCCATTGACCATTTAAGGATTGCGTAAGCCCATTATCTTTTACTTCCATATCCGCATAGTTTACATAATACTCGTGGTCGCTGTGAGCTACCATCTGATTCACCCGGAATACTTCCGGATTATCCAGCCATCTAATGTCTGCCTTCATTTTACTCTCTCTTTCTAAGACAGCCCCTAAAGTCCAACTCTTTAGAGGCTATCCTATTATTCCTAATCTTTCTTTTTCAGTTTCTCATTAGTCTCTTCCACATTCATAAAGGAAAGAATTATGGTAATAATCAAATCAATTACAAAGGGAATCCAAAGATACATAATATACATCATATTGATGCAGCTATCCGGCTGAATCGCTGTATCTCCGTTTACAAAACCACTTAAATCCAGCATCCAACCTGCAATTGCAGTACCAAGTCCTCCACCAATTTTTACACCTAAGGAAGTACAGGAATACATGGTTCCATCAATTCTCTTGCCTTTTGTCAAATATGTATACTCTGAACAAGATGCGATTACTGCGTTCATATCTCCCTGCCATGGTCCCTGACCAAGCGCAGCTACTGCTGTAAACAATAACATTAACGGAACACTTCCCATATAACCTGCCACTACAACCAACAAACGCCCTACTGTCGCAAGCATGTAGCTATATTTATTTAACTTGTACATACCCTTCCATTTTGCCACGAAGGTTGGGGTAAATATTAACGCAATAATCAGCGGAATGTTGATTGCCCACGAGAATACACCGTACAGATTCTTGTTAAACAGCACATAGGTCATGAAATAGATTCCAATATTCAACATTGCCCCATACAACTGCTGAAGGATATACACGCCACAAATCATCAAATAATATTTATTGCTGAACAATAATTTTGCAGCCTGAATCAGTGTAATCTTTTCTTCCTCTTCTGCTTCTTCCTCACCCTCTCGGAGCTCTTCTTCCGAAAGCTCCTTCACAGACATAACCGAAATAGTATTGGTAATCAAACCAACAATACAGTAAATGATTGCCACAGCTCTCCAACCGGCAGCTCCACCACCAAAGAAATCTACTGCACCGACTGTAATGGTCTGAATCAACAGACTGGTACTAAACGCAAAGATAAATCTGTAAGAACCCATCTGTACGCGTTCCTTGCTGTTTTTGGTAACCAGAGCAGTTAATGCAGAATATGCTATATTATTTGCCGTGTAAAAGATTGCGTTTAAAAACGTATATGCCAGGAAAAACCACACATACTGTGCTGTTTGCCCCATATCCGTCGGGATCGAAAAAACTGCTGCTAACGTAACTGCACATCCTACAAATCCCCAAAGCATCCAGGGTCTTGCCTTGCCCATTTTAGTTTTTGTCTTGTCAATCATGGTTCCGAAGAAAACATCCGTTACACCGTCAAAGATCTTGGATACCGCAATCAATGTACCCACAATTCCAGCATTCAACCCCACAGTATTGGTCAAATAAATCATTACGAACGAGGACAAAAATGCATATACCACATTTCCTGCAATATCCCCCGAACCATAACCCACTTTGTTGTACCACTTCAAATACCTCTTTTGTTCCATACGCCACTCCTTCTCTAAAAATATATTTATATAACCGTTCCCTTGATTTGATATAATCATATCAAATCAACTATTCGAAATACATATCTTAGATTAGACAAAACATGCACAAAATGATACTATATAAGTGCACAATCGTGTTTTTAGTGGGGCTTTGCATGTTTTGCATGCACTTTTTAACACTACAGGAGATCTGAGACAATGTATATAAACAATGCATATTTAAACAACTCGTTAGTTGATATCAAGGATAAAACCAAGCCCTTGATTGTTACCAGTTGCGGAACCTACCACTTGTTTACCCGTCCAAAGCTCCCTACCTGGAGGCCCAAGGGCAGAGTGGATTTCCAGCTATTATATATCGCATCGGGAAAAGCACATTTCCATTTTGGAGAAAAAGAAGAGATTGTAACTGCAGGGCATATGGTTCTCTATCGCCCCAAGGAGCCCCAGAAATATGAATATTATGGAGTAGACCAGACCGAAGTATATTGGGTACATTTTACTGGAGGCAACGTTACAAATCTGCTCCGTTCCTATGGCCTTACAGATGACAAAAAAATATTCTATTGCGGTTCTGATCTGGAATACAAAAATCATTTCCGCGCCATGATTCAGGAATTGCAAATGTGTAGGGAGGATTATCCGGAAATGTTGGAAATCTATCTCCGGCAGATTTTTATCAAATTACACCGGTATTTACAAACGGTTTCCAGAGTAGACAACAGCCAAATCGCTGAAGAGATAGATAAAGCCACTATGTATTTCAGCGAGCATTACAACGAAGATATCTGCATTGAAGAATACGCAAAAAACCATAATATGAGTACCAGCTGGTTTATCCGCAACTTCAAGCAGTACACGGGCTCCACACCAATGCAATACATTCTGGCTATCCGCATACACAACGCAGAGGCTTTGCTGAAAAGCAATCAGTACAATATTACAGAAATAGCCTCCATCATTGGATATGATAATCCTCTTTATTTCAGCCGTATCTTCAAAAAAGTCAAGGGCTTATCCCCCTCTGAGTACCGCAAAAACATATCTCTGTAACAAAAAAAACTGGTCAAACCATCTTTTTGCAAGATTTGACCAGTTTTTATTATTTTTTGACACGTAATTACTTCCTTCATGCAATATACTCTAAGCAGCAAATATCCGTTCCAAATACTCACTGCACTTTGTTTTTACCTACAATGGGAGTTCATTTGAAAAAATCCCTTCATAATCCTGCAATTCATGAAACATGCCATCAACAATAACGTTTCCTTCATGTATTCTATATATCATAACAAAGTCGTGTTTCTCGAATTTAATCTTACGATATCCATGTTTTGCAAGGACAGGGGTCTCGCATATTTTTAGAGAATCGGCCACAATAGCCAGCCTCTTCGCAGTTGCTTTGGCATCTGCAAGAATCAATTTTGCCGCTTGTCTATTCTTCAGTGTTTCTATTGTATAATACACATACATATCCAGCCTGCGCTTTGCAGGTGGCGTAATAATTACCTTATAAATCATACCTCACACTAATTTCATCAAGTGCCTTGTCGAAATCTTCCCCCTCTTCATTGTCGTAACACATTCTTGCTTCGGCAAGTTCTGACAAAATCTCACTCCCACTTAAGGGCATAAAAGGATTATTTCTACAAAAATTCATCCGAAGATATCTCTGTATTTCCTCTTGACATTCTTCCGGAATCGTTGATAACAACGCAATATTCGCTTCACGTGTACTCATCAAACCGCCTCCAATCTCTTCAACATACTATTTTATCATACCTCTAACAACATGCTTCTACTAGATTTATTATATCATGTAATACACAAACTACAACCGATTTTGTCGAATTCTATAAACTTTCTCCGCAACGGGCTTGGACTCTGCAATCATAATTGTCAGCGCCACCAAAGTCTGGTCTTCCATCAGCTTCCGATCTCCATCAAAGAGAACACCATTTCGATCTAGAAAATAGAGAAACATCGCTGCTGCAATCCTTTTATTCCCATCAAAGAAGCTATGATTCTTTGTAACAAAGTACAAAAGATTCGCCGCTTTCTCCTCCAGGCTCTCATAGATATCCTGTCCGGCAAAGGACTGATAAATATTACCAATACTTCCTTTAAAGGAATCATCCTTCTCCTTCCCGAATAGGTCTGATTCTGCGCCAAAACGCATGGCTTCAATCACCGTCCGGCACTCTTCATATGTCAAAACATAAGTAGCATCATTGCCCTTGGGGCGCACCATTGTCTGATGGTCATAAGAATCCAGAAGCTCCAATGCGGTATTATATTTCTCTATCACCGAAAGTACCTGTTTACTGTCCAGTGATTGCTCCGTACGTTTCATAATTCGTATCACCTCGCCCAGTTGTTTGATACGATTATTATTCACTGCGTAACCCTTAATAATGTATTGCTTTAATACAGAATTAGCCCACTTGCGGAATTCTACGCCTCGCTTCGATTTTACACGATAGCCTACAGAGATGATGACGTCCAATGTATAAAAAGGCACCAATTGCGTTACTCCTACAACACGCATTTTTTGCGTGTTGTAAAACTTATCAACCTCTTCTTCTCTGAATACATTATTAATGTGCTTTCTTATTGTTTTTTCATCTCTATCAAATAATTCAGCCATCTGATTAGCACTTAACCACACAGTCTCATTCTCCACCGCCACCGGCAAAGAAACACTCTTATCTGTGGTCTCAAATAAAATAATCTCCTGTTCCTTTTCCATACCATTTTATCTCCCCATAAAGTAAATACCTACAATTCACTATAACTCTTTAATATACATTTGTCACTATATCATCCGTATAAAAATAAGGCACAAAGCAGTATCTCTCCGCTTCATGCCTTCTAATTCTCACATATTACGCCATCTTCTCCGTATAATACTGTGCCTGTGCATGCCACAGCTCATAGTATTTTCCGCTCTCCTCCGTCACCAGCACTTCATGGCTTCCCTGCTGGATAACCGTACCTTCATGAAATACTGCAATTTCATCACAGAACTTGCAGGAGGACAATCTGTGGCTAATATAAATCGCCGTCTTATCCCCAACAATATCGTTAAACTTACTGTAAATCTCCGCCTCCGCGATAGGATCCAGTGCCGCTGTCGGTTCATCCAAAATGATGAAAGGCGCATCCTTGTACAAGGCTCTGGCGATGGCAATTTTCTGGGCTTCCCCTCCGGAAACCTCCACACCTTCTTTGTCAATATCCTTGTACAAATAAGTTTCCAGTCCATGAGGCATATCCTCCAGACGCTCATCAAAGCCCGCATCCTTCAGGCATTTACGAACTCTTTCTTCATCATACTCGGTACTGCCAGCAATATTCTCCCCAAGGGGCAGCGCCAGCAGCTGAAAATCCTGAAATACCACGGAGAATACATCAATGTAATCCTCATATCTGTACTTCCTTATGTCGATACCATTCAGCAGTATTTCCCCTTCCGTAGGGTCGTAGAGACGGCACAGAAGCTTGATAAAGGTGGTCTTACCACTGCCGTTCATGCCAACCACCGCCAGACGGCTTCCAATCTTGAATTTCATATTCACATGGCGCAGCGCCCAGATATCCGTTCCCGGATATTTAAAGGACACATCCTTAAACTCCACCTCGTACTGTCTGTCGGAACGTTTTTCCGTGGTGAGGCTGCCTTGGTACATTTTGTTTGGTATATCCAGCAGTTCAAAGGTTTTTCTCAAAAATGGTACGTTGCAATGCATATCTCCCACAATGCTAAGAAGCTCAGAAATCCCCGATGCCATATTGGTAATCGCACCGATATACTGGGTCACCGAGCCCACCCCATAGGCTCCCGCCCATGCCTTTACACATACAAAAATGTAGCATATAGCGATTACCAGTTGATTTAAACTGGCCTTCGCCACCTCACAAATACCCATTGGACCTGCGGCACATTTTGCCATTTTCCCCCCCGGGGTCCACATATTCAATTTGGTAAGATAAGCATCACAAACCTGCTGCTGATTATAGATTCGTATGTCTGCAGCCCTGTTTTTCTCCTGGGTTAAATATCCAAAAAAAGCAAACATCCGATTTCCGAACTTCGCATCCTCTGCCATACTTGCCCAGATTCCATTTGTGATTACTCCAAACAGCGGAGACAACACACTCATACCAATCAGCAAAACGATAATAAATACTGCAAATAAGGGATGATTCAAAAACACCAATTCTTCGTTATATTCCGGTACCTTTGAGGTAAATAAGGATACCGTAAGGGCAATGGCTCCCACAATGCGGCATACCGCATTTACAATAGTTTCAAAATACCAGTTCATTTTCCCAATGCCCCAGCCACTCCAGCGCTGATTTTGCTGTATCTGAAAACGCAAATCATGGGTTTTCTGGTCATCCATATCTTCAAAATCCATATACAGCATTTTATCCGTATATATTTTTTCTCGATGGAACCATGACGAGCCATCCTTCGCCGCCTTACTTCTCTCCAAAACCGCATTCGCCAGTGCCAGTATACCATTTACAACTACTGTGATTACCACCAGCCTCCACAATACCTCCGGGCTGCGACTTCCTGCCAGTTCATTGATAATCTGTGCCGATAGCCAGATATTAATATATGGTGCAACTGCCTTACAAATACTTTTCAAGGCGATGATTTTATAAAAATCTCCATGATAACGATTCATAATCTGAAAAGAGCGCCATGTGAGACTTAACGTTTCCCGGATACTCGCTCTATCTTGCTTCTCCTTCTTCATTCTGTACGCCCTCCTCTCTGTAATATTTACTCTGTACTTCAAATAATTCTGCATACTTCCCACCGGTGGCCATCAAGCTCTCATGGGTTCCCTCCTGCACAATTCTTCCAGCCTCTAAAAACAGAATCCTGTCACAAAATCTTGTGGAAGCAAGGCGATGAGAAATAAATACAGAGGACTTGCCCTTCGTCATCTCATTGTATTTCATGTAAATGTCATTTTCTGCAATGGGGTCGAGAGCAGCTGTGGGTTCATCTAACATTATCATTGGTGCGCCCTTATACAAGGCTCTTGCAAGCATCAGACGCTGCACTTCACCACCGGAGAATTCCACGCCATCCTCATACACCTGCTTGCCCAGATGAGTGTCCAGCTTCTGGGGAAGCAATTGTATCTTTTCCCAAAGTCCCGCCTTTTTCACACATTCTTCCACACGCTCTTTATCAATATCCGTAGGCGATTGTGCGATATTTTCCGCCAGTGTTACCGACAGTAAGGAGAACTGCTGGAATACCCCCGAAAACAGCTGATAGTAGTCTCTGCGGTTATATTTGCGGATATCAACACCGTTCAGCAGTACTTTACCCTCCGTGGGGTCATAAAAACCTATCAGCAGCTTTACCAGTGTAGTTTTTCCTGCACCGTTTAAGCCCACAATTGCCATATTTTCTCCCGGATGAAGTGTCAGATTCATATGGGAAATGGTATCCTTTTCCGCTCCCGGGTAGCGGAAGGATACGTTTTTCAATTGTATTTCATAATCCATGCCTGTGACCACCTGCAATGGCTCACCTTCTTCAAACAAAAAGGGTTCCGGCAACTCTACAAACTCTCTCACTTGTGAGATATCTACACTATGCTTATGCAATGTATAAATACTGTTTAAGATTCCCAGAATCCAAGTGGTAAATCCGGAAATTGCAGAGAAATACAGTACAAATTCTGCCGCAGACAATCCACCATTTATTGCCTTGGTAACTAAATAAATATAAGCAATGGCATTCCGAAGAATGGACAGAACCACATCTGCTCCTGATGCAACCATATAAACCATTTCTCTGCGCTGAAGGTATGCCTGATAACATCTCATAGCACTGCTATAAACACTCTCCAGCCAATCTCTCATGCCAAAGATACGGATATCCTTCGCAAGCTTTGCATCCTCTGCCCGCTTCCTTACATACATCAGCCGGTTTATGTACTTCTCTTCCTCCTCCTTATGACGATATCCCCACTCCGTAACGTAATGATTCACCATATAGCTGATGACTGCAGTCGCAATAACTACTAACAGCAAATACCCATCCAGTGCAGATAAAATCATCAAATACGTGAGAAATCCCAATACATTTAACAAAATCTCCTGAAGGGTCTTCCAAACCGCTTCTGTTGCAGCTATATTACTTTCCAAAGCACGATTTGCCTTTTCCAGCTTTTGCCTTACCTCCGCAGACTCTGTATTGGGATAGGACGTGATTGCCATCTTTCGTTGTAAATCTCGCAAAATATCCAGACGCACTTCGATTCTACCAAAGTTTGTAATCCCATTCACATATACCTTGCCAGCAGCAAAAAACATGGAAAGCACGTAAAAACCTATAATGGTAAGTAATAACTCTTTAAGCGCCTTTGCAATTTCTACTTTCTGCAAAACGGCCGGTACCAGAAACAACTCTACCACATTACCCGCCAAACCGATTATTACCAGCAAAAGGCACAGCCAAATAACGCTTTTCCTAACCTTCCACGCCTTTCCTAACATATACATGGTATTCTGCCACATATTGTATTTGGGTCGTTCTTTTTCTTGTTTTTTCTCTTTTACTGTCATTATTCATATCTCCCTTCTGCCATCCTACCATAGCAAAAAGAAGTCCCCAAAATCGACTTTGGGGACGAATTGTCAAAATCAGGTGACCAACTGCACTCACACCTGAGGTATTAATATTTCCGTAGTAAAGGCACCATCCTCACTATTTCGGCTAAGGTACCCATCCAATCTCTCAATGATATTATCAATGCGCACCAGTCCGAAGCCATGTCCCTCTCCCTTGGTAGAGCCAAAGATTTTGCCCACCTTCACCAGCTTCTTTCCTGCGGTGAAATTGGTGAAGGATATGTAGAGTTGTGTACCCTTCATATCCATGTACACGCGAATCATGCGCTTCTCCTTGGGGAGCTCTAAGCTGGCCTCCATAGCATTGTCAAAGAGGTTTCCGATGATACAGCATAAATCCAGCTCCGACATTTTCAGCTCCACCGGAATGTGGGCATCCACCTGCACCGCAATATCCCGGGACTGTGCCAAGGATATTTTGCTGTTCAATATGGCATCCGCCATACGATTGCCGGTCTTTATCACCGTATCCACCGTATTCAAATCCGTATCCAACTCATCCAGATAAGCCTTGATGCCATCCATATCTCCATTCACTGCCAGCACCTTCATCATCTGGATATGATTGCGGTAATCGTGCCGCCAGCCGCGAATCTGGCGGTACATATTATCCACTTCCTGATAGTGGGTCTCTATCAGCTCCCGCTGGTATGCGGCAATTCTTTTATCTATCTGTTTTGAAAAAAGTCCCATAATGACTCCTTATGTATACTTAATTATGGCTCTGTTTAACTGCTCATAACACCCTCTGGGCAGGGGAAGCACCGCGCCGTCCGCCAGATACACCTCCGACCTGGTGACTCTGCGGATATGCTTTAGATTTAAAATCATACCACGCCCCACCCGGCAAAAGGACTCGTCCAGCTCCTCTTCAAACTCCTTCAAAGTACGCTTCACCGTATAATCCTCTTTTCCATGGACCGTCACATAATTCTTCTGCACCTCCAGATACCCAATCTGGTAAAAGGGAATCCGCACCATTTCCCCAGACAGCATCAGATTCAGGCACCTCTCATTCTGCATCTGCTTTTCCAGTGCCTTATCCAGCACGACATGCAGCTTTTCTGCATTTACCGGCTTCACCAGATAATGCAGTGCCGCCACCTCATAGCCCTCCGCAATGTATTCCGAATAACCGGTAATGAACACAATCTGCACCGTCTCGTTGTCTCTGCGCACCTTCTTTGCCATGGTGACGCCATCCATGGCTCCCATCTCAATGTCCAGAAGAAGAACATCATAGGACTTATCCTCCTCATAATGGAACAAAAAGCTTTCTGCGGAAGGAAACACCTTGGTATCCACCGTTACCTGCCGCTCCTGCGCCCAATGATTTATAATATCCTGTACAAAATCTGCATCTGCTTTGCTGTCATCACAGATAGCTATCCGATATGCCATAGCTTCACCTCCATGCCGGATTTTATTATACCAAAATATCGTAGGAATTCCATTCTTTTCTTAGGCACCCCTTGCCCCCTTCTTCGGAAAAAAGTATAATAAATCCAAAGCAATACAACCTTATGGAGTCGCATTATATGAAACGTAACCCTTATTATCAATTACGATATTTTGCAAATGTGCCCTATCTGGTGACTTTCGGGCAGGGACATGCAGATTTTCTGCATGATTTACAATTAAATGACACCGGCGTATTTCTATGGGAACACTTGGAGGAGGTTGCATCTCCTGAGCAGCTGGCGGAGCTTTGTCTGGCGCATTTTCAGTGTTCCCAGGAGCAGCAGGCTACTATGGAAAGTGTTGTAGAGGATTTTGTGGGAGGACTTCTTTCCAGAGGCATCCTTCTTGCAGATGCCCGGGAGCCCTCCTGCCCCTATGGCAAACGAATCTTGGAAATCGCCGGGCTCTCCTGCTGCGTGCACGCACCTGCGAACCTGTTTTCTCCGGAAATGCTTGCCTTTGAAGTAGCGGATAGCAATGTTACAAATACTCCTGTACAAAATATTTATACTGTTACAGAATCTCCCTCATTTACGGAAAACGGACAGGTTCTTGTCCGAACTGCGCAGCTGACCATTCTGGAAAATGAGAATAAATATATGCTTTTTTTCCCTTCTTTTTCCAAGGTGAGGGAAGCACACATCCGCAAGGATGGTTCTACTGCCTCCATATACTGTGCCGCAGACGTATCTGAAGTTGATACCGGGGAATTTTCCTATGCAGTGCGCATGCTTTTTTTCTATTTTGCATTACAGCATCGGGTAGTAGCTCTGCACAGTGCTTCTATTCTTTACAACAACAGGCTGTGGCTCTTTTCCGCCCCTTCCGGTACCGGAAAATCCACTCATACAAATCTGTGGAAGGAATTGTTTCAGACACCGATCATCAATGGTGATATCAATCTAATCACCCTTCAGCATGGGCAACCCACCGTCTGTGGGAATCCCTGGCACGGAACCTCCGGCATTTTCGACACTCGGGATTACCCTCTGGGCGGTGTTATCTTATTAAAGCAAGGATCCCAAAACATAGTTACGAACTTAACCAAAGATCAAAAAGAACTATTTCTTCTCCACCGCTGCATCACCCCTACCTGGACCTCAGCGCTGCTGGACAAAAACCATGACATTATAAAAAAAATTTGTCCACATATACATGTAACGACTCTGACCTGTACTCAAAATACCTCTGCCGTCCATTGCTGCAAGGAGGCAATAGACCAGTGTTCGATGCAGAAATAACATTTTTGTTAGATTATGGAGATTTTCTTGACGTTTTTCATAAAGGAGGATAAACTGCAAGATGTGAGAATGTATTAAGAAGAAGTATTTTGTCTTATGAGGAGGACTCTTATGAAAGAATTTGTAACACCGACTTTAATAGACCTTGATATAAATGAAACCGCAGAAGGCATGTATGCAGGAAGCGGTTCTCATAATGATGACCCCACCGATGTTGTGATACCTTCCCCTGAACCGGGCGATAGCTGTTGGGTGAACTGGAAATGTACTTGGACCGGTCACAATAATGGAAGTCACTCTGTGTGTAATGTAACCGCAAACCATTGTGGAGACCACAGCGGCAATACCCTTGTTATGAACTTCCTTACCAATTTCCCGATAAAAGAAATAAAGGATTGTGAATTTCCGGTTTCCAATGTGGGCTTATACACCTTTACCATTACTCGTACTAATTTCTTTAACCCCACAGAAAACATCGGCTTTAACTTCCAGATCGTTTCTTCAGAAACCTTCTATGATGCCTCAGGCAATCCTTATCATGGTGCCATCGGCGAAAATAATGCAGCGTCTTACTATTGCAAGGTAGTAAGCCATTACTGTAGTTAATTCTATACAAAAAGATATTTCAAAGCATCACTTTCAAAGTGGTGCTTTTTTAGGAGTATACTTATGTTTTCTCGCTTAAAACACTACATTCGCCGGATTAAATCCGGACGGCTCACAGAACTCTTTTCCCAGCTGGCATGGATTTACCAATATGCCAGGGAACATATCTGGTATGTAATCATTTACACCCTCCTGGGGTTATCCGGTACTGTCATATCTCTGATTAGTGGACTGGTATCCAGAGATTTGATTGATATCATTACGGGACACGATTCCAGCGAATTGATACGTACCTTTGTCATGATGATTGCCATTGCTCTGACCAGCAGCGTCATCAGCCAGATTTCCAGCTATCTGTCCACAAAAATCAGCATGAAGATCGACAATCATATCAAATCCCGGGTTTTTGACGATATCCTTATAACCGATTGGGAATCTTTAACCCGATATCACTCCGGTGATTTGCTTGTACGATGGAGCGGTGACGTGGGAGCCATTTCTTCCGGAATCCTGACCACATTGCCCAACCTGATTATTTACATATTCCGCTTCTTTTCTGCACTGGCGATGGTGCTATACTATGACGCGTCCTTTGCTGTTTTTGCTTTGGTCAGCATCCCTGTGAGCATCTATACCTCCAGAACCACACTGAAGAAAATGCAGAAGGGAAATATGAGCAGTCTGGCCATCAATTCCCAAATGTCTTCCTTTAATCAGGAGACCTTTGCCAACATCCAGACCGTCAAAGCCTTTGACCTGCTTCCGCTTTACTCCAAAAGACTCCGCATGCTGCAACAACAATATACCGACGTGCGGATGAAATACCAGCGGGTTGCAATAATGAATACTCTCCTTCTCACGATAGTATCCATGGCAGTTACCTATTCCTCTTACGGTTGGGGAATCTATAAGGTATGGAGCGGACAAATCTCCTATGGTACCATGACCATGTTTTTGACCCTCTCCGGCTCCTTGAGTGGCACTGTTGATAATTTAATCAGCTTTATTCCAAGCACCATTTATCTGTGCAACTCAGCCAAACGTCTGATGGGCATCGTGGACCTCCCCAAAGAGGACTACAGCCAGAAAAAAGAGATTGCCCGGTTCTTTGAAACTCACAAGGATACTGGCGTGGGCCTCAGCATCCGTGACGTGGCCTACACCTACGCCACCGGTACCGAAGTCTTTGAGCATGCAAGCTTTGATGCACATCCCCACGAGGTGATTGCACTGGTAGGACCTTCCGGTGAAGGCAAGACTACTATGCTGCGGGTTCTCTTATCCATTATCCGCCCCAAGGAGGGTGCCGGATATATCTGCGCAGGAGATTCCACCCCGGAAAGCGGCGGTCCCTGCATGGATTTGACGGCTTCCGCACGTCAGCTTTTTGCTTATGTGCCACAGGGTAATACCATGTTCTCCGGAACCATCGCAGACAATATGCGTAATGTAAAAGAGGACGCTACGGATGAGGAAATTATAGAAGCTTTAAAAATGGCATGTGCCTGGGATTTTGTGGAGAGGCTTCCACAAGGAATTGACAGTGAGATTAAGGAGCGAGGCGGCGGCTTTTCCGAAGGACAGGCCCAGCGCTTATCCATCGCCAGAGCCATCCTTAGGCGCTCACCCATTCTCCTGTTGGACGAAGCCACCTCCGCTCTTGATATGGCAACAGAGCGCAAGGTTTTACAGAACATTATGGCGGATAAATATCCCCGCACCACCATCGTTACTACCCACAGACCGTCCGTGCTGAATATCTGCAAGCGGGTGTACTCCATTGGTAGTAAGCGATGTGTCCTTTTAAGCAAAAAAGAAATTGACGAGCTGATAAATGGCTACTAGTACTACACCTATTCATTATTGGCCCGCCGTTTGGTATAGCTGTCACGATAGTCACTGGGCGTAAGTCCGGTGACTTTTTTAAAGGCGTTGGTGAAATTGTGGGGGTCACTGTAGCCGATATTATAGCCAATCTGGGAAATGGAATGATTGGTCTCGCTGAGCTGTGCCTTGGCACTCTCCATCTTGGTCTGCAAAATAAACTGTTTGATGGACACCTTGGACCACTTTTTAAAATAAGTGGTCAGATACTTTTCATTGTACCCAAAATAATCCGCCACATCTGCCACCTTTAAATTGGAGCACACATTCAGCCGGATATAATCTGCGATGTCGTTGTATAGCTGGCTACTGTTGTCGGAGTTGTCATACTTACGGTAAATGGACGCCTGGGCACTGAGCTCCGCCAGAATCACAGAGGTACTGAAATTATTCAAGGAGCGCATACCATAGCGGCGTTCACTATCCTGAAGCTGCTTCATCAGCACCACCATTCGCTCAAAGGACTGCAGTTCCCCATACACCGGCACTATCAGGGACGTGGCATCCTGAGCCGCTCCCGCATTCTCCACTTCCAAAAGCTCAAATGCCGAAGAGGGATAAAAGTGCAGCCAGTAAAAGCTACAATCACCGGTTCGATATCCGTGTTGCTTCTGGGTAGGAGGCATTAAAAGATACTCCCCCTTTTTCACCGCATATTCCACTTCATTTTCCGCAATATACAATACCCCTTCCGTCACCACAAAAAGCTCAAAATCAAAGAGCTGTCTGGTGAGATGCATCCACTCACTTCCCGGTGCAGTGAATCTTCCTGCAAAGTTGTATTGAAAAGGTAATGCCGAATTGAATTTAATCACTTTCATCTAACAAAATCACACCTTATCTTACCAAAAATAGTCATTAAATACCCATCTACCCTGATAATATCCTAAAAATCGTCCTCCGTAAAGCATAAAATTACAACTGAACTTTTCACACTTATTCCAATGTATGAGAATTTACTTTCCGAAGGAAAAAACGTTATGCTTACCATAACAATATATATGGGGAGGCAATACGCCATGAAAAAGTTACATTTATTATTAGCACTGACTTCTGCTCTGGCACTTACCGCCTGTGGTGGAAGCCCGGAAGAAGCTCCTGTGGACAAAAGCATGCCTACGGAAGCGCCGGTAGCTACGATAGCGCCCACGCCGGAGCCCACACCCGAGCCGCCGGTTTACGAACAGTATAAGGTACTGGGCTTATCCTTTGACGGCAATGTGGAGGATTCCTCTGCCACAGGCATCAGCGCTTCTTTGAGCAAGGATGGTGCTTATGTAGAAGGTGTCAGCGGACAGGCTCTTGCACTGGACGGCTCCACCTACATTGACCTTGGTACGGACACATCCCTCCAGCCGGAGAACCTGACCTTCACATCCTGGATTAAGGTGGACGAAAATCTGGCCGGGGAGCATATGATTACCTGGTTTAAGCCCAGCGGAAACTACCAGGGCGAAGGCTGGTATCTTTCCTGTCTGGACAACAATACACCTTTAAAGCTTTCCGTAGGTAAGGCCGCAGGGCAGCCCATGGAGATGTTTGTTTCCGGCAGCCGCGCGGAGTTCTTCCCGGTGGGAGAATGGGTGCATATCGCTGTTACCTATGATTCCGCTGTCCACAGCTGCAATATTTATCGTAATGGTGTGGCACAGGATGTGCAGTATATCAACGAAGCAAAAGAGATTCATGCGGATGAAAACAGCCATAAATACATCGGCTTTAATTCCCCGGGCTACAATGGTGGCTTTGCCAAGATGACTCTGGATGAGCTGGCAATTTACAATCAGGTGCTTTCCTCCAATGAGGTTATAGAGCTTTATACGGCTTTCGGTGCCGAGTTTGACGGTTCCAAGGTAGTAACCGCAGACTATAACAGCCTTGGCATCTCCTTAAAATCCATCAAAAATGACATTACCCTTCCTACCCAGGGTGCCGCAGGAAGCACCATTACCTGGTCTTCCTCGGATGAAAACATACTGAGCCCGGAAGGAAAGGTTACCAGACCTGCCTCCGGCGAAAACGATGCGCAGATTACCTTGACCGCAACCCTTTCCTATGCAGATTTTGTGCAGGAAAAGAGCTTTGAAATCTGCGTGGAAGCAGAGCCTGCCTTTGGAGATTTACAGGACTTTGCCATGGGTGATGTAACTCTTCTGGATGCTTACGAAACCAACGCCTTTGCTCTGGAGGTGGACTATCTGAAGTCTCTGGATGCGGACCGATTGCTTAAGGGCTTCTGTACCATCGCCGGCATCGAAAGCGACGCTGCTCTCTATGGTGGCTGGGAGAATTCCGCCATCAAAGGACATACCCTGGGTCATTATTTAACCGCTCTGTCACAGGCCTATGCCACCAGTGGTGACAAGGAGCTTTTAAAGACCACCGGGCACATTGTGGAAGTACTGGCAAAGTGCCAGAATGAGGAAACCGGTTACCTTGCAGCCATCCCGGAAAGTCATTATACCCAGATTGAAAATGGTAATACCTCCGGTACCTGGGTTCCCTGGTACACCATGCATAAGGTACTAGCGGGACTGATCGATGCCTATGAGCTGACCGGAAACGAGCAGGCTCTCAACGTGGCATCTTCCTTAGGTGACTGGGTATATTCCAGAACCTCCACCTGGTCAGAAGCAACACAGGCCACCGTCCTCAACGTGGAATACGGCGGAATGAACGATTGCTTATACCAGCTTTACAGCCACACCGGCAATGAAAACCATTTATCCGCAGCTCACAGCTTCGATGAGATGGACTTATTTGAATCCCTTTACAATGGCGAGGATGTGCTCAACGGCTTACATGCCAACACCACCATCCCCAAGATTGTAGGCGCACTGAACCGCTACATGGTTCTGGGCGAATCTGAAGAATACTACTTACAGGTAGCAGAGAATTTCTGGGAAATCGTTGTGAATAACCACACCTATATCACCGGTGGCAACAGTGAGTGGGAGCATTTCGGCGAGGCAAACATTCTGGACGCAGAGCGTACCAACTGCAACTGCGAAACCTGTAATACCTACAACATGTTAAAGCTCACCAGAGAGCTGTTTAAGATTACCGGTAACAGCAAGTATTCCGCATATTACGAGAATACCTTTATCAACGCCATCCTGTCCTCACAGAATCCACGGACGGGTATGACCACCTATTTCCAGCCCATGGCTACCGGATATTTCAAGGTGTACAGCTCTGAAACCGGACATTTCTGGTGCTGTACCGGCTCCGGTATGGAGAACTTCTCCAAGCTGGGAGACAGTATTTATTACAAGGATGAAAACAGTATTTATGTAACCCGCTTTACTTCTTCGCAGGTATGCTGGGAAGAAAAAGGACTGACCCTGACACAGGAAACAGATATTCCCTACTCAGACACTGCCACCTTCACCGTAAAGACAGATGGCAATGAGGTTTCCGCAGATATCGTACTGTATGTACCGGACTGGACCAGCACTGCGCCTACTGTAGCAGTAAATGGTACTGTGGTGAATACAGAAGTAGTAAACAACTATATCCGCCTTTCCGGTCCTTGGAAGGATGGAGACGTGATTACCTACACCCTCCCTATGGAAATCGTGGTATACAATCTGCCGGATAACGAAAACGTGGTGGCTTTCAAGTACGGCCCCATCGTCCTTTCCGCAGACCTTGGTACCGAGGATATGGCCACCGGAAGCACCGGTGTAAACGTAACCGTTCCCACCCTGTTCATCGATATCAGCGATGTACTTGCCATTACCGATGTAAGCATTGAAGACTGGCTGGCAAATATTAACGATAAGCTGGTGCGCAAGGAAGATACTTTGGAATTTACCTTAACCGGTACGGACAGAGAGCTCACCTTCTCACCTCACTATATGCAGCATACCAACAGATACGGTATCTACTTTGAACTGACCGATGCAGATACCGCAGTGATGGAGGATGAATCCGACAAATATGTGGTTATCGACTCCCTGCCGGTTGCCAATGACCAGTACGAATTTTCTCACAACCTGGATGGTGACCTGACCAATACCGGTACCCACAAGGGCTTAAACTACCGTGATGCTGCACCGGGTGGCTATTTCAGCTATGAATTTGCGGTGGAGGAAGGTGTGACCAATCTCCTCTTTGTAAAATACTTTAGCGGCGACGCCGGAAGAGCCTTCCGCATCACCATCGACGGCGAAACCTTAGAGGATGAAGTCATCGAGAATATTAACCCGGACGATTTCTACGACTGGTACTATGAAATTCCTACAGAGCTTACAGAAGGCAAGGATACCATCACTGTGACCTTTGAGGCAAATGGTACCCACTACGCCGGTGGAATCTTTGATAAGATTGGAATTGCCAAAGAAAAAGAATAGAACAAAATAAAGACGGCGGTTGCATAACACCATTTGCAACCGCCACATTTTTACGCTTTTTTCATGAAAAGCTTTCTACCTACTACATAGATGATGATAAAAAGAACTGCCAGTCCGGCACAGATTCCGGCGCCTTTAAACATGGCTGCGGACAAAACTGACAAAATAGGCTCCGCCACAAGCTCAGCCATAGATCCTGCTACAGATACCAACAGGGCACCTGCACCGCCGATTCCGAAGGATGCCAGAAAGACTACCAATGCAGAAATCAGATAATCCACTCCAAGCCACATGAATCCTTTAAAATGAACCCAGCGAAGCAGCAGTATCAGCACAGAAAGCACCGCTATGGCAATAACCAATACGGTCACAATCCTTCCTTCTCCCAAAAGACGTACTCCCATAAGTACATCCTCACTAAGCCCCAAATCCTCTATGGATGGAAGCTTGTTGATAATAGTGTCCCCATAGGATTCCAGATAAGTAACAACGTATTTCTCAATCTCTTCCTCGGGTAAAAGGGATGCCACATCTCCCATCTGGGATTTTACGATAGGCATAATTTCATCCATATGCGCTACCATAATTTCCTTCACTGCCTCCACAGTCAGATGCTTTTCTCCACTGCCTTCCAAGGCATTCATCACATCTTCTACGTATAAATCCACAACGTCCTCCAGAACGGCAGTTTCACTGATTGCATCCAGAAGAGGACCATATTCCCCTAACTGCTGCTCCAGCTGACCATTTCCAAGAAGCAGTTCATTAAAATCAAGGCTTCGCACAATCTTACTCAGATTCTCTGCTTCAAAAAAGGATGCTGCCCCGGAAACCACAGGGGTCGCAATCAATACTACAGCCAATACCAGACTTACGATTATCGCCAGAAAAATTCCCAGCACATTCATGATTTTCTTAAAAACATCCATCCTTCATCCCTCCTACTTCTCCTGCAGTGCCAGCATGCCCAGCTTCACAGCTCCTAAAATACCCGGGTCTTCTCCAAGCGCCGGCTTTACAATATATTCCTCCATTTTGTCAAATATCATCTCATGGGAGATGTAGTCCCCCAGCAATTCCTTCACCTTTGCCCTAATCATGGGAAAGAGCTCTTCCTGATGCATTACTCCACCCCAAAGAATAATCTTCTGGGGAGAATAGGCAAGAATATAATTGGTCACCGCCTGGGCGATATAATAGGCTTCCAGCTCCCAGACCTCTGCTCTGCCGGAAAGCTCTGCACCCTTGGCTCCCCAGCGCTCCTCCAACGCCGGCCCCGCCGCCAATCCTTCCAGGCAGGTATGGTGATAAGGACATTTTCCCGTATAGGAATCCTCAGGGTGCCTTGCCAGAAGCATATGCCCCGCTTCCGGATGCACCAGACCGTGAAGGAGTCCGCCATTTACATATACTCCCACGCCCACGCCGGTTCCAATGGTAATATAGATGGCACAATCCACACCTTTCGCCGCGCCCCAGGTCACCTCGCCAAGAATTGCTCCGTTCACATCGGTATCAAAACCAACGGGCACTCCCAGCGCCTCCTGAAAGGTTCCCACCACATCCACATTGGCCCAGCCGGGCTTGGGAGTACTGGTGATAAACCCGTAAGTGGGTGAAGCCTTATGTAAATCTATGGGGCCAAAGCATCCGATACCCAACGCTGCAATTTCCCACTTTTTAAAATAATCTATCATATCTCCAAAGGTTTCCTTCGGTTCTCTGGTAGGAAAGGTCACCCTGTCAATTAATTTTCCATTCTCATCCGCTACAGCGCACACCATCTTGGTTCCGCCGGCCTCTATTGCACCAATTTTCATATGCTGCCCCCTTTTTATGACCAGTATATCATAAACTACCCGGCTTGGGTATGTGGCAGTTACTTTTCTTTTCGTGGCGCAGGTATATTGTTCTCCCCTTTGCAAATACTGTGGATATGCACTTGACTTTCATTCGCATAATGCCATTCGCCCATTTTCAATCCTGTGAATACTATAATAAATCTAAGAAGAAAGAAGGGATTTATAACATGGATTATCAACAGCAATTAGAGATACTACAGCGGAATTTATATAAACTGATGCACGATTCCAACACATCCATGCGCAGGCTCAGCGCGGATGCCGGTGTGTCTCCCAGTTATGTGCAAAAGCTTTTGTCCGGTGAAATAAATCCCAAATTAGACAAGCTGGTAGAACTTGGTAACTGCTTCTCCACCAGCTCCAGTGAATTGTTAGATGATTCTATTGAACCGTCCGCACTCCGCCAGGAAATAAATACCTATCTGGTGGAATTTGACGACAGTTCGCTAGAATTTATTCTTCAGATGTGTAAACGTATGAAAGGTGAAAAACACACGTAGATTGTAGACGAAGACACAAAAAATAAACCAGTCCCTCTTGGTCAGAAACTATCCATTATAAATTTTGTTAAGACTCGGAAATAGACGGGCGAACGCCCATAAGAATAACTCAGAAGTAAGAATGTGTCTCCGGCGTAAAGTCGGAGGCACTTTTTGTCTACAACCAACGTGTATGCTCCACACATTCCCTTGCCGCGCGCACCAGGGAAAGCCATAGTACACGCGGGGAATGTTTATGGGAAAATATGAATCGCTATTTAATTATTTGACTATATAGGAACCTTCTACAGAGGCATCTGTGTATGTGTCGTTCTGAATGTACACACGATATGCCGCGGCTTCTTCAATTGGAAATGTATATGAGCCCACATCCGTAACAGTAATATATCGTCTGATTCCAAATTCACTCTCCACTCCAACTTTAAGTTCTACACCAACCGGAATCACAGAGGCAGTTACTGTTATCGATTGTCCTTCCTCCAGCGCAAACCATGCAGCACTTACACGACTTCGACCAGGTACATCCCAAACAATATTATATAATGCGCGCGTAATTGAAACTGGAGCGTTTTCAATCAATGTAATTCCCGGTGTTTCACCACTCTCAGAATACATTACAAACTCCCCTTCACTCATTTCAGTAGCCGAAGTCACCTCAGAAACCCTATACAAATACTCATAAGCCTTTGCCGCCTGCACCGTAGTTGCACAAACGGATAAGCTACTGGTCATGAAGGCCATACACACTACTAATACTACACTTAATTTTGCTCTCTTTTTAATCTTACTAACCTTACTCAATTTCTTCACCCTCTCTACCAGCCCCAGCTGGTTATCGTATAGCTGGGATGAAAAGAGTTTTCGCTTTGTCTCTCCTGTGGCAACCGCCGTCAGCACTTGAAAATAATGCTTCATACCACCACAATGGGGATAAGCACGATAATCACAGGAAAACTCACTCCATACTTGTATTCTCTCATACAAAAGCCACGCCAATGGATTGAAGAAATGGAGGATTACTACTACCATGGATATCCTTTTCAGTAATAAATCCTTCTGCTTGAAGTGTGTCAATTCATGGGTCAGAATCACCCGCAACGTCTCCTCCTCAAATACTTCCACAGGAAGTATTACCTTGGCACGTCGAATCCCTGTCACACAGGGAACATCCACCCGATAGGAGCGCTTCAACGCCACCTTATGTACGGAAATGTTCAGTTCTTCGCAAATCTCCTCAAGGAGTCTTTGCTCTGTCAACTTCGCCGGAAATGCACTCTTGAAATAATGGTTCATCCGATAGACTTCATAGCCCATAAAGGCGCATCCCAGCACCACTACTGAGCCCCATATTCCAAGAATCCACAGGAGTTCCTTCCACATGAAGGAGATGGGCGTAAATAGAAATCCTCTGCCCAGACTAGCTTCAAACAGCTTTAACCCAATATAGGAAACCGGTAGAAAGAAAAACAGGATCACCATCTTGAGTAGCTCATACACAATATTGATGAAGCCCAGTTTTTCCAAAAGTGCACCGATTCCTAACCAGATTACTACCAGTAGCCCTCCGGTAAGGGAGGTCATTAACATGATAATTACAAAATTATTCAGTAGATTAGTTGTCCAAACCATCCAGCAGGTTCTTGATTTCTGCTACGTCCTCTTTCGAAAGATTTCTCTTGCTGACTAAAGCAGATACCATCTTTGGAACCTGTCCGTCAAACCAGAAGTCAGCCTCTTCCGATAAAAGCTTTGCCTTGTAATCTTCCTCACTCTTCATGATATGAGCATAGGACAGCTTACCCTTACGATAAGTTCTTACAAAGCCCTTGTCTGATAATTTCAATAAAAATGTAACTACCGTTGTTCTGGCATAGTCTTTGCCGTACTCTTCTCTCAGCTTGTCAATTAAATCCGGTATGGAAATGTCATCTTTTGCATCCCAAATCGCTTTCATAATTACAGTTTCGCTTGCGCTTAAGTTTCTCTCTTCTTCGAAGAATTTTTCGTTCATATGAATCTCCTTTTCTTTTCCGTCGACTCCCTTAGTCTACTAAGTACTTAGTGTTTTGTCGACTATTTTTTTACATTTTTATATAAATAGATACCCGCATTATGCAAGGTAAATTATTTCCATATACTCAGCGTGGTTTCACCACTCCTTGAGGGTCAATTTCCACATTCACGGATATCTCCTCCAGAAAGTCAAATATCCGTTCCTTTTCTTCCTCATCTGTCACTGCCAGAGTCTGTGCTTCCTTCTGAATCGCCGGTATCACCCTTACCTCCAGATGCTCCTGCTCATCATTTCCCCAAAAATGGAGCTGCAAAAGCATGGTATCCAGTGTCCGCTTGTTGAACCAATAATTCCCCAGACTATAGATAATGGGCTTGTCCCCATAGTACTCCATCCCCTGTAGACAATGAGAATGTGCCCCAATGATAACATCTGCTCCTGCATCCAGATACTCCCTGCCGGTCTGGAGCTGCACCTCCTCCAGCTCATGGCTGTACTCCGTGCCCCAATGCACATAAGCCAGTACAAAATCAGCGTTGGCGGATGCCTCTTCAATCACCTGCAGAAAAAGCTCTGTGTCGTAGCATCTTAAAATCCCCGGTGAGTCTTCTGTGGCCTGTGGCGTCATTTTATTTTTTTCTGCTCTGGACGCCCCTACAAAGGCAATGGTTTTATCATCCACTGTCATATATATCGGCTGCATAGCCTCGCTTAGATTAGCCCCCGCTCCAAAATATGATATATCATAATCCCACAGTGTGTCAAATGTATCAGTTATTGCATCCCTTCCATAATCGTATACATGGTTATTGGCAAGGCTTACAATATCCACTCCCATTTCCAAAAGCACTTCCGCTCTCTCAGGGTCTGCCCGAAAGGTATATGCTTTCCCCGGCAACGGCTCTCCCCGGAGACTATAGGTAAACTCATTGTTCAGACAAAAAATATCGGCCTGATTCATGTACTCCATAAGCTCAGCGGAAATACAATCATAAATTCCATTTTCCGAATTGTCCATACGCTGGGTTGTGACCGCCCCTTCTGCCAGGCTGATGTCCCCCGCAAAGCATATGGTAAAATTATATTCCCCGGGAATGGGTGTGGGCGTAGGCTCCGGAGTTGGTGATGGAGTCTCTGTCGGAATCGGCATGGGCGTATGCACAATCTCCGGCGGAGGAGAGGCTGTCTCCAAACTCTGCGACAGCTGGGATACCTCTACCGGTTTTGGTTCTCCGCTACCACAGCCTCCAAGAATTCCTGCCACCAAAAGCAGGATAATACCCGTTTTTTTCACCTTATACCAGCTTTCCATCACAATACTTACAATATCTGCTTCCATCAGTAGCTGCCGCACAGTTGGGACACTCTGCCGGATATCTGGACATTTCATCCTCTCTGACATAATTGGGATCCGGTCTGGCTGCCTCCTCCAAGGCCTTCTTTTGCTGTAATTTATACTGTGCCAGCTCCGCCTCCTTGGTGGCCTTATATTTGTTCACAGAAGTATCCACCACCGTATTAGCCACCTTATGCACCGTAGTATGAATCACACTGCTTAAGGCATTATTAATCGCATTGGTGATGGTTCTTTCCAAAAAGCTCCCTCGCCGATCTTTTCTTGGACGCATCTTAATATCCTCCACTCATTTGTAAGACTCGCAAACCTGCACTTCTCTGTGTACATTATAACATAGATTTTGGGAAGATATATCTGTTTTGTGGCTAAAAATGCAGAAAAAGGAGCATTGACTTCAATGCTCCCACGGTTCTTGTCCCCTATATCCCTTTCACCAACTATGGCATGGTATATCCTGCTGCCTGCAATCCTTCAAGAAATTCACTTTCTGTCAAATTCAGCTCTATGTCCTCCAAGGCTTCCGCAACCGTCTCCCTGCCGCGTGCCACCATCTGATAGGCATGAAGCAGAATTCCCTGCTCCAAGCCCTGCGCTCTACCTTCTTCTCTTCCCTTTTCACGCTCTTCTTTGATAATCATACGAATCGCATAACACATATCCACTTCCTCCTCACTTGTGCTTTCTTCCCAGAACCTGTCCAGTTCTTTTAAATTTGTATGTACGCGCATCACTTCATAGGCATCCTTCGATACGCTTTTATATGCCTCGTTTCCCAGCAGAAGCCCTCGCATTCCCTCCGGCTCCTTCGTCTGCTTCATGAAGTCAAATACCAGCTTCAAATCCGTCTTAAAAACGTCCGTATTGCCGAATTCCCGCACTTTTACAAGGTACATGCGATAATTATTCACATAAGGCCGTAGAGGCTCTGGAATCGCCTCTAAATTCACCATGTCCAGCAATTCCTCAGGGCCATCCCAATGCTCGCCCCAGAAAAGCACCAGCGTAACACAGGGATTCAGCCTGTCATTTTTCTGAAACTGACTCAAATACTCCGCACCGGTTACATCCTTTTTCTTTCGATGCTTTTTCTCCTTCTCCGAGATTTGCCGGCCATACTCACCGATTTCATATTCCATTACACGAAAAGGCATCGTATAACTGACATTTTCTTGATTTTCTACTCCCAAAACCGCATATCCAACATCTCTCTCATACTTCCGTATTACATCCCGATAACGTCCCTTTTTCTTCCCAGCGGAGGATATTACGAGCTTCGCATCTTCTCCCTTCAGCTTCTCTGCTACAAGTACCTCTTCTCCTCCAAACAATACTCCGTTAAATAAATCCGCATAGCGCGAATTATCTGATAGATATGCATAATCCACCAAATCCTTTTCCATATTCATTCCTTCCCGCAGGTCAGCCCCGCTTTTGTTTCTTGTGAAATACGCAGGGGTTTCCTGACACACGGCAGAATCGCCATCGAAAAGTCGTAGAATGCAGCCTCACTGCAAGATTGGCTCCCAGATTTTCACTTAACTACAATATACTACCAGATACACCACTTGTCAACTACCCTTTTAGGCATCTAATAAAAAACAATGTGGCAGAGCGTTTTTTACCCTACCACAATTACTTCCTCCGCCATGGCAATGGTAGAGGGCCTATGGGCTATCATAATGGTTGTTCTTCCCTCACATACCCTGTCCAGTGCCTGATTAATAAGCTGCTCTGATTCGTTATCCAGAGCAGAGGTCGCCTCATCCAGAAGGAAAATGGGTGCATCCCGTAGTACCGCTCTGGCGATGGCAATCCGCTGCCGCTCACCACCGGAAAGAGTATTTCCCCGCTCCCCGGGTACTGTCTGATAGCCCTCTGGCAGCTTCATAATAAAATCGTGGGCATTTGCCTTTTTTGCGGCCCGGATAATATCCTCCATAGGCACCTGTTCTGGAAAAACCCCTTCTCTTCCGTATGCAATATTTTCTGCAATACTAACCCCATATAAATAGGGTTCCTGAGGAACATAACTGATTAACTTCCTGCGTGATGCAAGGGTATCTCCTTCTCCTGCCACCACTATCCTTCCCGCTTCCGGTGGATAAAAGCCCAGCAAAAGCTTGGCAAGTGTACTCTTTCCGCAGCCGGATTCTCCCACCAGAGCAACGCATGTTCCGCTCTTAATCCCCATGGAAAAATCTTTTAAAATCACTCTGTCCCCTGAATAAGAAAACCGGATATTCTCCATCACCACCGCATCCTCGCACGTGCTTACCATATTCTCTACAGTATAGCTTTCCGCCTCTTCTTCCAGCTGCAAAAAATCATACAGTCGCTCCACGTTTGCCATACATTCCATCATCTGCGGAAGATATTTTCCGATATCCGAAAACACATAACGAAAAGTTCCATACAGGGTATAAATCGCCGTCAGCTCTCCCAGTGTAACCAGCTTCCGGGCTACAAACCAGACTCCAAGTCCCAAAAAGATAAGTGCACTCAATAACTCAAACATGCACTGGAAGCTTTCCAGCAGCGCCGACACCCTGCTGCCTTCCTTTTGCATATCACATGCAGCTTTATTAGCAGTCCGATATTCCATCCCCAATACCCGGCCAATGGGGAAGGTCTTTATTAATTCGGTTCCCCCAAGAATATTGGTGAGGGCTTCCGTCATCCTCCCATTCTGCACCGCAAGCCTTTTCCCAATACCTTTCATCGGTTTTATGAATATACTGTTTACTATAACCGAAAGGATGCTGATAAGCAGAAGACATCCCGTCAATTGAGGACTATAGCTGTACATGGGTATCAGATACAATAAAGCAGAAAGCACCGCTGCGGAAAGTCTTCGCAACCGGGAGCCGTAAATATCCCCCGCTCTTTCGGTATCATAAATCAGCTTAGAGATAAAATCTCCGCTGTGATGCTCCTCATAATAGCTCATGGGAAATCGCATGGCCTTGGAAAAGACCAGCTTCTCCAATTTTGCAATTCCTCTTTTTCCTTCGATATTGTATTGCATGATTCCTGCCCTCCACAAAAAGGCACTCAGTACAAAGAAGAAAAACTCTACGCCTACCTGCATACATATTCCATCAACTACTTTGGACTGTGCGGCCGATACAATCGTTTCCACGATTTCCGCATTCGCAATGTTTCGAAGAGCCATTCCCAGAGTAGAAGCCATAATGCCCAGCAGATATAACGGCAAACGCTTTCCCATTAGGCCCATGAACCAGAAAAATAAATTCTTTTTCTTTCCCTCCTTATGCATCTGCTCCGGCCTCCTTTCCATACAAACCTGCATATATACCCTCCCGGGCAAGCAGCTCCTCGTGTTTTCCCATTTCTGCAATCCGTCCCTTATCAAGAACATATATCCTGTCAGCATGTCGAATAGTAGAAAGTCTATGCGCTACAATCAACACCGTTTTTCCCTTGGAAACATTGTTTAATGCCTGCTGAATCCCGCCCTCTGTGAAGGTATCTACCGCCGCAGTTGGTTCGTCCAGAAGAAGGATGGGTGCATCCTTTACCAGCGCTCTGGCAATGGCTATTCGCTGCCGTTCTCCACCGGACAGCTTTATCCCCCTCTCTCCTACCATGGTATCGTAGCCTTCCGGCAGGCTCATGATGTACTCATGAATATTGGCAGCCTTACATGCATTCACCACCACATCCATAGACACATCTTCTTTACCACACACTATATTGTCAAAAATGCTTTTAGGGAGCAGAAATACATTTTGAGATACATAGGAAAAGCAGCTCCGAAGGGCACCCGGACTTATTTCCTCGTACCGTTTTCCAAATAAGCGGTACTCCCCCTGGGTTTTCTCATAAAATCCAAGAAGCAGCCGGAGAATCGTACTTTTCCCCTCACCTGAGCCTCCCACAAAGGCCACCGTCTCCCCAGGCTTTATTCGCAGGGATACATCCTTTAAAATCTCCTGTTCCTTTTCATAAGAGAAATGTACATTCTCCCAGCAGATAACCGTATCCGCGCCCCCAATATCAAGGCTGGCAACGCCACACTTTCGTTCTCTTTCCAGCTCACAGATTCCTTGTAATCGTTTAAAAGCCACTCCCGACGTACGGATGTCATTCATACAAAAAACCACATCTCCAATGGGATAAATGATACGTCCCAGCAGCACCGTAAATGCCAGCATCTCTCCCACCGTAATTCTTCCGGATATGACTTCAAATAATCCAAACAAATAACAGGCAATTACAGGTATCGTAGTTAATACACTTTTCAGTACCCAGGCCATGGAGCTGATACGTGTGCTTTTACAGCCATTTTCTGCGATTTCATCAATGGCAGCGTCCATTCTCCTTTTTATAACTGGGTAGAGATTATAGCTTCTGCCCACCACGATTCCCTGTATGGAATCGTAGGCAATCTGTGTCCGCTCATCCATTTTTGTGCGGTAGTGCGTAACGATTGCTGCCAGTCGCTTAGACATTTTATCTGCCACAATTAACATTACCGGATAGCTGAGAAACAGTATCACTATGAGCATCCTGTCCAGCTCCAGAAAATAGAAGGTCACAGATAAAATTGTAACCAAATTCACCAGAACGCCCGGCAAAACCTCTGAAAAAAATCTCCCCACCTCCTCCATATCCGAGGAGAACCGGGTCATAATACTGCCCGCCCCTTTTTCATCCAGATAACAGAAAGGTAGCTGTAATAAGTGCTCTGCCAAAGTTCCTCGCATCTCTCTCTGCATAATGACACTATAATAGCTGCCACAGATACTCTTTCCATAAGCTACCAGTGTTCCTGCCAATACCATACCGCATAATGGTAACATCAAATCTCGAAATACCACCTGACGCCCCATGAGCACCTCATCCATGGCTCCTGCAATGGTATCATTTCCCTGAATAATCACTTGATTAAGTATCGCTGCCAGTAAAATGTAAAGTATCAGCAGCGGACTATATGTAATTCCTAATCTCCAAAACAGATTTTGTGACTCTCTTACAACGCCAGCTCTCCTATCGTCCATACCTTCTCTCCATTGCGCTGTGTATTTCTTTCAATTCTACCAATACACCAGCATTCTTTGGTTTTTCCTATAATTTCCATGGCCCGTTCACAATCCTTTTCCTTTACCGCTATCATCATGCCGATACCAAAATGAAAATGATAGGGCAGTACATTTCTTCCAATCAGATCCTGCTCCGCCAGGAAACGATACAGGGGCAGAATGGGCACCTTCCGTAAATCAATACAAGCTCCCACCCCCTCCGGCAAGGCTAAATACGTTCTATCATTCAGCAAATGATTTCGTATCAAAAACACCCCCTGAAGGACGTTTTCCCCTTGTAGCTCCATCACTTCTTTGGTAAAAGCCGTATTAGGTTTCATCATCTCTTCCACAAAATAATGTTCCTCATCAATCTTGGCATATGCCAGCTCCGGTTTTCTGTCCATCATCACCTTGATAATCGGATAATTGGTTCCGTTGATTCCCTCCGTCCTTATCCCAATCAAAATATCTCCTTTACTGACATGACTTAAATCCTGCAGTTTCTCCCTATCCTGCACCGCTACCAGACTGGCACTGACTCTGTATTCATCCTGCCTGTAGTTTACCGGCTGTGCAGCAATCTCCATCCCGGCAAACATCACATTATTTTCTACACATACTCTTTGAAAAGTCTGTGCCATGCGATATAGCTGGTCTGAGCCGTTATTACCACACAGAACCATTGCCTGCAAGATAACAGGCTTCATTCCATGCTGCAACACAAAATTCATGGCATTTGCTGCCACATCCGCACAAATTTCTTCATCATATCCATGCTCTCTGGCGTATCTCTCCTTGGAGCCCGGCACGCAATTTAAGCTGGCATACACCGGCTCCTTCATCCCAGAGGTGTCAATCTTAAAGATTGTCGCATCCGCAAATTGCGCAGAAATCAATTCCTCATCCGGAGATACCAGCTCCTGAATCTCTCTCTTAAGCGCATAGAGCTTTTTTGTATCCAGACCGGTATCCATATAACTAATCCAGCGATTGTCCCGTATATTGTCATTCAGCAGACTATCCACGATAACATTCATCGCCACCGCAACCTCATAAAGCATTTCCACCGAAGGAAGGCTGACGCCTGCCTCCCATTTTGACACTGCTTGATAGGAGATATGCAGCATATCCGCCAGATTTTTCTGGGTAAGCCCTCTCATTTTCCGATATAGTGCAATGGTTTTTCCCACCTTTTCCTTATCTATCATCCCACTTCCCTCCTTTTCGTATCACTACTGTAGCACAGCCTTTAAAAGCTCTTCAATAACCGCATCTGCGAGTTATAATCTCTCTATTCAACCATACGTTGAGTCGGCTTCTACATGCATAAATGCAATACAAAAAGGGCGTTTCGGCACACCAGCCGAAACGCCCATATTATCTACTTTGAAATAAATTGACTTTATTCCCCTTGTCTGTATTACAGCTTCATTGGTGAACTCAGCTATAATTAGAGGACTGTCAACAAAATGAAGTTCAGAATGAACAGAGCAGTGCACCCCCACAGGAGAGGATGTACTTCCTTTGCCTTACCAGCACAAATCTTAACGATGCAGTAGGTGATGAAACCAAATGCAATACCATAAGAGATACTGTAGCACAAAGCCATGAACAGACCGGCAAAGAATGCAGGAAGTGCT
>JAFTXD010000101.1 GCA_017461775.1 Lachnospiraceae bacterium
ATGACCAAAGCAATCTGCTGGGACACGGTAGCTGTCTTTCCCGGAATATTTCCAGCAAGCATAGAGGTCGCTCCGTACTCACCCATAGCCCTTGCAAAGGTCAGCACCGTACCGGATGCCACTCCCGGCATTGCGGTAGGTACCAGCACCTTCCACAGAATTTTGTGCTCACTCATGCCCAGCGTCCGTGCCGCATAGACCAGACTCACATCCACCTGCTCAAAAGCTGCTCTGGCATTGCGATACATCAGTGGGAAGGCGATGATCAGTGCCGCAATTACACAACCGGCAAAGGACTGAATCACCTTTATGTCAAAGGTTGTATACAGAAAGTTCCCCAATGGCCTTCTTGTACTGAATAAAAGCAGCAAAAGAAACCCTGCTGCCGTGGGCGGAAGCACCATGGGCAGGGTTAAGATTCCATCCAATACTGCCTTTTTCTTTCCTCCGGAAAAAAGCACCGCTCTGGCTGCATAAATTCCCAAGAAAAAAGCAATAATGGTAGCAAAAACACCGGTCTTTATGGAAATAAACAACGGACGATAGTCCAGACTCATTAAAAACTCCATAGGTTACTCTTTCTATTCAACATTGGTATCAAAATAATACTTCGCAAAAACTGCTTTTGCCTCTTCGGAAAGGATATACTCCAGAAATCCTTCTGCATACTCTGTCTGTGCATGAGATGCTTCCTCATTATTCACTCTGGCGACAGGATAGATCACATCTCCGGTCAACTCATAATCTACAAATTCCAGAATCTCTACCTTATCCTCGTATCCATAAGTATCGGAATAATATGTGGTTCCTACCTCACAGGCACCTTCTGCGACAGCAATGAGCACCTTACTTACATTACCATGCTCACTGACTTCTGTATCCAGAGCCTCCATAATCTCTGAAGTAGAGATGGCTGATACATCCTCTACTTCCGGTAGCATCTTCAGATTTACCATCGCCTGACGGGTATACTTTCCTACGGGTACAGAGCCTGCTGCCAGGGCTATATTCTCTGCTTCAGCAATATTGACCAGTCCAGTCACAGTGATTTCTACCCCTTTTCCTTTCACTACCACTACCTGATTATTTACCACATTATGTCTGGTTTCCTCCACAAGAAAACCGCCTTCCTCTAAGGTATTCATCTGCTTCTGCGCTGCTGAAAAGAAAATATCACACTCATAGCCTTCCTGAATCTGTGTCATTAAGGTTCCTGAACTGTCGGCACTGAGTACAATGTCTACACCGGGATTTTCCATTTCATACGCCAGCTCAAGCTCTGACATTACGTTTTTTAAACTTGCTGCCACAAATACCTGCACCTGTGCCTTTTCCTCTTTGGCACTACCACATCCTGCTGTGACAAGGCACATCACTGCTGCCACTATCGTAGTGAAACATTTCTTACTTCTTTTCATTTCCGCACTCGCCTTCTGTTCCTCGCAGAATCCCCAGTCCATGGGAGAGCTCCGGTAGAACATAATCCAATGCTTCCTTCACTGCCTTAGGACTTCCCGGCAAATTGACTATCAGGGTCTTTTTTCGAATTCCCGATACGCCGCGGCTGAGCATAGCCCTTTTGGTGATCGTCATGGAATAGGCTCTGATGGCCTCTGCAATACCGTTTGCCATGCGATCACACACCTCTATCGTTGCCTCCGGTGTAATGTCCCTCTCTGAAAATCCGGTGCCACCGGTAGTACAAATCAGATTCACCTGCCTCTGATCCGCCAGACGAACCATCTGTGTCTTAAGAGGCACCTTTTCATCCGCCAAAAGCAGCTCTTCAATCACATCATATCCGGCTTCCCTTAGCATCTGTGCAAGTAAGGGGCCGCTCTTATCCTCTCTCTCCCCACGAACACCCTTATCACTTAAAGTAATGACCGCAGCGGTAAATGGCCTGTCAGCCTTAGGAGGAATCATAGTGATCTCATCTCCTACCTTAATATGACCACCCTTAATTACCCGGGTAAAAACTCCCTCTCTTGGCATAATACAATCGCCCACAGCATGATAAATAGCGCAGTGGCTATGGCACTCCTTACCAATCTGGGTCAGCTCAAGTTCCGCCTCTCCAATGACAAATCTGGTACCCACCGGTAATGCTCTAAGGTCCCCCCCCTCTATTACCAGATTTTCCCCGAACGCTCCAAAGTCTACATTTGCTCCTTTTGCGCGGAAATCCCGGATTTTCTCAAAGGATAAGAGACTAATTTGGCGATGCCAATTTCCACCGTGAGCATCTCCTATAATCCCCCACTCCGGTTTAATTTCCGCTTCCGGGATTTCAAACTTTGCAGTTCCTCTTTTCTCACTGATGCATATAGCTAATATCTTTCCCATATTTATCCCCCAATCTGTACCATTTTCTTCGCTTCCGTAATTTTCTCCACTTCTTCAAAGCAGTGTGCGTACGGTTTTTGCGCCATTGACCAAATCAGTCTTGCCTTTACATCAGCCATATTTCCGGCCCTTAAAGGCTCTTTTACCGAAATGGAAGTATCATAACAAAGGCACGGCTTAATCTCTCCCATAGCCGTCATCCGAATCCGATTACAAGAGCTGCAAAACTTACCGTGAATAGCACTGATAAATCCCACTACACTTTCTTTTCCGGGTAGCCTATAATACACTGCCGGACCATTTCCCAAATTCTCCGATGCCTTGCGCAGCTTACCATATTCCTCTTCCAATCGATCTAATATCCACCGGTTGGAAATGCCTTCCTGCTCCTTCCCGTATCCGATGGGCATCATCTCAATAAATCGAAGTACAATTCCCTTTTCCTGCGCAAAGGAAATCAGGGAACGATAATCTGCATTATCCTTAGTAAGAACACTATTTATTTTCACCTTAAGACCTGCTTTAAGCGCTGCATCAATTCCCTCCAGAACCTTGTTCAAAGCATCAAATCCGGTAATCTCCCGGAATTTCTCTGCATTTAACGTATCCAGACTTACATTAATGCCGTCTATCCCTGCCATTTTCAGCTTCTCCGCATATTCCTTCAAAAGGATACCATTGGTAGTCAGCGTCACCTGCTCCACTCCCGGAACCTCCTTTATCATTGCGACCAGCTTGTCAGCTTCCCGCCTTACCAGCGGTTCCCCTCCGGTAACCTTAAACCTTGTAATACCAAGGCTTACCGCTTGCTGACACACACTTACAATTTCCTCATATGACAGAAGCTCTGACATATTTGTCAGCGTCACTCCATCCGGCATACAATATCGGCATCTCAGGTTACATTTATCAGTAATGGAGATGCGCATGTAATTTATCTCTCTTCCGTGACAATCTACCATACAAATTCTCCGCTTTTCCCGCCGGTTTTTCTGCATAAATGAATTCCGGTAATCTCCATTTTTTTATCTACCGCCTTACACATATCATAGATGGTAAGCAAGGCAATATTTACTCCTGTCAGTGCCTCCATCTCTACACCGGTTTTTCCTGTAGTTTTCACAGTACAAAAGGCACTGATGGATAAATCCTCCTCATGAAGCATAAAATCAATCTCCACCTTAGTCAAAAGCAGTACATGACAGAGAGGAATCAGCTCTGAGGTCCTCTTGGCTCCCATGATTCCCGCTACTCTGGCAACACCAAGCACATCACCTTTCCCCATTTCATGATTTTGAATCTTCTCAAAACACTCCTTGGACATGGTAATCTTGCCGGTAGCAATTGCTTCCCTTTTCGTCTCTGCCTTTTCACTGACATCCACCATCACCGCATCACCCTGACTATTAAAATGTGTAAATTCTGCCATATTATTCTCCTCTATACCCCTGCAAACTTTGCGACACAGGAGCAAA
>JAFTXD010000102.1 GCA_017461775.1 Lachnospiraceae bacterium
AGCTTCGGAGAAGAATTGGGTCAATACATTTTGGAAGGTGTTATATTATGTGATGGCGGGCGGACTGGTAAGCTTTGTTTTCTTTACCATTTGTCGTACTGCTTTGCTGGTGATTTTTGGACTTACCTTTTTGTATGGTATTATTTCCAATCTGTGGCTGCTCAAGGAAAAGGTGTATCGCTTGATCATAAGATGGGCAGCACTGGTGCTGTGTGCGATAATTACCTTCCCTTGTGTGTACGGAACCATTCGATATCTGCCCTGTATTCTTCACCATCCGGTGTGGTTTGGTGCGGAATATCGTATTGAAAAGGTACACTCCTTTGACCCATGGGATTCTTGGAAATATGTCTCTCTGGAAGAATTTCTGGAAACGGCTATCGGAAGAATTAATTATGATGGAATTCTGGAAGAAGAGCCGGAAGATGTATCATCAGAAGTTGTAATAGAGGCAGAGGATTCTGTAGCACTCGTAGAAGTTTTAGACGAGCAGCCGGAAGTTTTAGAGAGCGCGGATGAGGGTGCTGGCGCAGAGATAGTGCAAGAGGATGACGGTCTTCTGCGGGGAGAAGATGCGCTGAATTCAGGTAAGATTCGTTTAGAAATCTGGAAAAACTACTTGTCAGATTTAAATATGACAGGTCACACCGTTTCGGAAGGACACTACCAGATTACCGAGGATTTCCATGCATGGCACGCTCAGAATATCTTTATTCAGATGCTTTATACCTATGGAATACCCGCAGGGGTAATGTTTGTCCTTCTGATGGTATGGTATGGGGTAAGGAGTCTGGGGCTTTTATGGAAAGCGAAGGAACCAACCGTACTGTTGCCCGGAATGGTATTTGTGGTATTTATGGGATTTGGTCTCTTAGAGTGTGTCTGGTATCCGGGACAGGCGATATTGGTGCTGATGTATCTGGCAGCCAGAAGATTACTGAAAAACGTGGAGAAGTAAGTAGTGAAGCTTGACAGTAAGAAAAGTAAGTTAATTGATTATGGTTTTATGGTGCTGATCTTAGCTATCGTCGTTTTTGTAACAGGGCGTTTGTTTGTGCTACAGGCCACTCATGCGATGCAGGATTCGCCTCTTTACCATAATGATATGAAGGCGTATATATTGGAAATGCAGGGACTGGACAGTGGTTATAGCTTTCCTTATCCAATCTTTTTCTGGATAGGAGGTGCGTTCCATCTGTTTTTAGAGCCGGAGATTTCCATGGCGATGGCAACACTGTTATTAAATACATTAAGTATTTTGATTACCATTTGGGGGCTGCGTCAGGTGGTATTAAAGCCCCTTCAGGAGCGGTTTAAAGATTATCCCTATTTGGCTGGGATTTTGATTACCTTGGTAGCGGTAAGCTTACATTTTGTATCCATGGTATTTCCGCCGGAGGGGATGTATCTGCCGGGAATTCCTTTTCGGTATCTGGGGGTCTTTACACCCAATCCGTTCCACAACGCAACCTATATGGCTACAAGACCCTTTGCCATATTGGCATTTTTATGGTATATCAAGCTACTGCCCATCTATGAAACGGGGAAGGTGGCATTTAAAGATTATGTGCTTTTCTCCGTATTTTTGCTGTTGACAACCATGACAAAGCCAAGCTTTACGATTGTCCTTGTTGGCTCGGCGGGGCTGATTATGTTATACCGCATGGTACGCAGTAAATTTCAAAATTTCTGGCCGACTATCCGGCTGGGGGTATGTTTTATCCCTACATTTATTGATCTTCTGTATCAGTATAGTGGTGTCTTTGTTCCAAGCGGGGGAGAAGAGGGAGGAATCGGTTTTGGCTTTGCAGAGGTGTGGAGCTTGTATTGTGGCGACATCCCCCTTGCCATTGGGCTGGCCGCAGGGTTCCCCATATTGGTACTTGTCTTGAACCGGAAGGAAATAAAGACGAATGTTGCCTTCCGCTTTTCCTGGCAGCTCTATGGAATGAGTCTTGCCATGGCACTGATTTTGTATGAAAAAGGCTTTAGGCAGCCGGATTTCAATTTCTCCTGGGGATATATGCATGGTATTTTCTTTGTATTCTACGGAGCTCTTGTGGTGCTTTTGCAGGCAACAGCGAACAGGGAAAGCCAAGGATGGAAAATTGCCCTACAGTGGCTGGCATATTTATGGCATGTAGTGTGCGGAATATATTATTTTGCAGGCATTGCGAACGGTGCAATGTATTATTAGAGGTAGGAATGAAGAAGTATATTGATGAAAAAGCGGGTATCTATCTGCGCCCCATAACCTATGAGGATACGGAGAATATTGTTACGTGGAGAAACTCCGATGCCGTGAGAAAGAATTTCATTTATCAGGCACTCTTTACCAAAGAGGGACATGAGAACTGGATGCGAACCATGGTGGAAACCGGTAAAGTGGTGCAGATGATGATTTGTGAAGTCGAGGGCGACAGACCGGTGGGGTCTGTATTTGTGAGAGATATCGATAAGCAGCATAACAAAGGGGAATATGGTATTTTCATCGGCGGGGATGGCTGCAGAGGCAGGGGACTTGGAACTGCGGCAGCAAAGCTGATGATAGCGTATGCATTTGAAGAAATTAAGCTGCACCGTCTATTTTTACGTGTGCTTGCAGATAATAAGCAGGCAATCGGAAGCTATGAAAAGGCGGGATTTGTACAAGAAGCATATTTGCAT
>JAFTXD010000103.1 GCA_017461775.1 Lachnospiraceae bacterium
AGAAGTTCAACTTCGAATACTGCGTATCTTCTTTACGTGTAAGCCGTTCTGCATCTGACAACGGTTGGTCAGCTTGTATCTACTCCAGAGATACCAAGGAATTCTATCACTCCAAAGAGTACTCTATCCATCCTATCGTTGACCGTGTAGGTGGTGGTGACTCCTTCGCAGGTGGTGTTATCTGTGGTATGTTAGATGGTAAGGATTTCAAGGCTGCTCTTGAGTACGGTGTTGCTGCTTCTGCATTAAAGCACACCATCCCTGGCGATTTCAACTTAGTATCCAGAAAAGAAGTTGAGACTCTTGCTGGTGGCGATGCTTCTGGTCGTGTACAGAGATAATATGGAACTAAGTTCTTCTAAGGCTCTAGAAAACAGAGCCTAAGAATCCCTAAGTTCCAATGGAATTCCTTCGGAATTCTGTCAAAAAAATATTTAAGAGGTTGTGCATTGCACAGCCTCTTTTTTTGTCTTAGAATATAGGTATGAATATGTATAAACAATTTTTAGAAAAGACCCAAAAAGAATTAATTGAAATCGCATTGGAGCTGTTAGATAAGCCATTGCCGAAGATTACGGAGGAATTATTTGCTCTTTTTGAAACCTGTGGTAACCGTGTGAAATATGAAGCGGTTTACTTTGGCAGACGCAAATTTTTGACGGTATTCGGATGTCTTGCCCTTTGGATGAAGGAGGAGGGGGAAGAGGCATTCACACCGCTGACAAAGGAGCAGGTCTATACGAAACTAGAGCAAATTCTGCGGGAAATCTGCGGAGAGGAGTGTTGGGCGCTTCCTGCCCATGTGAATCGTGCCAAGGACCCTAACTGGCGTTATAATGTGGATTTGTTTGCCGCAGAGACCGCAGGAACGCTGGCAGAGCTGACTTATGCGCTGGAGGGTGAACTTTCCTCGGCTTGCGTGGAGAAATGCAAAAATGAAGCCCTTAAGCGTGTTGTAGAGCCTTTCTTCGGGGTAGAGCCCCCCTTTGCCCACTGGGAGCGGTGCGAGCACAACTGGAATGCTGTATGTGTAGGGAATATTGGTAGCGCTGCAATATACTTATATCATGACCAGCCGGAGCTTCTGGAAAAGTATATTTCCAGAGTATGTGAGGATTTATTACATTATGTGGATGGTTTTGCAGAAGACGGCACCTGTATGGAGGGGCTGGGGTATTATGCTTACGGCATGGGATATTTTGTGAATTTTGCAGAGCAGGTATATGAGTACACCCAAGGTAAGATGGACTTGCTGCGAGGGGACTGGGGACAGTTTCGGGCAGGGGAGGAGGATAAGCGCTTCCACATGGCTCTTTGGTGGGCTAAGTGTTATTTTGCATCGGGGAGAAGTGTCAGCTTTTCTGACGGAAGCAGCAGGGAGAAATACCGTATGGGCCTGGGCTGCCAACTGAAGGACTTTTTTCCACAGGTGCAGATGCCGGACATCGCTCTGGCGAGTTCTTTAGAGGAGGACCATTGCTACCGCTTTGTGCCCATGCGTATGGATATCTTTGCTACAAGGAAGCTGTCCGCAAATGAGCGCGAAAAAGAGCCTTATACGCCGGAGAAGTTCACCATCCTACCCAGTGCCCAGTGGTGTCTGGGAAATAGTGAAAATGGCTGCTTTTTTGCGGTGAAGGGAGGTCATAATGGGGAGCCTCATAACCATAATGATGTGGGAAGCTTTTTGTATGGAATCGGGAAGGAGTTGTTCTTTACCGATTTGGGTGCCGGGGAATATGTAAAGGAGTATTTCGGAGAAGGCAGGTATGAGATTCTATGCAACCGAAGTATGGGGCACAATGTCCCTCTTCTCTGCGGCGCGGAGCAGAAAAGTGGCAGAGAGTATGCGGCAAAACGCTTTGACGCCCGGGAGACCAGTCAGTACGGGGAATGTTCTATGGAGCTGGCGGAGGCCTATGGAGTAGGAATGGTAAAGGCTTTTACAAGAAGGATTTCCTTTGATAAAAAAACGGGAGAAGTGATTTTAGAGGATTACTTTGTGGCCGGAGAAGAGGGGGCTGTTGTTACAGAGAATTTTGTGACGCAATATATACCTGAAATAGGGTCTGGATATATTCGACTTTGCGGGGAAGAAAATACCTGTATCTTACAGGTGGAGTACAAGGGGATTGATTTTGGGGTGAAGAAAGAAACGCACCTTGACCACCAGGGACAACCGGAGGATGTATATCGCATCACTTTTGGCATAGAAATAGCGGACAGTGAAAAAATCACCATCCGCCTATGTAAGCACAATTAAAGAACGTTTTTCTTGATAGCCTCAAAGCTCTGCTCGCTGATGACATGCTCGATTCGGCAAGCATCTTCGGAGGCTATTTGTTCGTCCACACCCAAAGAGGTTAACCATTTCATAATGACCTCGTGGCGCTCGGCAATCATATCTGCAATTGCCTTGCCGGACTCGGTAAGATAAATAAAACCTTCCTTGGTAACCGTAATATGATTCTGTTCTCTGAGGTTTTTCATTGCTACGCTGACGCTGGACTTTTTATAGCCCAATTCCTCAGAAATATCCACCGCACGGACTACGGGCTTCACCTTGCTCAGGGACAGTATGGTTTCTAAATAGTTTTCTGCTGATTCGTTGGTGCGTAACATTCGATACCTCACTTAAAAAATATTATTCACCAATTATAACATATCTTTTTCAAATTTTCTACTGAAAAGCTTTCATCCAGTTTGATTTAAAATAAAAAATAGTAAATACCACGGTACTGATGCTCCAGGTAAGGGGATATGCCCAGAAAATCACGTTAATTACCGGGATAAACTGCACAATGATGGTGATGTAGGTCACTCGGATAATGCACCAGGAGGCCAGCATGACCAGCATGGGTATAGTGGATTTGCCTGCTCCACGGAAAATGGATGCCAGACAGTGACTGTAGGCCAGCAGACAGTAGAATAAAGTAACGATTCTGGCCTGGATGACACCGTATTCCACGATGGCCGGGTCGGAATTAAAGATTCCAATCAGCTGTGGAGCAAACAGGTAAATAATAATACCGATGGTTTCTGCCAGAATTACAGAGCAGAGGATACCAAAGCGGGCGCCCTTTTTGGCTCGTTCAAATTGTTTTGCCCCCAGATTCTGGCTGATAAAGGTGGTAAGAGCCATGGTGAAGCAGTTGATTGGTAAGAAGCCAAAGCCCTCGATTTTGGAATAGGCTCCGCAGCCTGCCACAGCCATTTTACCAAAGGCATTGATATTGGATTGCACAACCACATTGGCGATGGCAATAATGGAATTATTAAGGCCGGTGGGCAGACCATTCTGGATAATCTGCTTCAGCATAAACATATCGAAGCAGATTTTCTTTATATCCACCCGATATTCTTCCGTGGTGGTAAGCAGCGTGCGCAGGCAGAGCAGTGCGCTGATAAACTGGGAAATCACCGTAGCAAAGGCGGCACTCCATACGCCCCATTTAAATACGCCTACAAACAATAAATCCAGAACGATATTTACAACGGTGGCAATCATTAAGTAGAATAACGGTCTCTTACTGTCTCCTACGGACTGCA
>JAFTXD010000104.1 GCA_017461775.1 Lachnospiraceae bacterium
CCCGTTCACCAGACTGTATAACAAATGCTCCTCCATCAAGGTCTGGCTCATATCCTTAAAAATCTTCTGCTCCTGCTTTTCCTTCAGCTGGCCAACCACCTTACTAAGAGTATTCTTAAATTCCGCCGGCTCCACCGGCTTTAAAATATAATCCTTCACATCATATTTTATGGCATTTTTCGCATATTCGAAATCGCTGAAGCCACTGAATATGACAATCATCATATCCGGATATATCGGACGTACTGCCGAAATCAGCTCCATTCCGTCCATAAAAGGCATCTTGATATCCGTAAGCAGAATATCCACAGACTCTGACTTTAAAAGCTCTACGGCCTTCTTTCCGTTTTCCGCCTCCAAAATTTCCAGTTCTAAATCCATCTGCTTTAGCAGAAAACGGATACCGTTTCGTTCTATTTTCTCATCATCAACTACTAAAATCTTATACATTTTCTCCTCAAACATCCTTATGAGTGGCTAAAGCCCGGTCTCTCCACATAGGATGTAAATAATTCTTTTACAAACTGATAATCCTTTGCTTCATTATAGATTACCACTTCACAAATATTACCGCTAAAGGACGGCTGAAAAATATCTCCGCCCAGCATAATTCTGTTCACATAACGGTTTACCGGTACATTTTCCAAAACGCCCACTACTTCTCCATTAATAAAAGAAGTGGCAGTCTCTGTCTTGGCATTGTAGGAAATGGTAAAATGAGACCACAAACCTTCTCTGGCAGGGCAACCGCTGACATCATACCATCCATTGATACTTCTGGAATCACGAATTCTAAAATCAGATACTCCCTCCCACGCCAAAGGAACCATCGCCGCAAATCCGGTCTCAAACTTCACATATAACGTTGCTCCCCAGCTGTGCAGTTCTCTGGGCTTCAACCACATAGAAATAGTGTAGCTGTCATTCACAATCGCCTTGTTCGGTAAGTAAACTACATTCTCCTCTGCTTCTCCGCCCGGCAGGTAAATGGCTCTACTATTCGGTGTAATTCCCTGCTCAAACAAAAGCTCCGTTCCATTATATTCGCCTTCCAAACTACCATCCTCACTTCTGAGGCTTCCGTTGAAGCGGAATGTATAGCTTTCCAGCTTATTCTTTGCATATTCTCTTGCAAAAGCCTCAAACTCCTCAAGGGAAAGTGGCTTCGCATAATAAAAGCCCTGAGCAATACGACAGCCGCAGCTGGTGACAAAATCAATCTGTGGCTTCGTCTCCACACCTTCGGTAACCACCTCCAGCTTTAAGTCCTTACAGAGGGAAATAATATTCTTCAGAACCTTCTTCCCGCGTAAATCATCCGTGGAGCCCTGCAAAAATTCCTTATCCAGCTTAATGGTATCTACAGGCAAATCCTTCAAAAGATTCAGTGCAGAGAATCCTGCCCCGAAATCATCAATGGATACCATAAATCCCTGCTTTTTAAGAGCTGCCACCATCTGTACCAGTTCTTCACTGTCCTTGATAAACACGCTCTCTGTTATCTCGATTTCCAACTCACTGTAAGGAATTCCGTACTCATCTGCAATGTCCGCCAGCTCAAAGGGCAGTAGCTTATTGTACAGATGAAGTCTGGACATATTTACAGAAATGGGTAAATGCTCAAACTCCGTTCCTCGCCACGCAGCCTTCAGCTTACAGGTCTGCTCATAAATATAAAAATCCAGCTTGGAAATAAAGCCATTTTTCTCAAAAATAGGAATAAAAAGGGCTGGACTGCGAAGTCCGTCTACCGGATGAATCCACCTGCAAAGAGCCTCTGCACCATACAATTCGGAAGACAACATATTAATCTTCGGCTGCAGATATACCACAAACTGCCCTTCCCTTAAAGCATCCTCCATCTCTGTTTCAATGCTCTTTTTCAAGCGGATACTCTCATCCAGTGCCTGAAAAAATGCAAACCGATTCTTGCCGTCAAACTTTGCCTTATACATTGCAGCATCACATTTATACAAAATATAGTCCAGAGGAGAATCCACCTTCTGACCATAAACAATACCAATACTTAAGGAAATCAGAGACAAAACATCTTTACGGAAATCCATAGCAGACATATTCTCTAACAAACTCTCCGCTATTCCGGTCACCTTTTTGCGTGATAACCCACCGTCAAGAAGCACTACATATTCATCACCGCCGATACGAGCCGCAAAGCCCTCTGCATAGCTGGTAATCAGGTTACTGATTGCAACTAACAATTCATCCCCCATACTATGCCCATACACATCGTTCACCCGCTTGAAATTGTCCACATCAATATACATGGCATGAATATTCTTTCCCTTTTCCAGAGATCCGTAATAATCATGCAGTCCCCATCTGTTGGAGAGGCCGGTTAAATAGTCCAAACCCGCTTTGTAGTACATTTCTGAATCGTTCATTTTGCTGTCCCTCATTTGATGTAACGTTACCTAATCTTAGAATAGCTTTTCTCATCAAAAAAGTCAATGATTGGCGCCACTTCCATAGTACTTTCGCCCCAATTAACAATTCAAAATGTGAAGCTCATGCAAAGCTCTTGTGGCAGCCACATACAACAGCTTTGCCGTTTCCGGCTTTTCTATTCCATGCTTTAAATCCGGATTCCACAGGATAACCGTGTCAAACTCCAGGCCCTTTACCATTCGAATGGGCAAAATCATAGTTCCCGCAGAAAAATTATCATCACTGCCGTCCACAATAGGAGTGTATTCCTGTAAAAGAAGTCTGGCCTTCTTTGCTTCTGCTTCGTTCTTGCAGATAATGGCAGTAGTCTGATAACCCTTTTTTCGGATACCCTCAATCAGCTCCTTGGTATACTCTGCCATCTCTACTTCACTCCAGAACTCCTTCTCCGAAACCGGTTCCCCATGACGGATTACCGGCTGTATCTTATACATTCCGAAGGATGCTTTATCCAGAATCTTTCCTGCAAACTCCGAGATTTCAATGGTATTACGATAGCTCTTTTGAAGGAGCTTAAACCGATCCTTATCTCCTGTGAGGAAGAGCTTCTGAAGCTCGTACCAATCATTTAAGCCTGTATAATAATTTATATTCTGAGACACGTCACCCATAATGGTAAAATAGGTATCCGGCAGAATCTTTTTCAAAACGTAGTAAATGCCGATTCCAAAGTCCTGAGCCTCATCCAAAAAAACTAGTCCAAACTCCTGATTGGGCTCCTTCTGGGTTATCCGATAATGAATAAGCGCAAGTGCCGCCACATCATATACATCCAATTCTCCTGCTTGCACATGGGCTAGGTGTTCGGTCATAGATACTCCCTTTTGTCTTCCCCATGCATCCAAAAACTCGCTATAGAACTGGTAGATAGACGCCTTTGGTTTTTTATCCTTGTAGTATCCCGCATACTCCTTCAGCATGGCATTGATTTTATCCCTATCCTGTCCGCTCATGAGGAACTTGATACGGGTCTTCACACGATCATCCAACATGGTCAGTAGCGCATTTATACTCTTAGCAGGATTTTCCCTAAGAAGCGTGGTATTATTACTCTCCGAAAGAATCACTCCCAAACGTCTGTCCTTTAGTGCACTGACATCCACGTATTCTTCCCTTTTATACATTAAATAGAGCTCTAACTGCTGCATGAAATCAATATTGCAACGATGCATTGCCGTTTCATCCGGCTCCACAATTTTATTCTTCTTCAGCCAGTCCTTTTCACAAAGTCTTGCAAAAAGCTGATCCATACGAAGATGCTTGATATTGGGTACATCTAATTCCGGAAGACCACTGGTAATATAATTGAGAAGCAAATCATTACTTCCCACGATACAGAATTCATTGGATTCAAAACGGTGCTTGTAGTTGTAAAGCAAATAGGAAATACGATGCATTGCCACCGTAGTCTTACCGCTTCCCGCCACTCCCTGTACGATAATATTGGCAAAAGGGGACTCTCTGATAATCTCATTCTGCTCCTTCTGAATGGTAGCAATGATTTCTCCAAGGACTTCATTTTTATTACGGGAAAGATACTGCACTAAAAGCTCATCATTGGAGGCCACGTCGCTGTCGTAGAATCCTTTCAGTACACCATCCTCAATATCGTAGGTTCGCTTCAGCTGTAGGTTAATCTGTATGGGCTTCTCATCCGGAAGACCGTACTCCCCTTCTCCAAGCTCGTTCTCATAATAAACACTGGAAATAGGTGCTCGCCAATCCGCTATGAGCACATCGGTCTTGTTCTTAAAGACACCGTTCTTGCCGATATATATCTGCTCTTCCTTCTCCGTAGAGTGGTCCACATAATCCACTCGCCCAAAGTATGGCTTTAAGAGTGCAGCTTCATTCTTTTTCATGGATTTATAAGCATGCTCTTCCAAACTGGCTGCAGTCATCAGCTGATTATAGGCGCCTTCATCACCACTATTTAACTGCTGGTGAAACTCCTGTACCTGCTGGTGACGAAGCTCATATTCCGCCTCATACTTGCGGATGTTGTTTTGAATGATTCCCTTACAATATTCAAACTGTGCTTGCTCTTTCTGCATTTCCACTTCTACACTACCTCCCTTGCTATACAGTAAGATTAGTATACTAAAATTCCAAAATATTACTAGACTTTAATTTCAGATTATGGTATGATGCTTACTAGAGTTGTACCTA
>JAFTXD010000105.1 GCA_017461775.1 Lachnospiraceae bacterium
GATGGTATATAGGTATCTTACTGGGCATATGGAGAAACTTTAGAACCTCTTAGATTTGGGTTCCATAACCAGCGGAATTCGGGCACGGATGCCCGAATTAGGATGCACTGCGCACGGACGCGCATTGCATCCGACGCGTTGCTTTTCGTATACTTCATCCCAAATCTTAGAGGTTCTTAGGTTTCGGAGTCTGCCCAGTAAGATACCTATATACCATCCAGCCCTCCGGTTTCTGCGTCAATCCCACATCACTATTGCGCATGTTGCGCACGTAAACGTATAAAAAGGGACGGCTTTTGGTAAAAACGCACAAAATGGAAAAATAAAGATTGGAATTGCTGTCAGTTGTAATAAAAATGGGGAAATGCTAAGATATGATTAAGAACAATCGGTTGCGCAAGGAGACTTGGGCACACACTATTAAGTGGGAGGATTATGAAATGAGTAAGAAAGGTTTTAAGAAGCTGGTTAGTACCACTCTTGCGGCTGCAATGGTGATTACCGGATGCGCAGTGGGCGATATGGGACAGGTACAGGCCGGCGAAGGCGACATTACCATTGCTAACGCAGATTTCACAAGTGATGTCTGGGACGGCAGCTGGACAATTAATGTATCTTCATGGGATGGCGTAGAGATTAAGCAGTTTGCTTATACAGATGATTCGTATATGTCCCTGCCTTCTGAAGGTGCAACCCATGCGTTGAAGTTTTATTCTGGTAGCGCAGATGCTGTTATGACTGCTTCACAGGCAGTAGATATTCCGGCAGGCGTGTACAAGGTAGAGACTATGGCAATGGGTGCAGACGCTTCCTTCAACGTATTTGTTGGAGAAGAGGCTGGCGAAGCAGTGGCTATGACCGGTTATAATAACTGGCTCACCGGTTCACAGGAGATTACCGTTAAGGAAGATCTTAACGATGTGAATGTAGGTGTTACCGTAAATATGGCTAAGGGTTCATGGGGCTATGTGGACTACTTTAAGATTACCAGAACCGGTGATGTGGCACCGGAAGCTACCCAGGCTCCCGGACATTATGAGTGGCAGACTACCACTTTGGTACAGAATGGTGACTTTGAAACCGGCGATACTACCGGCTGGGAAGTAAGCCTTGCAGAAGGCAATGCTACCACCCAGGTAAAGAACGATGCATATGCAGCAAACAATACCACCAAGTTCTTCAATGTTTGGAACGGTGAGAGTGCAGGCGTGGCATTTACATTAAGCCAGAAGGTGAATGTAAGTGCAGGTACCTACAAGGTAAGCCTTAAGCAGGAAGGTGCAGCTTCTGCCTCCGGACTTTCCGTATCCGCAGGGGATGCAGGTGTGGTACTTCCGGCAACGGAAGGCTGGGATGTATGGACTACCGTAGAAACCGGTGAATTTACCGTAGCAGCAGATGGCGAGATTACCATTGCAATCAGTGGTGATATTGCAGCAGGCTACTGGGGTGATTTTGATGATATCGTATTACATAAGTCCGTTTTTGTAGCAGATGACCCGGCTGCAACAGAGACTCCGGCTCCAACAGCAAGTCCGGAGCCTACTCCGACTCCTGCACCGATGGATTCCGAGCTTTATGTGCAGAAGGTGGAAAATCTTTCCGAAGACTTTATTATGGGTGTGGATGTATCATCCTACCTTTCTATTAAGAACAGTGGCGCAAAGTATTATGACTTTGATGGTAGCGAATTAACAGACCAGGGCTTCTTTGATTTACTGGCGGAGAGCGGTGTAGATTATGTGCGTATTCGTGTATGGAACAATCCATATGATGAAAATGGCAATGGCTACGGCGGTGGTAACTGTGATTTAGAAACTGCAAAGACCATTGGCCAGTGGGTAACCAAGGCTGGTATGAAGGTACTTGTGGACTTCCATTATTCTGATTTCTGGGCAGACCCGGGCAAGCAGAAGGCTCCGAAGGCTTGGGCAAGCATGGACCTTGATACTAAGATTGAAGCAGTTAAGACTTATACTACGGATAGCTTACAGGCAATGATTGATGCCGGTGTGGACATCGGTATGGTACAGGTTGGTAACGAGACCAACAACGGTATCGCAGGGGAGACCGGTTGGGAAAATATGTCCAAGATTTTCAATGCAGGCAGCAGCGCAGTTCGCAGCGTAGCTGAGAAGAATGTCATGGATATCATGGTGGCAATTCACTTCACCAATCCGGAGACTGCAGGAAGATATGCAGGCTATGCGAAGAATTTAAATGACTACGGTGTGGATTATGATGTATTTGCATCCTCTTACTATCCATACTGGCATGGAACCTTAGAGAATTTACAGTCCTCACTTAAGGGCGTGGCAGATACCTATGGCAAGAAGGTTATGGTTGCAGAAACTTCATGGGTTCGTACCTATGAGGATGGTGACGGACATGGCAATACCACTGATGCAGCAGATAAGGCAGAGCTGATTAATGAAGTATCTGTTCAGGGACAGGTTACTTCTGTAAGAAACGTAATTAACGCAGTAGCTGGCATCGGCGAGAACGGTATCGGTGTATTCTACTGGGAGCCGGCATGGATTCCGGTACAGTACTACGGCGGTGACGCAGACGTACTTGCAGAGAATAAGGCACTTTGGGAGAAGTACGGAAGTGGCTGGGCATCCTCTTACTCAGGTAAGTATGATGAGGACGCAGGCACCTGGTACGGCGGAAGTGCAGTAGATAATGAAGGTTTATTTGATTTTAACGGTAAGGCTTTAGAGTCCTTAAATGTATTTAAGTATGTTTATACCGGAACAACTGCGAAGGTTGTTGTTTCTTCTGTAAGCAACGCAGAAGTTACCTTTGAAGCGGATGAGACAGTAGTACTTCCTTCCAAGGTGACCGCAAACTATGTGGACGGAACCACCAGTGATATTGATGTAGCATGGAACCAGGCTGAGCTGGACGCCGCTGTGGCAGCAGGTATCGGTGTGTATACCATTAACGGTATTGCAACCAGCGATAGCAAGACCTATGATGTAACCTGTACATTAACCATCAAGCCTGTGAACTTACTTGCAAATCCGGGCTTTGAAGAGGACGGTGCATGGACCATTACCGGTAATGCAGCATCTATGAAGGCGGATGCAAGCAATGTGCGTACCGGAAGCTATTGTATGCATTTCTGGGCATCCGATGCAGTAGAATTTGAAGTAACCCAGACCTTGACTTTAAACAGAGGTATTTACTCCTTCGGTGGCTACTTACAGGGTGGTGACGCAGGAGATGCTCCGAAATTTAATGTATTTGCAACCGTAGGCGAGACCACCACCGAGGATGCAGCAGCAGTATCCGGCTGGCAGGTATGGGATAATCCGGAGGTTGCAGAGTTTACTGTAACTGCGGATGGAACCCAGGTAGTTGTAGGCTTTAACGCAAGCGCAGCAGGCGGTGCATGGGGTTCATGGGATGATATGTATCTCTATAAGGTTGCTGATTATGTGACCGAGGAAATCGTTGATAAGGTTGTAGAGGATACCGCAGAGAAGATTGAGTCAGCAACCACCAAGGAAGAAGTAGAAAATCTGGTAACAGATTGTCTGGAAGGAATCGATGATTACTGGGCAGAGACCATCACTACCGAGGTACTTGATTTATTGGATGTTCTGGATGAGGCGATTTCTGAGGCGTTAAAGGCTCTTGGAATGGAGAAGCCTCTTGAAATTTCACATGAACAGGATATTGAAACAGAATTCGCAGTAAGCGGTATCGACAATGCTCTTTTATCCGTTCCAAAGGGCGGTACATTAGAGGTTGGAAAGGTTACCTTGGATGATGACCAGAAGGCACTTGCAAAGGATAAGGGCGTAACCGACGCACAGCTGCAGAATGGCGTTTCCTTCAGTCTTGATTTATTGGATGATGCAGATGAGAAGGTAGAACTGGAAGTACCGGTACGTGTTCGCTTTGCTATTCCAACCAGCATGAAGGGCAAGACCTTAAAGCTGGTACACTATGCAAAGAATGGTGTGGAAATTCTGGATGTGGATAAGGCAACCGGAGAAGCAGTCATCACAAGCTTCAGTGACTTTGTATTAATCGCAGAGAATACTACCGCCGGTGGTGGAACCGGAAATACCGGAAACACTGGAAGTACCACAACAACCCCCACTCCTACAACTTCGGACAGTACAGCAGTTTCTTCACCAAAGACTGGCGAAGCAACCAACGTATGGATGGTGCTGGCACTGGTAGGTCTTACCTGTGTAGTAACCGGAACTATGGTTCTTCGTAGAAAAGAAGAAGAGTAAATTTGGTTAGTTACATTGAACTTCCTTTTATAAAGTGTTATATTATAGAGAGTCGGGAAACCGGCTCTCTATTTTTGTAGAAAGAGGATACGGATATGTTAATAAAGAAGCCAGGTAGAAACGATGCCTGCTGGTGTGGCAGCAATCGTAAATATAAGGTATGTCACGAGGCTTTTGATGCCAAAATCGAAGGATTTGCCAGAAAAGGGGCTATAACACCTCCACGAGATATTATCAAAACGCCCGAGCAGATTGAAAAAATCAAGGAGAGCTGCAAAATTAATATTGCCATTTTAGACCATTTGGAGCAGGTGGTGTGCGAGGGGATGTCTACTGCAGAGATTGATAAAATCGTTCATGATATGACCTTTGCAAATGGTGCTTATCCCGCGCCTCTGGGCTACGAGGGGTATCCATACAGTGTGTGTACCTCCGTGAACAATCAGGTGTGTCACGGCTTCCCATCGGAGAATGTGATTTTGAAAAGAGGAGATATCGTCAATATCGATGTGTCCACCATTTTGGACGGCTATTATTCCGATTCCTCCAGAATGTTCTGTATCGGGGAAATCAGCGAGGAGAGAAAGCGTCTGGTGCGCATCACGAAGGAATGTCTGGAAAAGGGCTTGGAGCAGGTAAAGCCCTGGGGATTTTTAGGTGATATGGGGCAGGCGGTTCATGACCATGCCTACAATAACGGTTACACCATTGTCCGGGAAATCGGCGGTCATGGCGTGGGTCTGGAATTCCACGAGGAGCCCTGGGTGGGATATCATACCAAGCGTGGCACGGATATGCTTCTGGTACCGGGCATGATTTTCACCATCGAGCCCATGGTCAATGCCGGTGGCGTAGAAATTGAAATCGACAAGGAAAATGGCTGGGAGGTCTACACCAAGGATGGCAGCGACTCCGCCCAGTGGGAAATCATGGTACTTGTCACAGAAACCGGCGCGGAAGTGCTTTGCTATTAGAATTTAGAAAGATTGTGGCAGATTATGCTGCAATCTTTTTTATTTTATAGATATTTTAGTTGCGGGAAAGTACTTTCATCATTTAAACTAGAAGAGTGTATAATTAAGATGAAAGAAGGAGGGGTTAACATGGCCTACGAAAAAGAAATGAAAGAATATGCAGACCAGATGAAGGAAATGTGCGTGAAGAACGATACTATTTCAGATGAACTCTTCAAGCAGTATGGGGTAAACAGAGGATTACGTGACCAGAATGGTAAGGGTGTACTTACGGGACTTACCACCATTTCCGATGTAGTGTCCTTTAAAAATGTGGATGGACAACAGGTTCCCTGTGACGGTGAGCTTTGGTACCGTGGTTATAAAGTGAATACGCTGATTGATAACATGGGGGAAGCCTTTGGATTTGAGAAGACGGCATTTCTTCTTTTGTTCGGTGAGATTCCGGACGAGGACCAGCTGGAGGAATTTATCGATATATTAGGTGCGGCAAGAAGACTGCCGGTGAATTTTACCAGAGACGTTATTATGAAAGCACCATCCAAGGATATCATGAATTCCATGACCAGAAGTATTCTGACCCTGGCTTCTTATGATAAGGATATCAGCGATACCAGTATTGAGAGCAGCATCCGTCAGTGTATCAAGTTAATCAGTGTGTTCCCGCTGCTGGCTATTTACGGATATCATGCATATAATCACTATGAGAATGATGAGAGTATGTACATCCACAGACCGGATATGTACCGTTCAACGGCAGAGAATCTTTTGATGATGCTCCGCCCGGATAAGAAATATACTCCTATTGAAGCTAAGGTTCTGGATGTTGCTTTGATTTTACATATGGAGCACGGCGGCGGTAATAACTCCACCTTTACCACCCGTGTGGTAACCTCATCCGGTTCCGATACCTATTCTGCCATTGCAGCGGCGATGTCCTCATTGAAGGGACCGAAGCATGGCGGAGCGAATCTGAAGGTTATGGAGATGATTCGTGATATTCATAAGAATGTAAAGGATACCGATGATAAGGAAGAGCTTCGCAATTATCTGACCAGAATTTTGGATGGTGAGGTGTTTGACAAGAAGGGCTTAATCTATGGTATGGGTCATGCGGTATATTCTTTATCCGACCCCAGAGAGGTTATTTTCAAAAGCTATGTAGAAAAGCTTGCTGCAGAGAAGGGCATGGAAAAAGAAATGCGTCTTTACAAGAATATCGAGACTCTTGCGCCGGAGATTATTGCAGCCAAGAGAAAGATTTTCAAGGGTGTAAGCCCCAATGTGGATTTTTACAGCGGATTTGTATATGAAATGCTGGATATTCCTATGGAATTGTTCACTCCGATTTTCGCCATTGCCCGTATCGTGGGCTGGAGTGCACACCGTATCGAGGAGCTTATCGGCATGAACAAAATCATCCGTCCGGCATACATGTCCGTTATGGAAGAAAAAGAGTAAAACGTGTTGCGCTGTTCCCTTTTTGTGGTATAATGGTACTTATGACACAGAGTCAAAAGTACTAATGAAAGAGGGGACGGTCCGATGGCGAAGGATAAGCAGAAGAAGAAAAGGACAGAGAAAAAAACGGTGAGGTTTTTTGGAAGGTTTAAGGTTGCGACGAAGGTAATTGCACCATTGTTTTTATTGGTGCTGATGGTGGTTGCGCTTTGTATGTCCGTACAGGTGTCCTTGGGTGAGGTGCTGAACGCCAGTCTGGAGATTTCGGATAATTATGCAGAAAGTGTAAATCAGTTGAATACCATAAAAGCCGATTTTGAAAGCTTGCAGAAGATTACCTTTGGTCACTGTATTGCAACGGCAGATGCACAAAAGAATCATTTGAATGAGGAAAAGGCAGCAGTAATAAGTGAAATTGATGCTACCATGGCCGCCTATAAGGTGAAGCTGACCTCGGAAGAGGATTTGGCAGAGGTGGAAGCTTTTATGACCTCCTATAATGCTTATATGAAGAGCATGGATGAGGCAATTGCATTCTGTGCAGAAAAAAGAGCGAATATGGCAGTATCCCTTGCCAATGGAATTCTTACATCCACCGGTAATGAAATTGCCACATTAATTGATGGCATGGTGGCAAAAAATATTGCTGCTATGGAAGAGGCGAAGACTACACAGCAGACGATATATGATGGAGCTGCAGGAACTGTAAGTATTCTTTTTGTAACAACAGCAGTGGTAGCTGGTCTGGCTATTATCACCATTTTCTCAGAGATTGTAAATCCGCTGAAGAAGATGAACAAAGAATTGGGCGAAATCGTAGAGACCATCAACAAAGAGGAAGGCGACCTGACCAGACGTGTGAGTGTCCGTTCCACCGATGAAATCGGTAAGTTAGGCGATGGTATCAATAAATTTGTTGAGACCCTGCAGGTTATCATGCTGCAGATTAACGAAAGTACCCAGAAGCTGGGAGAAATCGTGGGTGTGGTAGACAGTAAGGTGCAGACTACCAACGATAGCTCCATGGACATTTCTTCCGTAATGGAGCAGTTGTCCGCAGCAATGGAAGAGGTATCTTCTACCGTTACTAATGTAAATGAAACCGCACTGAATGTGGATAAGGAAGTTGTGGTTCTGGCAGATGCTTCTCAGGGACTGATGGGTTACTCCGACGAGATGCAGAAGCGTGCAGCGCAGCTGGAGAAGACGGCTGTGGATAATAAGAATAACACCAGTGGCGTAATCAATGAGATTATCGAGAGTCTGGAGAGAGCTATTGAAGAAAGTAAGAGCGTTGAGAGAGTTAATGAGCTTACCAATGAGATTTTAAGTATCTCCGGTCAGACCAATTTACTGGCACTGAATGCCTCCATCGAGGCGGCAAGAGCCGGAGAAGCTGGTCGTGGATTTGCCGTAGTTGCGGATGAAATCAGTAAGCTGGCAGATTCCAGCCGTATGGCAGCAGGCAATATTCAGAGCATCAACAATATGGTAGTGGAGGCTGTAAAGGCGTTAATTGACAACTCCAATACCATCGTGAAATACATCAATGAAAATGTATTACCGGATTACGAAGGCTTTGTGTCAGCAGGCCGTCAGTACAACAGTGATGCGATGCATATCACAGAGATTGTTACCAGATTTGACGAGATGGCATCCAATATTAAGATGCTGATTAACGGTATCACAGAAGCCATGAATGATATTTCCGCAGCTGTGGGAGAGAGTGCAAATGGTGTAACCACCGCAGCGATGAACACCAACGATTTGGTGAAGGATGTGACAGAAATTTCCAGCGCTATGGATGATACCAAGCTGGTAGTAGGAGCATTGACAGCGGAAGCTGAGAAGTTTGACGTGTTATAAGATGAGTAAATAAAAGCGGCGGTTGGGATGCAACCGCCGCTTTCTTGTGTTAGAAAGTTCGAAAGGGTGCCAGTGGCAGACCATTTGCACCGTATACACTGCATGTTCCGTAATCTACCCAGAGGTATCTTGCTTTTTGGGGGTGGGGAACATCCGGTGAGGTCAGAACCAGCTTATTGTCTTGAATCTCCACCTTGGCAGGGTAGTACACATCATCCTTGCCGGCAAGTTCAAAGCCGGAGATATCTGTTTCTTTCAGCATGAGACCCTCATCCACGTTTTCCAGCGTGATAAGGAGTTCGCTTCCTGCAACTTTGAAGCTCTTGTAAATGGGACCGTAGGCTTCGTTCTTTTCCAGACGACCATATACATGGTACAGTGCCTGGAAAGCCAGACGCATGCCCACCTGGGTTTTATGTACCGGATGGATATTGTTGTATTCTCCAAGGTCCATGGCCACAGCAAGCCCGGTGTGGGGTAATTCTTTGTGAATGCGCATCTGGGCTTCGCGGATGATGCACCAGTGGTCATTGGTCTCATTGGAGATATAGTGGTGTGCCGGGAGCTGTACAAACAGGAATGGCAGGTATTCCTCCCTAAAGTCCCTGCGCCATGTTTCTATCAGGCTTTTCAGCAGATGGTAATAGCTGCCCGGTCTGTGGTCGTCGCTTTCTCCCTGGTAATAAATGGCACCGGCAAGGGTGTAAGGAACTACGCGACGGAGCATGGTTTCATATAATCCACAGGGGCGGAACTCGTGCTTGGGCCCCATGGGGCCCGGCCATTTGCATTCACCTACCACAGCCTGTGCTTCATCCCAGAGAGCATTTGGATGTTCCGCGTAGTAAGCGTCCATGCGGGGTTGCCAGTCAGCGTGCCAGATTTTATATTCCTGTAATTCTTTTTCATATTCATCAGGGTCCTGCTCTGCAAGAAGCTTCTCGTATTCTTCCCAGTAGATAGCGGTATCCTCGTGGGAGAGAATGGAGTCCTTATCCTGCCATGCACTGGCACTGGTACCGCCCCAGTTGCAGCCGATGATACCCACGCAGCAGTCTAAGCTTTCGGAGAGCTGTTCTGCAAAGTAATAACCTACAGCAGACCAGATTTCCACGTCCTTATCCTCCCCGGTCATCCAGTGGTTAGTGCGTTCCTTTTCGTAGAAATGCTCATCCATAAAGGCTTTCTTCTGCACATAGTAAAAACGGACATTCTTATGCTTCGCTCTTTCCATGGCTGCCCTGCCATCTGCCTCCTGGCGCAGCTCAAATTCCATATTGGACTGTCCGCCGGCAAGCCACACTTCTCCTACCATCACATCTTGAAACTCCTGGAATACTTCACCATCCCCAGTCACCATCATGCTATAAGGACCGCCGGCTTCCATGGCAGGTAAAGTCACTTCCCACTTATTGCATACGGCGGTAGCCTCCCCACTCTGCCCATTCATACTTACGCATATCTTCACATCATCATCTGCAATACCCCAGACTCTGATTTCCTTATTTCTCTGCAACACGCAGTGATCCGAAAACACTGCCGCACATCTTACAATCTTTTCCATATGTCCTACTTTCCGCTTTGTATCGTGGTATCCGGTCCGGCGGTGCTGTCAAAGGGTGGGGATAGCTATCTATCCTATTTTCGGGCCCACTCTCGTTACGTAACAAACGTAGCGGTACTAGGCTCGAAAAGACCTCGCCAAGTGCCGACGTTTTTTAAGTGCACCGAAGAATAGGCTATA
>JAFTXD010000106.1 GCA_017461775.1 Lachnospiraceae bacterium
CGAGCTCCGACATTAAGTTTTTCTAAGTGTTCTGATATACTTTTGAAAAAGCTACGGGTCGGAAGCAATGCGCGTCCATGCGCAGTGCTTCCTCGATTGGGCATCCATGCCCAATCGCCCCTTCAAATCGAGCAGAACACTAAGAAAAACTAAAATGTCTTCACACGCAGCTTCCAAGCACTATGCCCCACCCGTCTTCCTGTCCTGCAAAGTTATTCCCGGAGGCACATCCCCAATTCCCAACAACTAAAAGGGACCCCTTTCGGAGTCCCTTAAAATTCACTTTATGGAATTATTTTGCTTCAGTATCAGTTCCAGCTTTCTTCTTCTTAGCTACAACTACACCAGCTACTGCTGCTACAGCAACAACTACTACAACTGCTACGATAGGGCCAGCTGAGCCGCCTTCTTCAGCAGGTTCTGCTGCTGCAGGAGCTTCGGTTGCTACAGGCGCCTCGGTAGGATCTGCCTTAGGAGCTTCGGTAGGCTCTGCAGGAGCTTCGGTTGCTACAGGCTCTTCTACAACTGCATCGTTAGCGAAACCGTTTACGTCAAAGCTGATTTCGATGCTCTGCTTAGGAGCTGCGTAGTAAGGAAGTGCTTCGATTTCGTTGTTCCAGATGTTAGCAAGTAATACCTTCTGAACTTCCTTGGAATCAGGATCCATGAAAGGAGTCTCAGATGTATAAATCTCACTACCGTCCATCTTAAGAACAATATTAGAAATAACAACTTCATCGTTTACAGGTAAATCTGTAGATACAAATAATAAGTTGAATAAGCCTTCTTCACCAAGGATAGGTGCGCCATCAAACTGACCTGAGAAGTCATATCCTTCTACAGCTACGGTGTAAGTACCGTTTCCAGTAATCTCAACGTCCTTGAAAGAACCACCCTGAGCTACCCATTCACCATCAACAAAGCCCATCTGGTCAAAACATCCAGATTCCTTACCATATGTAGCATCGTCCCATGCGTTACGGAAAACCCAGGTAGGAGTCTGAACACCGATATATGCATGATAAGTTCCATTAGGATCAAATGCAAACTGAGGTGCTTCCTCTTCTACAGGAGTAGAAACTAAAATGTTAGGAGTAATTTCAAACTTGATTTCAGAAATTCCTGCAGGAGATTCTGCTAAGTACTTATCACCCCACTCGTTGTAACCGCCACCGATACGTACACACTGCTCTGCAGCGTAATCACCGGTTCCCTCTGCCCAGCAAGCTTTGCCTGCTGAAAGGTCAGTTGCAACTTCTGTACCGTCAAAGTAAACCTTTACATCAAAGGTAGATTCCTCAGAAATAAGAGAGCTATCTTCTGCCACGAAACAAGGAGCTACGAACCAGGTATATCTGATAGGCTCTGCAAAGGTTACTGATAAAGTAGTGGTTTCACCATTCTTTAAGGTACCTTCTACTGCAGTTACATTTGCAGTGTTACCTGCGTTGCCAGCACCATAGTACTGAACACCCCAATCATTTTCAGCTGCTGCATCTGCACCGATTGCAAGGAATGCAGGATAGCTTTCTGTACTTGGAACAGGACCTGCGCCTGCTGCGCCACCTGCTTCAACTGCATTAATAGTAATTGTATACTCGATAGTGGTAAAGCCTGCAGGAGATTCTGCGATGAACTTATCAGCCCACTCATTGTAACCACCCTTTAAACGGATAGCCTGCTCACCGGTGTAATCGCCGGTACCCTCGTACCACCATGCATTTTCACCGAGAGTTAAATCAACAGTATCTAAAATTTCATTTCCATCAATCTTTACGCTATCGATGGTGTAATCCACATTGGTTACGCCCTCTGCCACAATTACAGGTGCGGTAAACCATGTATAACGTGCAGGTGCAGGCATCGTCAAACCGATAGTTACGGTGTCACCTACATTTGCAACTGCATTAGTAGCAACGATGTCACCCATATTGCTTGCTGCGCCATCGCCATAATACTGAAGTCCCCAGTCATTCTCAGCTGCGGCATCACCGCCGTATGCAATGAACATAGGCATATCGGTAGGAACTGCGCCTGCTGCAGATGCTGCTGCTAAATCGTTAAGAGTAATAGTGTACTCGATAGTGGTGAAGCCTGCAGGAGATTCTGCAATGTACTTGTCAGCCCACTCATTGTAACCACCCTTTAAACGGATAGCCTGCTCACCGGTGTAATCGCCGGTACCCTCGTACCACCACGCGTTCTCACCAAGAGATAAATCAATAGTATCTAAAATTTCATTTCCATCAATCTTTACGCTGTCGATGGTGTAATCCACATTGGTTACGCCCTCTGCTACAATTACAGGTGCGGTAAACCATGTGTAACGTGCAGGTGCAGGCATCGTTAAACCGATAGTTACGGTATCGCCAACCTTCGCCATTGCCGTTGTTGCCGTAATGTCGCCCATATTGCTTGCAGCGCCATCACCATAATACTGCAATCCCCAATCATTCTCAGCTGCGGCATCACCGCCGTATGCAAGAAACATGAGGTACTCTTCACCTTCAGCAGATGCTGTCAATGTCAAAGTAGACATCATCATCACAGCTGCAAGAAGAAAAGCAAACAGTCTTTTCATTTTCTTTTTCATGAATAACCCTCCTTGATTTCACTTATCGCCCTAAAACGATTAAGTTCTTTTATAGATTACAATTCACATTTTATCCATATTTTGTTTAAAAATAAACCGATGATTTTTTACATTTAATACACTCATTATTTTACATAGAAAATTAACACTCCTTTTTTTCCAGCGGCAATCTGATAACTACTGTAGTGCCCTTTTCTTTCACACTTCGCACGGAAAGACCATACTGTTCCCCATAGCAAAGCTTAATGCGTCGGTCAATATTGCCCAGGCCGATACTTGTGCTTGCATTCAAGGTATTTTTATTTATATTCTCCCTGAGGTGATTTAATTCCTCCTCATTCATACCGATACCATTGTCTGTTACCGAAACCTGCAAATATCCTCTGACAAGGGAGAAATGCATCTTTATCAGACCATTCTCCGTAATACCCTCCAGACCGTGCACAATAGCATTCTCGATGACCGGCTGCACCAAGAAAGGCAGGATATGATACTCCTCCAAGGGAATATCCACTTCCAGCTTCATATCAAAATTCACTCTGTCCCCAAAGCGCATTTTCTGAATAGCAATGTAGGTCTCAATATAATCCAGCTCCTTTTGCAACGTAATAAAGCCGGTTCCGGTATTTTCCAGCACATAGCGCATGGATTTTCCCAGAAGCTTAATACTATTGGCCACCTCCCGGTTCCCCGCTGTCAGAGCCTGCATACGGATACTTTCCAGTGTATTATATAAAAAATGTGGATTAATCTGGCTGGCCAACATCTTCATTTCCATCTTCTGCTGCTCGTTTTGCAGCTGCTCATCCCTTAGCTGACTGGCGTATACCCTGGCATCCTTTTCCTTGATATTCCTTACCAGTATCTGCAAATCAGAGAAAACCTCCGAAAGCTCGTCCCTTCCGTGGAACTCCGGAATAATGTCGTATTCTTCATTACTTACCTTCTTCATCTCCTGACGAAGCACCGCCACACGATTGGAGAAATGTCCGGTGAAAAACAAAATCAAAAGTAGCGGTAATACCAGTGCTGCAAACAGAATCAGCGAACAGGTCAGCACAATCCGCCGTATCTCATAATATGCGGTATCACTGGTGGTCACCACGAAAGTCCTACTATTCGTCTGGTACATACTTAAACTGGCCACATCATAGAACAGGTTTTTACCATCCTTCCAGTAGGTTCCTGCACCGTGGAAATAACTATTCTCCCAGTCAATTACCAAATCCACAGACTTACCGTATTCATTGGCAACCGGGCTATAACAGGTGACATTATTTTCCGTTAGAATCCGGATACCATACTTTTTGCTGCTGATACGTCCCTTTAAAAAGCTGTCCTTCACCTGAATGACCATTACTGCCTTGTTTTCCTTACCGATTCCCGCAATACGGCGTACCAAACACAAATTCCAATCCGACATTCCCTTAGAATTTACTGACTCAATAGTGGTCCAGAACCCCACATAACTATCACTGGCTCTCTGCATCCATGTCTCCTGCTCCAGCTCCTCAGTGATGGCCTCAAAATGAAGATAATTGTCGGCATAGGAATTGTTCGTATAGATTGTGATATCCTGAATATCCACATTGGCATAGACCAAGTTATTAATAGCCGGACAATAGTATACCGAGTTACTCACCTTTTCTGCAGGATACTCCTGAGTGGTCAATATTCGTTTGATCTCATCATCAAACATCAAGTCCGTGGTCTTGTCATACACATCCGAAGTCAGTTCGGAGAAAAGAGTTCGGATACGGATACCCTCTGCTCGCAGAGATTCTTCATAATTCGTAGTTAAAAGGTCCGAAACATAGTTCAGCAGATAAATACCCACAATCACAATGGGCACAAATACCGCCACCACATACACGGTGTACAGCTGGGTCCGCACCTTTTTTTTACTTAACAAACCATTCATAAACCAACGGTTATACCTCATATTGTACTACTCCTCTGCCCTTCGCACTCTTTTGGGTATATAAACACTAAACTTCTTTTCATACCCCTTTTTTGCTCTGTATAAATATTGTTATGTAAACTTTTCGGGTATATACATCATTTTTTTACTTATGATACCCTGCTTCCGCCGTATATCCAGGGTATATCTGCCTTGCTTTTTTCCATATACCCATTAAGTTTACATAAAACTTTTAAAATCATCTATTTCTTCTCAATTCAGGGTATTAATCAATCAAAATTTCATATATGCCCCAAATCTGAAAAAAGTATACCACAATTTCCCATCCTTTCACATAGCGAATCTCGCTCTGATTAACGGTCGCCAAATGTTCCTTCGTGCAAGAACGATGCCCATTTTCCTCGTCGGTATAACAGAAAAAGGGTGCTGCGCCGGCAACACCCCTTACATTTTCTATATTCGCACTATAAAGTTACTACCATATGTGCCGCCTTAGGAGCCAGAATGGTGTCATTACCATCGATGGTAATGTCTGCACCTTCTGCGCTGACAGCCTGCACGTTCACTAAACGTACGGTGTAGCTCTTTGCAGTTTCCACATCAATAGTGATGGTTCCTGCTGCCTTCACAGCTTCTACGGTCAGGTCAGCCTCATTGGTCATACCGTATACGGTCTTACAGGTCTTCACGCCCTCGCAAAGCTCGTACATTCTCAGCTCTACGCCCTCTGCATAATCGTAATCCGGCTTATCATCACGAGCACCCATTGCCACGATGGAATTCTCCTTTACCATCAGAGGAATGGAGCAGTAATCGTGCTTCTCGGTATACCACTTGCCGCCGGCATACTTCTCACCGGTGAAGAGATTTGTCCAGTTGCCTTCCGGTAAGTAGAACTCTGCAATGCTGTCCTCATTGAAAATCGGAGCAACCAGCAGGTTGTCGCCCAACATGTACTGCTTATCTAAATACTGGCAGTTCTTATCCTCGGTGAATTCCAACACCATACTTCTCATGGTGGGGATACCACTCTTAGAGGTTGCCACTGCAGTCTCGTAAAGGTAAGGCATCAGCTGTGCCTTGAACTTGGTGAAGAAACGTACCACATCTACAGCCTCTTCATCGTATACCCAAGGCACACGATAGGACTGGCTGCCATGGAGACGGCTGTGGGAGGAAAGAAGACCAAATGCTACCCATCTCTTATAACATCTGCGGTAGAGGTATGCTCAAAGCCGCCGATATCATGTGCCCAATAGCCAAATCCGCTCATAAGGAGGGATAATCCGCCACGTAAGCTTTCTTCCATGGATTCATAATCTGACCAGCAGTCGCCGCCCCAATGTACCGGGAACTTCTGACCACCAACGGTTGCAGAACGGGCAAATAATACAGCCTCACCCTTGCCACGTTTTCTCTCTAATAATTCATATACACACTTATTGTAAAGATATGTATAGTAGTTATGCATCTTCTTCGGGTCGGAGCCGTCATAGTACACCGCATCGGTAGGAATTCTCTCACCAAAGTCCGTCTTGAAGCAGTCCACGCCCATATCCATCAGCACTTCTAATTTATCCTGGAACCACTTATAAGCCTCAGGATTGGTGAAGTCCACGATAGCCATACCAGGCTGCCACATATCCCACTGCCATACTTCACCGGTAGGACGCTTTAAGAAATAGCCCTTCTCCATACCCTCTTCAAACAGTGCGGACTCCTGTCCGATGTAGGAGTTAATCCATACGCAGATATTGAGACCCTTTGCCTTGATTCTCTTTAAGAGTCCTTCCGGGTCCGGGAACACTCTCTCATCCCAGATAAAGTCGGACCAGTGGAACTCCTTCATCCAGAAGCAGTCGAAGTGGAAGGTTCTGAGCGGAATACCTCTCTCCAGCATACCATCGATAAAGCTCATAACGGTAGCCTCATCATAATTGGTGGTAAAGGAGGTGGACAGCCACAGACCAAAGGTCCAAGGTGCAGGCAAGGATGGCTTACCTGTCACGTCGGTATACTCCACAAGAACATCCTTCATGGTCTCGCCGCTGAACAGGAAGTAATCCAGATAGCCGCCCTCTACAGAGAACTCAGCTCTGGTCACCATCTCGGTACCCAGCTCAAAGGATACATTTTCCGGATGATTTACCAGTACGCCATATCCCTTATTGGAGATATAGAACGGAATATTCTTATATGCCTGCTCGGTACTGGTACCGCCGTCCGCGTTCCAGATATCGATGCTCTGACCATTCTTTACAAATGGGGTGAAATGCTCACCGGTACCATACAAAAGCTCGCCCACTCCAAGAGAAAGCTGCTGGCGGATGTAAGTCTCGGAAAGGTCGCCCTTATCGTATGCGTCACCCTTCCAGTCGGTCTTCATCAGCGCCAAATCTCTGCCGGAGGACTTGGTGACAACCTTGCCGTTTCTCTTATAGGTCATGGACCATGGCTTCTTGGTAATTTCTAAGGACAGACTGCCACTGGTGATGGTAATCATTTCCTCGGTTTCCACGGTATTTAATTTCAAATCCTGAATATTTAAATCAAATTCCGGGTTCTTCTTCACAGTACCTAAGTGATGATAGGTCTGCACACGGAGCACATCCTCTCTGGGGGAGGTAATCTTTACAGTCAAGTTGATTCCTCCTAAGGTAGCTCCTCTATTGGTAATATGAGTAGTAGGTGCACAAATGGTTACACTGGTGTCTGTCACCTTGGTAAAGTACGCCTCAGTAGGCGCAAAGCAGGCACAGCCTTCCTTCTGTAACCAACATCCATTACTGAATTTCATCGAATTTTCCTCCATCATGTGCATTTAGGGCGCAGTGACCCCACATTTGCCTATAGGATAGCATAAAGACTAAAAACAAAATATGTTATATTTAAAGAAGTTTTGATGTAACTTTTGGATAATTCTTCAAATCCGGCAGTTCATCCAATGTAAGCACGTACTCAGAATTATATATCTCCTTCAAGGTCTCCGGGTCATTATCCTGCATAATGTGTTTGGTGTGCCAGGTCATAAACCAGGACCACAGTGCCCCTTCGGTCAAAAGCTCCTGTGGCGTAGGAATCACGCCGCACTCATGGAAGCAGATGGGCTGCTGTGTACCTGCAATTTTCACCATGGCTTCATACAAATTGGTATTCGGTCCATTAATATAGGAATCTGCACCCATGATATCCACACAGTCCCAGCCCGGGAACCAATCTTCATAATCCTTATTCAGATGGGTATACCCCAGCACCCAGATTAAATTATTCAGTCCCCAATGATTGGTATAGCGGTCATACATTACACGCCAGAGCTTCTTGAAATTCTCCGCACCGCCCCGGCCCCACCAGAACCAGTCGCCATCAAACTCATGAAAGGGTCTCCAGAGCACCGGCACATCCGCCTCCTTGAGCTCAAGGAGCGCCTTTGCCCCCCTGTCAATTCCTTTCAGAAGCTTCTTATGCTCCGGAGTCCCCGGGGTAAGAAAGGCATCCCAATCTGCAATGTCAAGCTTCTGACTTTCCGGATACCCTTCTGTAAAGTCCGGCCCACAGTGCCAGCAGATGCTGACGATACCGCCCTTAGCATCCCAGTCCTTACTACGGCGTACCACGTCATCGAAGCTATCCTCAATAAAATCCAGTCCCCGGATAGCGGGCAGCTTCCCCGTCACCCTCTGAATGTACGCAAACTCCGTATTCTCACTACCATCCCAGACACCCTCCTGCTGCCCGGAAATAATATGCTTCTTATAATTGTCACAAATAAACTGATACAGCGAACACACCCGCGCTGTCGCATTCCCATTGGATAATCCCATATTTTTGCCCTCACAAGTAATTTAACTTAATTTTACCTAAATCTATATCAAAAATATAAGCTAACTCAACTTAATTGTCAATATGCATCCTAGTATATGTGAGGAAAATCCGTGGGGGTATGTGCCGGGGCAGGGGATGGAGAACAGATGGGCATTTGGCGTGCGTATGGAGAAGTTTTAGTTCTTCTTAGATTTTTGCTTCGGGAGCAGCGGAATCCGGGCATGGACGCCCGGATTAGGCGGCACCGCGCATGGACGCGCGTTGCCGCCGACGCGTGGCTTTTCGAAACATTTAGGGCAAAAACCTTAGAAGAACTTAAATTTCGGAGTCCGCACGCCAAATGCCCATCTGTTCTCCATCCCCTGCCCCGGCACATACCCCCACGGATTTTCCCCATGTAAAAAGAGCCCGGTACAATAAAGTACAAACAGGCTCTTTAACAATCTTAAATCTCAATCTTAAAAGAGTAACAGATATCCTTCTCGCCACTGATGCGGTAGGGAGCTTCCACATCGGCTCCCCAGCTGTTAATGCCTCCTACGCCGCGGACTGCGCCAAGGATGGACAATACACAGCGTCTTGGCAGGGGCAGTTCCTCATGGTGGGTCGCATTTTCCAGCTCCTGGGCTGTGTAGGGCAGGCAGGCGAAAGCAAAGGGCTCCTTATCCATGGTAAAGCGTAGAGAGAATTCCTCGTTGCTATGGTCCGCATTGCTCTTTACATAATTGCGGGTGATTTCCACCCATTTGGTAGCCATGTGTACACCACAATCCTGAGGCACCATGTAAGGCGTTACCGGCATGCCATCCACCTTGTATACGCCGGGAACGCCGCCCGCCATACGGTCAGGATAGGTCTCACCGGACAGACCCTCATAGGTAAAACCTGTAGCCTTTGTGGGCAGGATAAACCGCATACCGAAGACCGGCAGCTCCGGTAGTCCCTCTTTGCCGTGATAATGCACATTTACATGAATGGTGCCTTCCACGGTTACTGTATAAGTTACCTCCACGGTGGTGGCAGGTACAGTGATAGTTTCGTAGGTATAGGAAATGCAGATTTTCTCCGCAAAGCTCTTGTCCATCCACTGATTGTTATTGGGTGCCCAGGGCTTTTCATATTCCTGTCCGTCCACCCACAGACGGATGCCCGTGCAGTTCTGGAACATATCCGAAGAATGCCACATACCGCTTCTCAAATGGAAGCGACAGCCCCTGTCATTGTCCGTCAGCGCACGCCAAAAGGTAGGGCGCGGACTGCGATAAAGCCACTCCTTTCCCTTCACCACCAGGGATTCCAGTCCACCGCTGCCGTAAGAAAAAATGTAGTGAAACTCTTCTCCATGCACACCGAAGGTGGCATCACCAAATACAATACGTAATTTATTTGTGCAATCCATAGTAATACTTCACCTCCTGTAATGCAGGCTTTGGTGTTCTGTCTCCAAAGACAATACCGTTGCCGGAAAATTCATAATCGCAGGGTCTGTCATCGAAGTCTCCGCCATAGCGAAGCACCTCTTCCCCGGTAATCTCATCGAATACCATAATGGCTTGGTCGATGTAATCCCAGATAAAGCCGCCCTGGAACATTTCATACTTATCAAATAAATCCATATAGGACTTCATGCCACCGATGGAATTGCCCATATCATGCATGTATTCGCAGAGAATGTAGGGCTTCTTTGGGTTATTGCTAAGATACTCTTCAATTTCCCAGGGCTCTGCATACATGCGGCTTTCCATATCCGAAATCCTATCCTCATAAGCACGGTTCACTGCCACACCCTCGTAATGCACCAGTCTGGAAGGGTCTGTTTCCTTGAAATAGGCATTCATTGCCGCCAGATTCTCTCCTGCATACGACTCATTTCCCAAGGACCAGAACAGCACGGAGGGATGATTCTTAAAGGTTTCAAAATTGGTGCGGGCTCTGTCCAGCACTACCTCTTTCCACTGTGGAAAATCTCCCGGCACATTCCAGGAAGCATCCAGACAGGCGTATTTTCCCCAGGAACCATGGGACTCTAAATTAGTCTCCGACATGCAGTAAATGCCATTTTCATCGCAAAGTCCGTACCAGGCAATCTGGTCCGGATAGTGGCAGGTACGAACTGCATTAATATTATTCTCTTTAAACAGCTCCATGTCCCACTTCATATCATCCAAGGTAATACAGCGACCGGTTCTACAATTCCACTCGTGACGGTTCACACCCACAATTTTTAGACGCTGCCCGTTCAGGAGCATTACTTTATTTATGATTTCCATCCGGCGGAAGCCTACGGATTGATGGATGCACTCCAGTTCTTTTCCCTCTTTATTTTTCAGGACAAGCTCCAAATCGTACAGATAGGGATTGTGATTATCCCAAGGGATCACTTCCATGGTTTCTCCCGGTGCAAGAGTGAAAGCTTCCCTACACTTCTCTACACCTGACAGCTTTACGGTGCCATCTTTGTCCTTTAACACATACTCCAACGTAGCCTCCTCCAGATCTCCGGACAGTTTTACCTCCACTGTCAAGGAGCCGGACGTATTGCCCTCATGCAGCACCGGCTTTACCCACAAATCCTCCACATGCACGTCGCCCTTGGCATAGAGCTTCACGTCACGGAAGATACCGAAAAACCGGAAGAAATCCTGATCCTCCAGATAGGCAGCGGTGCTTCTCTTATGCACCTCCACCGCCAGAAGATTTCCCTCCTTACGGATATATGGTGTCAGGTCGAACTCGGATGGGGTAAAGCTATCCTCCGCATAGCCCACAAACTGCCCATTTATCCACAAATACATGGCCTGTTCCACACCTTCAAAGGAAATGCACACCCGCTTTCCTTCAAAGTGCTCCGGCAAATCAAACTTGGTCACATAGCTTCCCACAGGATTATAATCCGCCTCACTGAACTGCCCCTTGGCATACTTCTCCTCCCCAAAGCCGGCAGGTCTGCGGTAGTACATTCCCTCCCAGGGGTACATCACATTGATATAATGCACCTTATCATACCCGGCCAGCTCAATATGCCCCGGTACCATAATCTTGTCCCACTGACTGCGGTCAAAATCTTCCTTATAAAATTCTACGGGCCTCTCTGCAGCACACCTACTGTACGCGAAATCCCACTGTCCATTTAAGCACAGCGCCGCTTCTTTTCCTTCCAGCGTATAACTGTGGTCACTATGCGCGGGCAGCTGCCCTACCCGAAACACCTCCGGGTTGTCCAACCATGTAATATCCGGCTTCATAGACTCCTCCTTGATTACACATTTTCTTAAAGTATAGCATACCCATAAGGTTCTACAAAGAACTTTTCAAGGAGATTTGAACGGGATTTTATTGCCTATCTTCCCTAAATTTAGTTTTAGACTTGCAATTTACTGGGCTTTAAGCCGGCTCTGGTGCGTATATCAATTTTCTCTCCCTCTACGCCCCATTTTCCTGCTCAAATCCCCTCCAGGAAGCTCCACACCGGACTTATTGTGCTGTATCTGCATCATTCCCTTTCCCACACCCTGCTCAACCCACTTTACCGGGGCGTGAAATGACTTACCGTATCATATACAGCACATTCCACTTTCCAAAAGACCTAAAATGTCCCGGATTCACAGCTTCTCCCATGAAAAACAGGGCGTGGGCAATACATTTTTTCACCTACGCCCCCGCGCCTTAGTTCCTCAAGATATCCCCGCCCATTAGACGACTGGTCTATTCTTGTAATTCTTTTCTTGACGAACATCTAACCATCCTATATAATTAACTTACTATAAACTGAAAGGAGTAACTACATGCTTTATGACACTATACTTACCAAAAGTACAGAGCTGGACACTAAGATTCACTCACTGAAAAAGCAACTGACCCACCTTCCTCCCGGAGATTTCTTTTGTTCCCGCAATAGTGGAAGGTACAAATGGTTTCACACCGACCATGGGAAACAGACCTACATTCCCAAGAAAGACCACCTCCTGGCTGAGCAGATGGCTCTCAAGAAATACCTCACATTACAATTGCAAGAATTGGAACGAGAAAAACAAGCCATCGACTTTTATCTTCGTCATCATGACACATCTCCGTCCCCTTCCGGACAGCTTCTTAAGCACCCCGAGTACCAAAAACTTTTAGAACCTTACTTTCTCTCTTCGGATGAGATTGCAGTCTGGGCGAATACCGCCTACCCTAAGAATCCCCTTTACCCAGAGCATCTGATACACAAAACCATCTCCGGAAATCTGGTTCGATCCAAGTCCGAAACTCTGATAGACATGGTTCTGTATCAAAATAAGATTCCTTTCCGCTATGAATGCGCTCTACAATTGGGCGAAATCACCATATATCCTGACTTCACCATCATGCATCCCATAACCGGCAAATTGTTCTACTGGGAACACTTCGGCCGTATGGACGAGCCGGAATATCTGCAAAAGACACAATTCAAATTGAATAGTTACATTCATCATGGAATCATCCCATCCGTCCAACTTATCACCACCTTCGAAACCAAGAACCATCCTCTGGATCCCGAGCTGGTAGAGAGCCTGGTGAAGCATTATTTCCTTTAAGAAGTTCCCTCACATATGCTGCATAAGTCCAGCCACTCCCCCTTGGGGCGTATAGAGAATTTCTTCCTCCTCCACGCCCCGTTTTCCTTCCATTTTCCCCTAGAAGTCCCCTTTTCAAGTACATTTTTCAACCTGCCTGTGCGGTAAATCTATGACTCCTATAAACCACGCCCCACTTCAACAACCTTACAGGGGCGTGATTTGTCTTCCATCCCAAAATACAGCACACCCACACCATAAAAAGCTACCAAAACCGCAACAGAACATCAAGTTCCAGAGGAAAACAGGGCGTAACTAGACTTTTTTCTGATATACGCCCTCCTCTCCTCTTATTCTTCGATACTCCAACTATTTACGCACGATATACCGAATTTTTCATTTTTAAAAAAGGACCCACCACCAAGTGATGAGTCCTGCTATTTATTCTGCTGTACTACTTTCCTCTGCGCTCTCTTCTACTTCCTCTAGCAAATCTTCCAATCCGTGGGCAAAGCAGGTCACATTCTCGCCACCTACCACATACACGATGCTGTCGCCCTCTGCGCCCCAGTAGTATACGAAGGAGGTGCTGTTATAATCACCAATCCGGAAAGAATAGGTAGTATCTGCGGTAGAGAAGGTCACCTTTCTGGCACCTTCGCCCAGGCCGTACTGCTCCATATCCGTCACATTCGGGATGGACAGCTCCGCCTGAATTTCCGCCATGCGCTTTGCCATGGTCTCTACGGTGCTCTGCACGATGGCAAGAGAGGTATCTCCCTCATACACCCAGGTCTCCCCATCCTTCACCAGAGAGATGGTCTCGCCCTCATAGTCATAGCTGATTTTCTGGATGCTGTCTGCCTCCAGCTGCGTCACGTAGATTACATCGCTCTGGGCCGCGTCCTGCTCCTTCTGTTCACTCCACTCATTGTACTTCACAAGACCGAAATATCCGCCCACCAGTACAATTAGCAATATAACCATCCACACCAATTGTTTTTTCTGTTTCTTCATAAGCCACCTACTTTCTTCTACGCTTAAACCAGATGACAAAGCCAAGAATCAGGCATGCCACCGGAAGCAAAATGGTGGTTACCAATGTCAGAAGGACGATATCGGACTGACTTAAGGTCAGATAGGATACCTCAAAGCTCTTCACCGGAATGGACACATTTACTTCATGTCCTCCAAAGCTGCTGAGCATATTTATCAGAAGCTGCTGATTGGAGCCGCCTACCATCTGGCTTGCACTATCCGTAAAAAGCTGGCTGCAGGAAAATGCAACTAAGGTTGCATCGGTCTCCTCCAGAGTCTTTACTGCTTCTACACCGATGGCAAAGGGTCCCTCTGCGTCGCCCTCCTCCTTTTCATAGGATTCGCTAGTGTAGGATTTTATATAGGAAGCTTCGGAGGTAGTCAAAATATTTTCATAGGCGATGGTATCCGTACTTTCCGGTACTACCAGACCGTTTGCGTAAGGTGCAAATACATAATAGCTGCCGTAAATTCCGCTGGTATAGGAATGAACCTCCACCTCCGGCAGGAGATAGAACGGTACGGAATAATAATGGTCCGCACTGCCCTCTACTACAAAACCGTCGGTCATGGTGATATCCATATATGCAAGAATTTCTTCACAGTTGGTAAGAGGAGTTTCCGTGCCTCCACCAATGAAAATCACATTTCCGCCCTGTTCCAAATAAGCGATGACTTTATCCCTGTCATCGGTGCTGAAATCATTCTGAGGAGCATAGATAACCAGACATGCTGCATCCTCGGGCACTGCGTCCACATCCATCAGATTCAGCTCTGCGGTCTCAATATTCCCCTTTTCCAGATAACCGTTTACGGTATAGGAGAAAGAACCTTCCCCATGGCCGGTTGTCAGATACACCTTGGGTACATCCTCACTGACTACATATGCCATAGCACTGGTAATCTGGCCTTCGCCGTCATAACCGGTGGTAGTGGACTGGTAGGTGGTATAATCATAGCTGGATTCATAAATATCCGCATAGCTTACCACCTTACTTCTCTGTTCTCCCACCACGATAACACTGTTACTATACACAGAGCTGTCCGTGTACTGGCTGGCAAATTTAGGATTCAGTACCGGGTCCACATAGCTTACGGTTACACGGTCGCTGTAATCATCATATCTCTCCAGCGTCTGCGCCAAGGTCATATCCTGCTCATCTTCATTCACCAGCACGTAGAGGGTGATATCCTCCTTAAGTGTATCCAAAAATTCCTTGGTCTGGGCGGTGATGGAATATAATTTGTTACTGGTCACATCAATGGAGGTAATACTTGCAGGAAGCTGTCCTACAATCAAATTCACAAATACCACTACCACTGCAAAAATAGCGATGGTCACGGTACTATAGGCTCCCAGACTGAAATGCTTCACCGATACGCTGTAGCGTCTCTTCTGAATGACCTGTGTGGCAAGGAACAGTGCAATGGCAATCAGGGAAATAAAGTACACCACCGAAGCCATATCCAGCGTACCATTCAGCAGCATGGAAAAAGGTGTGGACATATCATACAGTCCTAAAATCCTGGTAAGTGCATTTCCCGTAGAGGAAATCAAGCTGCAAATAGAAGACATCATATATCCCAGGAAAAGCACACCAAAGGTAAGCACCGCTGCAATCACCTGGCTCTCGGTCAATGCAGACACCAGCACACCGATGGCAAGGCAGGCTGCACCATACAGGAAATATCCCAAAATCGCAAGATATGCTTCCGTAAGCGGTACGGAACCATAGCTGCTTAAAATCAACGGATATACTGAAATAATCACTGTAGGAATGGCAAAAATGGTCAGTAACGCAAGATACTTTCCAAGTACAATTTTTCCTACGGAAACCGGCGCCGTCAGAATCAGCTGGTCGGTTTTATTATGCCGCTCCTCTGCCAGGATACGCATGGTAAGTACGGGCACGGAAATCAAAAACACAAAAATTACCGAAGAAACCGCGTAGGAAAAATACGGGGAACCATAGGTTACATTGTAAACCGTAAAATATAAGCCTACAAAAAATAAACTTACTCCAATAAACAAAAGTCCGATAAAGGAGTGAAAATAGGATTTTAACTCTCTCTTATAAATTGCCGACATTGTCCTCTTCCTCCTCTACTGCTTCTTCAAACTTTACTTCCTCTGTGCCGGCAGCACCTTCTCCGGTCAGCTCAAGGAAGATATCCTCTAAGGATTTCTGTGACAGATTCATGGATAAAATAGGCATCTTCTTCTCAGCAAGCTTGAAGAATACCGCTTCGCGGATATCTGCGCCTTTCTCCACAGTCACTGTTACATCCACTTCTTCACCGCGCACCTCAGCGGTCTCCACAGCAGATACGCCCTCTATGGGCACCAGTGCGCCCTTAATCTCATTTTCATCACCTTTAATGGTGAGAGAAAGCTGGTCACCGCCGCTCATCAGCTTGGTCAGATTCTCAGTAGTCTCACTTGCCACCAGCTTACCCTTGGAGATAATCATAATATGGTCGCACACTGCGCTCACCTCGGACAGAATATGTGAACTCAAAATAACGGTATGCTTCTCCGCCAGCTTTTTAATCAGCTCACGCATCTCAATAATCTGCTTGGGATCCAAGCCTACACTGGGCTCATCCAAGATAATTACCTTGGGATACCCGATAATGGCCTGGGCCAGACCCACTCTCTGCTTATAACCCTTGGACAGATTACGAATCAGACGCATCTTCATATCTGTAATACCGGTCATCTCCATAATCTCGGCAATCTGTTCCTTGCGGACTGCCTTTTCCACCTTCTTCAGCTCTGCCACAAATTGCAGATACTCCATTACCGTCATCTCCATATAAAGGGGCGGCAGCTCCGGCAGATAACCGATACATTTCTTTGCCTCCTCCGGTTCCTTTAATACATCATGACCATCAATCAGCACCGTTCCTTCGCTGGCTGCCAAATATCCTGTAATGATATTCATGGTAGTACTCTTACCAGCTCCGTTCGGCCCTAAAAAGCCGTAGATTTGTCCCTCTTCCACCTTGAAGGAAAGATTGTCTACAGCCTTGTGATTTCCATATTTTTTTGTCAAACCACTTACTTCAATCATATGGACCCTCCCTGAATAAATTCTTTTTCACCTACTGATTCTGCCATAGAAATGTGTTCAAAAAATGGGGAAATTGTGTTCATTCTGTGAAATATGCATGGCCGTTAGAGAAGGGAACCGGGGCCGGCGGAATATATGGTGCTTTGGAGTGCAGACTCCGAGATTTAAGTACTTCTAAGATTTTTGCATAAAGTGTATCGATAAGCGACGCGTCGGATGCAATGCGCGTCCGTGCGCAGTGCATCCTAATGTGGGCGTCCATGCCCACATTCCGCTGAAAACGAAGCAAAAACCTAAGAAGTACTAAAATCTCTTCATATGCATTTTTTCATGTCATATATCTTGCCAGTCCCACCTCCGGTTCCCCATCTGCCTACAAACAAAAAAACACACCGCCGAAGCGATGTGTTTTTCCACAAGTCCCTATTTATCTTTCTTTTTAAATACAAACAACTTGCTCAGTACATAGTTGGAAATCATAACCAGTACGGAGGAAATGAAGATTTTGGCAATCCAGTAATCCATATGCATTACGTTTACAGTCACACGCATGATTACGATATCCATAATACCCGTGGTGATTCGTCCACCGGCAAAGGAAGTAAACTCCTTTAAAATCTCCGGATTGGTACTCTTAAATACCCATTTACGGTTGGCAAAGTAGCCAAATACTACTCCGGCCACCCAGCCGATTACATTTATGATGTCATTTTGCCAGCTGATGTCCGGATTTAAAAACAGCTCTGCCACAAAGCAGGCACCCCAGGAAACAATGGTATTTAACACGCCTACGATTAAATACACGATGATTTCCTCATATTTAATAAATAATGCTTTTATTTTCTCTGTCATATCCAAACCTTTCTTTTATATGTTTTCGAAACTATTCAGAGCCCATTCGCAAAACCGCCTCTACGAGGCTTTCCTTTTGCTCATGAATGGCTTCTCGCCATATAAATTTATGAAAAAAGGCCCTCACAAGCAAGCTTGCAAGTCCCTTTTTTTCATAAATTTGCATAGCTCTGAATAGTTATCCATTTACGATATTCCTGCTCTCGCCTCTCTGGAAAGCAGCGATATTGCGCCCTACCTCTTCCACGCATCTGGTGCGGGCCTCCACACTAGCCCAAGCCAGGTGAGGAGTGATAATTAATTTATTGCCGTCCTTTAGTGTACTTAAAGGATTGGATAATTGCAAGGGTTCTTTTTCCACCACATCCAGTCCGGCTGCCGCAATTTCTCCGGAAATAAGTGCCTCATATAAGTCGATATTATTCACCACGGCGCCACGGGCTACATTCACCAGCACCGCGGTATTTTTCATTTTGCGCAGAGCATTCTTGTCGATAAAATTGCGGCTTAAGTCGCTAAGAGGACAATGAAGGGACAAAAAGTCACTTTCCGCCAGCAAGGTATCCTTATCCACCTGTGGGTACTCCGTGACGGTACTCTTTCCGGTTACGGAATGGAAAATCACCTTACATCCAAAGGCAGTGGCAATCTGCGCTACCTTCTTTCCGATATTTCCCATGCCCACGATTCCCCAGGTTTTACCGGATAGCTCGTAAAAAGGAAGATCAAAGTTGGAAAATCTGTCCTGAGCACTATATTCACCGGACTTGACATAATTGTCATAATGCGCCAGTTTCTCCGAAAGGGCCAGCGCCAAGGCAAAGGTGTGCTGTGCCACCATATCGGTACAATAATCCCTTACATTTGCCACCTTGATACCACGGCTGGTACAGTAGGCCAAATCCACATTGTCAAAGCCGGTTGCCAGCTCACAAATCAGCTTTACACCCAGCGCATCCTTCAAGGTCTCCTCGTTCAGTGGCGATTTATTGGCTACGATAACATCCGCATCCTTCACTCGCTCTATTACCTCCTCCTTGGTGGAAGTGTTACGATAATATGTGCATTCTCCAAGTGCAGAATAATCCACGTTAATATCCGTGCCTGCACTGTGTCTTTCCAAAACTACGATATTCATGTCATTCCTCCTGAATTAAAAAAAGGTCTGTACTTACATACAGACCATTATCGCATATCTTCTCTTGAAATTAAAGAGGATTTATTTTCTGCTACGGAAGCTGCTTCCACTCTTCGTAGATTTTATCCATATCACCATCCATACCGCAGTTCTCCACTGCTTTACAGATTTTCTCTATTACTTCCGGCTCTTCTTCCAGTTCCTCGGCAATGACAGAAGGCGCTTTTCCCTTCTGTAGCTTACGATAAACTTTCTGTATCAAAACAATCCGTCTGCCTTTCTCTTCACCATCCTCAAACCCTTCTTCATACCGTACTTCCAAAGCATCTTCCATATTAAACTGAGTAAATATCATATTCACAGCCTCCGATCCATGCTCCCGCACAAAGTCCACCATAATGCCTTCCTTTTCGCAGTCCAAAATGGTCTTGGTGATTGCTTCATCCCGACCATTCCCCTGTGCCAGATACTCCTTGATTTTCTGTATGAACCAGGAATACTCATACAGCGGCCTGCACTGCTTTAAAAGCTCATGGTTTACCGGCAGATTAATATTGATTACTTTCACAACTAATTCTAACCTAGGGGCGTCTGTCTTTTCAAGATACGCATCGGAAAGTTTCATCGTAACTTCCGCTGGGAAGGGTGCG
>JAFTXD010000107.1 GCA_017461775.1 Lachnospiraceae bacterium
ATAAATTTTGGCAACAAAAAATGAGCCTGAGAATCCCCACGCAATAAAAAATCCCACTATCATAAATGCATAAAAACAGAACCATCCCGATACTGAGTAAACTTTAATCACTCAGGAATACAGTATTGATGATTCTATGCACTTGTTAGTAGGATATTATTTACGAATAATCACTCTGTTCTCAACCTCATAATCGTTTTATAAATATGTAGTTTTCTAACTGAAAGAAATTATAGCATACTGCACTATCGATGTCTAGTATTCAAAACACAAAACACCCTCAGATTTCCACCTGAGAGTGCTCTTACTTTTCCCTATTCAACTACCCACACAACCTTTCCTTTTGACCGTTCTGTTTTGTCACAACTTGAACAAAAGTCCCCCACAAATTCGTTTTACATTGTATTCGTGGTGGTAGCTTGGATAGTACTTTTTTTGTTGAACCCAAGGGAAACATATGTATTCTTATATCTGTCCAATCACATGATGACCGGTTAAAGCTTCTATAATTCTCCAGCCTTCATAACTGTGCTCCAAATTTTCTTTCACCGGCAAAAACCCCAGTTCCAAATACACCTTACAAGCCAGCCAAGTATTGGTCTGTGTGGGAATCTTCGCATGTGTATATCCCAATTCCTTCATAATGTTCAGGACATGCGTGATCAACGGTTTCGAAAGCCCCTTTCCTTGATATTCCCTTTTCACCGCTACCCAATGAAGCCAACCGGCACCGGAGGTATCTCTGCCATAAATATCATAAAAGGCTGTAGCAGTGGCAATCTTTTCTCCCTTATCGTTCTCAATAAAAAACATTCGCTGTGGAAGAATATCCACACTGTTTGCATAATAACGGTTCCATGCTTCCAAACCTTGCTCATAACTTGTAAATTCTTTTGCCGACATCTCGATAGCAATCCAGCTGTCCCTATCTCCATCGGAATATGGCACGAATTTATACCCGGCCGGAAGGCCATAACCAGACACATCAGAAAGCTCTCTTCCAAGCAACAGCTCATAGTAACAGATTCGGTCATCGTGATTATCATAATGAGATACATCCGCTTTACTTAACCGTGTATTCAATGCATCCTTAATCTGCGGCTCCATCTGGTGAATATACGCAATTCGATTAATGGTATTTCTCACCTCGGAAATCCCCAATTTTCTCTCCGCTTCATCAACACAATTTCCCAACGCTCTCTGAACATTGTACTCCAGCCACTCAACCCAAGTATATGCCACACCTACAATATCACCGTAGCCCCGAAAACAATTATCGTATGCCTCCAAGTAACCGTCAAAGAATGCAACCATCTTATCAATATCCAGCTCACAGGTAACGATTCCGGCCCATTGTAATGCCAGCTGCATAGCGTGAGATACAGGATTTCCATAATCTAAGCATTCCAAATCAATTACCCAGGGATTTCCCTTATCCCACATAATGTTCTTGGGGTCCATATCCTCATTGGATATGCATAGCATGGCCGGCAAAGAAGCCCTCGCCCTGTTTAATTCCTTTTCAACATAGAGCAAAAGTTCTTCCTTCTCTTCCAACAAAGATGCAATCTCTGCATCTTCCCCTTTTGCTTTCAGCACATAGCCATGCCAATCTATCTGACTTAGCTCCGGACTCTGCCGTTCCACGTTCTTTGGCTCCATTGCATGAATTCTTCCGAGAATATTCCCGGCTTGATAGCACTGCTCCTTAGAAATATTGTTCCAATTGGCAATCCGCCCTTCTTGCCACTTAAACACATAGAAAAACTGGTCCTGTATTTTTTGCATCTTTCTGCCACCAATAACCATAGCCGGCACAATGGGAATATCACTTTTCTCAAGCATCCCCTCTATTTTTTCTGCTCTTGCAAAATTCTCGTGTGCATCCGGTCTTTTCATTATCTCTGCATTCAAATGCTTCACGGCATATATCCCGCTATCGGTAGTCACCTTGTACATCCGATGCATAAGACCACCGGAGACCGATTCAACATCAGCAATGATTTCGCCTAAGCCACATTCTCGCATTAGCTTCGCTAATAATTCTTCTATCATCTTCTCTTTCATTATTCATCCATTTATCGCTTTCAAACTTGCCTTTTTAAAATCCGTTTTCCTTCATTTCTCCTACTTCACAATCCTCCGCACCGATAAAATAGTACGATAGGTCGCTTTATTTACTTTAATACCGCCTCTGGGATAGGGCTTGCTGTTGCTGGCATGTACAATGTAACCGCCACCAATATAAATGCCTATATGACCGCTATAGCAAATCAAATCACCTGGCTGGGCGTCCTTATAGGCCACCTCCTTGCCATTACTTCGCTGAGCGTAGGAAGTACGATCCAAGGTATATCCAAAATCCTTATACACACGATAGGTAAAGCCGGAGCAGTCCGCACCCTTGGTCAGACTGGTGCCGCCATAGACATAGGGATTACCGATGTACTGGCAGGCATACTTGGCAATCTTCTTACCGATGTCACTACCACTGGCATTGTCGATAATCTTGGTATAATCCGTTGCCGCATACTCTTTATTGAGCAGATTCTTCCGGGCCTCTTCTGCTTCTGCATTGGCCAAATCCTGTTGCAGCTTCTTTAATTCCTTCTGCTCCTTCTGGATTTCCTTCTTTACCGCCGCAGCTTCCGCCTGAGCCTTAGCGTACAAGGCTTCGTAATTGTCCGATTTGGATTTTAAATCCGTTAAAAGGGTATCACAATAATCCTTCTGCTCCTGTAACGCCGTTTTATCTGCCTCCAAAGAGGCCTTCTCCGTTTCCAAAGTGTTCCACAGCTCCAGCACCAGCTCCTTGGTGGCTATGTAATCCTCCAGCATCTGGTTATTATAGGCCATTACCGCTTCTGCATAATCCAGACGATTGAGCAGCTTACCAAAGCTGAAATTCTCCAATAAAAGACTGAGGAGAGAATTACTTCCCTTCATATACATCAGCCGCACCTGGCTGGTCATAGCCTCTTCCTGAGTTTTCTGGGTCTCTACCGCTGCGTCGTACTCCGCCTGAGCATCTGCAATATCCAGCTCCTTCTGGGCAATCTCCTCTTCCAGCACGCCAATGCTGGCAAGGATATTGATAATCTCCGCATTCAAATCATCCATCTGCTCTGCCAGTACGTCCAGCTCTCCTTCATAGCCTTCCATCTGGTCATTGATATCACTGAGATGGTTCTGGTTGGTCTCTATCTCTTCCTTTTTGTTATTAATCTTATCCTTAATGCCGGAAATACTGGTGGCATGTACCGTCAGGCTGCTGCCCAGAATCGACAATATCAATATGCAATTCACTAATTTCAAACAAAATCTTCTCATAATACAAATGATATCATAAACCTGCACTAAAAAAAAGTAGCTGCCACAACAAATGTGGCAGCCAATTTTTTCCAAATTATAACTCACAATTATTAACCGTTCTTGGGAATGGAAGCACGTCACGGATATTACCCATACCGGTAAGGTACATAACGCATCTCTCAAAGCCAAGGCCAAAGCCTGCATGACGAACAGAGCCATACTTACGAAGGTCAAGGTAGAAGTCATAGTCTTCCTTGTTCAGACCAAGCTCCTCCATTCTCTGCTCTAATACCTCAAGCTTGTCCTCTCTCTGGCTTCCGCCGATGATTTCACCGATACCCGGTACTAAGCAGTCCATCGCTGCAACGGTCTTTCCGTCGTCATTCAGCTTCATGTAGAATGCCTTGATTTCCTTTGGATAATCGGTTACGAATACAGGGCGCTTGAATTCCTGCTCGGTTAAGAATCTCTCATGCTCGGTCTGTAAATCACAGCCCCAGAATACCTTGTAATCGAATTCATCGTTGTGCTTCTCTAAGATTTCGATTGCTTCGGTGTAGGTTACATGACCAAAGTCAGAGTTTACTACATGGTTCAATCTTTCGATTAAGCCCTTATCCACAAACTGGTTGAAGAAGTTCATCTCCTCCGGAGCGTTCTCTAAAACGTAGCGGATAACGTACTTTAACATACTCTCTGCTAAAATCATATCGTCGTTCAAATCTGCAAATGCCATCTCCGGCTCAATCATCCAGAACTCTGCCGCATGTCTGGTGGTGTTAGAATTCTCTGCACGGAAGGTAGGTCCGAAGGTATATACATTCTTAAATGCAAATGCATAGGTTTCTACGTTCAGCTGTCCGGACACAGTAAGGTTGGTTGCCTTTCCGAAGAAGTCCTGGCTGTAATCCACAGTGCCATCCTCATTCTTAGGAAGGTTGTTTAAATCCATGGTGGTTACCTGGAACATCTCACCTGCACCCTCACAGTCACTACCGGTGATGATTGGGGTGTGCACATATACAAAGCCTCTCTCCATGAAGAAGGTGTGGATTGCATATGCAATCAGGGAACGTACACGGAACACTGCCTGGAAGGTGTTGGTTCTGGGACGTAAATGAGAAATGGTTCTCAGATATTCAAAGGTGTGACGCTTCTTCTGCAAAGGATAATCCGCAGTAGAAGGACCCTCCACCATAATCTCTGTAGCCTGCATCTCAAACGGCTGCTTTGCCTGAGGGGTCTCCACGATGGTCCCCTTGATAATTAACGCTGCACCTACATTAATCTTGCAGATTTCTCCGAAGTTCGCCAGCTGATCACCGTATACTACCTGCAGCGGCTCAAAGAAAGTACCGTCATTGATAACCAAGAAGCCGAAATTCTTAGAATCACGGTTATTTCGAACCCAACCTCCTACAGTAATTTCTTTTCCCACATACTCTGCGGGGCTTCTGAACAGGTCTTTAATGTCTGTTAAATCCAGCATTTCCTTTTCCTCCTTTTAAAATCTTTTATTCTGCAATTACAGCGTTATCTTTTAAAAACTGTAATACATTTTCAAACATAAGAAACTCACGGAAGTTCTCCTTAGGTTCTTCTCCCAGGAACTCCTCTACGGTTGTATAACCTGCACCTGTTGCATAGGTCTGCAGCTGTTCATCCAGCTCTGCATCCGATACGCCAAGTCCCTCTGCATTAGCAATGGCCTGGAACACCATTCCCTGCTTTGCAGAAGTTTCCGCATTCTCGCTTACATAGGTCGCAAGGTCTGTCTGATAAAAATACATCAGATAAGTGTCCGCATCCACACCATACTGCGCCGCTACGCTCTCAATACTTCTAGTCATCTGGTCGGAATACTTCTGAACCATGGTCTCCGGGATTTCCTTAAAGGTGGCGCCATCTACAACTGCCTCTACAAGGGCATTTTCAATCTCGATATCACGGTTATAATTGGCATTTTCCATCAGATAATCGTTAGCATACTGATTTAATTCTGCCATATTGGTATACTCTGCTACGCCAAAGCCTGCAACCACCTCGTCGCTATATTCTGCCGCAGTAGGCATGATATAATTCACGGTTACGGTAAATACTACTGCCTGTCCCGCCAAATCAGCTGCTCCATAGTTCTCGGGGAAAGTCAAGTTAAGATCCACGGTCTCACCGGGCTTCACACCTACAAGACCCTCTTCAAAACCATCAATATAGCTGTTTGAACCAAGAGTCAGACTCTGTCCTGAAGCAGTACCGCCATCAAAGGCTACACCGTCCTTCTTACCCACATAATCAATATTTACGGTATCTCCATCCTCCGCTGCACGGTCATACACTGCACCGTTCTCTGCGGTTACATAATTGTTGTAAACATACGCAACAAACTCCGCCTGCTCTGCCTCAGATACGGTAGCCGCTGCCACATTTACTTCCACACCCTTATACTCGCCAAGGGTCACATACTTTTCTACCTTCATGTCATTTAAAACGGTAGTATCAGAGCCGCCACAGCCCACCAGCATCAATGCCAGGGCACCTGCCACTAAAGTCAATAATCTCTTTTTCATAATATCCTCCATTTTGCAACTGCAAATATAAATGTGATGATAACATAAATCCTAGATTTTAACAAGGTTTTTAGCAAATTGAGTTGCTTAAAGTTAAAAAGAATGTTAGAATATTACCAGTTTATTTTAGGAGGTATGCACGTGACAACTGGTCAAATTGTACTTTTGGTTATTTTAGTCGTATTAATTGCCGGCGTTGTTGCGCTTTATTTCGTAGGAAAGAAAGCACAGAAGAGACAGGCAGAGCAGCAGGAGATGCTAAATGCAAATAAGCAGACCGTATCCATGCTGATTATCGATAAAAAGCGCATGAAAATCAAAGATTCCGGGCTTCCACAGATGGTTATCGACCAGACTCCAAAGCTTATGAGAGGTTCTAAGATGCCGATTATCAAAGCAAAAATCGGTCCTCAGATTATGTCCCTCATCTGCGATGAGAAAATCTTCGATTCCGTTCCTGTAAAGAAGGAAGTGAAGGCAGTTGTAAGCGGTATCTACGTATTGGACGTTAGAGGCTTACACGGCAAGAAGGAAGCAGCTCCGGCCAAGAAAAAGAGCAAATTTGCACAGCTTGTGGAAAAAGCTCAGGAAAAAGCAGGCGCAAAACCAGTGAAATAAGTACTGTACATTAATAAAACCGGCTTACACAGCCGGTTTTATTTTTATGGTTATTTTGCTTTTACTCATCTCTTTCTCATCCACTTCCAGGGAATAGTCCACCTCAATGCGAATCATATCCTGCCACTGTGTAATGTGTATGGATTTGGTATTAACGCCCATGAGAAGCTCTCCGTAGGGACTGTTGTAATTCGTCATAATGGTCTTGCCCTGTTCAAATACCATGCGGGAGCTTACAAGACCACTCTTCACCAGCTCCACATAGCCTTCTTTGTATTTAATGCGGTTGTGTACCGGTTTGTCAAAACCTTCCATCTCCTCGTCGTAGATGAGATATCTGCTGTCACCCTTTTCAAAATACTGTCCCACGGAGGTGGTACGGATGGTCCCCGCATCCCCGTCACCGTTATCATGGTGACCCAGCACAATAATCTTTACATCCTTTGTCATTCCTAATAATCCTCTATATTCACTGTCTTCGCGGACAAAATGCCATATTTGATAATGGAATTGGCAAATACCTTAAATTTATCCGCCATATCACTTACATAAAAGCGATACTGATTCTCTCCCAAAGTAGGAGCCTTATCATTTAAAAGTCCTTTTTCTCCCAGAAGCTCCTTAAGCTCAATAGCCGTCTCATAAGCAGGGTTTACCAGTGTCACCTCCGGCCCCATAATGCGCCCCAGTGCCTTACGAATCAGGGGATAATGGGTACAGCCCAAAATCAGAGTATCAATATCCAAATCAATCAGCTCCGTCAGATATCTCCTGGCAATCTCATCCGTCACCGGATCCTCCCAGAGTCCTTCCTCAATCAGGGGTACAAACAGGGGACAGGCCTTACCGTAAACGATATCCTCCTCCTGATTTTCCTTTATGTACTTGGTGTAAATCTGGCTGCCTATGGTAGCTGCCGTAGCAATTACACCGATTTTCCCATTCTTGGTAGCATTTAGTGCTGCCTTGGTACCCGGCTTCACCACACCGATAATGGGGATGTCTATCTCCTTCTCCAGTTCTTCTAAAGCATAGGCACTTGCCGTATTACAGGCAACCACGATGGCCTTTACATCATGGGTCTGCAAAAAGCGCACAATTTGTCTGGAAAATCTGGTCACCGTCTCCTTGGATTTTGAGCCATAGGGAGTACGTGCGGTGTCACCAAAATATATAATTTTCTCATTAGGGATTTGTCGCATAATCTCCCGGGCCACCGTCAGCCCGCCGATGCCGGAATCAAATACACCAATAGGTGCATATTTATCCACAACTGCCATTCCTATTCCCAACCTTTTCCATATATTGCTGAATCAGCTCCACCAATTTAAAGCGGACCTGCACCTCTTCCTCACTCATCAGCTTTAAAAGCTCATAAGGAATCTCCTCACTGTCGCATTCTAACACTTCTGCCGGGTCTTGTACAGTACCGTACTCATCCACAATCTGTACCGCTTCCCCGGGAAGGGCAATCTGGGGATACCAGATACTCCACCAGCCTAGTGCAACAAGTAAACAACAAATACCACGTTTCATCTTCATTCCTCCGTTTCTATGTCAGGAGTATGGACATAAAACGTAAGCCTTAATCAAATTTATCTCTTTTCTTTTTCCAGACGAATCTGTTTGATAATGGTTTTCTCCTGATTATCAATATGAAGCTTGGCTGCCTCACTGGCCGTCTGTTTATCCTTTTTTAAAATACTCTCGTAGATAATACGATGCTCCTCCACCAGACTATCATGCTGGCTTACATCCTTGATGTATTCAAAACGATAGCGGTACATCTGCTCAGAAAGGGTCTTTACCAGCTGCACAAGCCTCTTATTGCCGGTCGCCCGCACGATGATATCATGAAGTGCCACATCCGCCTGAGCGATTTTCTTCACATCGCCGCTCTTTACCGCCTCCTCAAAATTGTCGCAGGCAGCCTTTAATGCCTCCAGCTCTTCCTCACTGATACGTTCACAGGCAAGCTCCACGCAAAGCGCATCCACTGCACGACGCACCTCCAGCACATCGGACATGCTCTTTTCTGTAATCTGGGCCACCTCTGCGCCACGGCGGGGAATCATGGTCACCAGACCCTCCAGCTCCAGCTTGCGGATAGCCTCACGGATAGGGGTTCTGCTGACGCCCAGCTTGTTAGCTAAGTGAATCTCCATCAGTCTCTCCCCGGGCTTTAACTCTCCGGTCAGAATTGCCTGACGGAGTGTGTTAAATACCACATCTCTCAACGGTAAAAATTCATTCATTTGTATCTGAAAATCACTTCCCATGGATTCCTCCCTCTGCAAAGCCGGTGACAAACAGCTGCTTTGCAAATCCCTTCTCCTGCACCGCTTCCAGTGCCTTTTGTGCTTTCTCTTCTGAAGCAAATACACCGAATACGGTAGGGCCGCTTCCGCTCATCAGACTTCCCATCGCACCATTTTCATTCAGTGTCTTTTTAATCTCTGTAATCACCGGATGAGCCTTCACTGTCACGGCCTCCAGTACATTTTCCAGACGCGCCACAATGCCATCCAAATTCTGCTGCTCCAGTGCCTCTATCATACCGTCAATATCGGGATGATGCTCCACACCCTCACTGTCAATATGCTCGTAGACAAACTTGGTGGACACATTGATATCCGGCTTTGCTACCACCAGATAGGCCTCCGGTGGCGCCGGAAGTCTGGTCAGCACCTCACCGATACCCTCTGCCAGTGCAGTACCCCCCATAATACAATATGGCACATCAGCACCAACCTTGACACCAAGTTCCCTTAAATCTTCCTCACTGTCGCCCAGCTCGAAAAGCTCATTGATACCGATGAAGGTAGCTGCTGCATCCGTACTGCCTCCGGCCATGCCTGCTGCAATGGGGATGTTCTTCTCTAAATGAATATGCACACCGTCCGTGATTCCATGCTTTTCAAACATCAGCTTCGCCGCTTTATAAATCAGGTTATTCTCATCTGTGGGAAGCTCTCCATTGTCCGTACTTACGGTAATTCCCGCCGAACGCTTTTCCAGCGTCAGCACATCAAAAAGTCCCACGGTCTGCATAATCATCCGCACCTCATGGTAACCGTTTTCCAGCTTTCTCACCACATCCAACCCAAGATTAATCTTGGCATAAGCCTTTCTTACACACCTATCCATTACATACCCCTTCTTCATATATGGTATCTGATTGTTTTTTGTATACAAAGATTGTACTAAATTTAGTACAATCTGTCAAATGTATCATGCTATATCTTTCTTCCTAAAATTGGATTTTCCCCTTAATCTTTTTGTAATCCTTTCCGATAATAAGATTAGATGGCCAATGTTGCCACCATTCACGGACGAAGACAATTAACATGTATATCCCGCTGTGGATACCCAATCAAGGAGGATGCTTATGAATGTAAATGGAATTACAAATCAGGCCGTATCAGCTTACCAGACCTATTCTAAGGTTGATACCAAGGCAAAAGAAGAAGCTGCTGTGGAGGAAAAAGTAGAAGGCAAGGCTACGGAGAACGCTTCGGACAAAGGTGTTGTTTTAGAGGTTTCCAAGGAAGCAAAGAAAACATATACTCAGAATACTGCACTGGTAAATCAGTTAAAGCAGGATGCAGAGAATCGTATGGCAACCTTTAAGAAGATGATTGCAGATATGATGTCCAAGCAGGCAGGTACCTTTGGTACCGCTACCGACGATGCTATGTGGAAGTTCCTTGCAAGCGGTGATTTTACCGTAGATGCAGCCACTAAGGCACAGGCGCAGGCAGATATCGCTGAGGACGGTTACTGGGGCGTAGAACAGACCTCTGACCGTATTATCGACTTTGCGGTAGCACTTACCGGTGGTGATCCGGATAAGGTAGAAGAAATGAGAGAAGCCTTTAAGAAGGGTTACGCTCAGGCAGAAGAGACCTGGGGTGGCAAGCTTCCGGAAATCTCTCAGAAGACCTACGATGCTGTTATGAAGAAATTTGACGAGCTGGCTGGCGTAGAAGAAGCTGCTGAAGCAGAAGAATAAAGACTTAAAGGGCGATTACATTATGTAGTCGCCCTCTTTTTATCCGTATTTCTACATTCCCTGCTTCACTACCAGAAGCCTCTGCCCTTCCGTCAGCTCCCTGCTCTCCAGCTCATTAATCTGCTGCAGCATATCCACGGAAATATAATACTTCTTACCGATATCCCACAGGGTATCCCCTTTTCCTGCCACAAAAATGGCCATACCCGGCAGCCTCATCAGCTCCTCCCTGTCGATTTCCGACTCTGTTATGGACTTTACCAGATTCACCTCTTCGTTTCCAAAGGCAATCATATAGAAGGATATCACCGCTTTCAGCGCCACCTGTCCGTCATCCGCCAAGGATACCTCCAGCTTCTCCAGTTCCGCAGTCACCTCCGGCACAGGCATCCCCGCCATGTCACCACACTCCAGCACATAGCTGTAGGGAATCACCTTTTCCAACATTTCATAGGGCTGCACATCATCCCCTGTCACACACAGAATCTGCACGCTTACAGAGCCACTCACCAGGGTTCCTTCTGCTACGCTTTCCACCCTGTCTATATGCACATTTCCTTCGCTGTGAAGAAGCTGAAGGATGGTCCCCGGCAGAATACCGGTATCCATCTGCTCTGTCATCTTGTACTTTCCTGTGACTCTGGCCAAAAGTCTGGGAATATTCTTTTTCTCCGTCTCCAGTGTCACCTGAGACTTCACACTGTACAGATCACCGATGTAACGAAGCTGCATTTCCTTGTAAGCCTTAATTTCCAGCTGCAAACTCATATCCAGCTGAAGTACTCTCTCTTCGCCGTCCTCATCCGGCTTTACACTTAACTGGAAAGAACCCATTTTCCACCGTACGTCCGCCGTCATATCGCTGTCCATTCCCATACACTCCAGATTTCCGCTGAAAGGAATGATGCACTCATAAAAGCGAACCTCATGATTTTCCCCTTCACACTCATAAAGCACAAAAAGCACCAGTTCCCCCTGAATCATCAGCTTATCTGCCATAGGTCTGGTGTCCAGTTCCGAAATCCGCCCACTCTGCCATAAAATGTTGTGGATATTGGGATATTCTCCTGTCAGCTTCTTTTCCTGCTTCATGCGGAAAATATCATTCTTAGAAAGTGCCAGCTGGGTTACATCACTCATTGCCTGACGATATTCGTAATTCTCCAAGCCTGCCATATCCGTAGGAAATTCCACACTTCCCAGCTCCTTGGTGCACACATTCATGGTAATTACCGACTGAACACTGAGTTTTCTGGAATTAATCACGCTGACACTGAAATCCTCTACCACGGAGTCCGCCTTTACCGTATCTCCCGCAGATACTCCCTGCATATGTATGGTTTCTTCAAAAGGTAATGCCCCCTCCAGGCGTTCCAGCTTGCAGCCATCCCCTTCCGTCTGGTACAAAATGGCATATTCCAGATTCCCCTTTACTTGTACCACATCCGTATAAGGCCGGATTTCCTCCACCACCAGCTGAGCTCTGCGCATGCAGATGGACGCCATATCCGGTCTGGTTTCCGACAAATTGATATCCTGCTCTAACACAAACTGGCTGGCGATACACTCCTTCACCTGCTCTATATGTACATTCGTCTTCTTTATTTCCACAAAAAAACCTCCTATCCTTACCTATATAGTAAAGATATGAAGGTTTTTCATAGTTTATTCTACTGCGCCGATTAAATCAGTTAAATTCTCTACACCGTACTGCTGCATGTACCTTTCGATACCCTCTACCACTTCCACAGTAGTGTAAGGATTCACAAAGTTCATGGCACCTACGGAAACTGCGGTTGCACCGGCTAAGATAAACTCAATAGCATCCTCTGCGGTTGCGATACCACCCATACCGATAACCGGAATCTTCACCGCATGGGAAGCCTGATATACCATACGCACTGCCACAGGCTTGATGGCAGGGCCACTCATGCCGCCGGTCTTGTTCGCCAGTGCAAATTTTCTTCTGTGAATATCAATCTTCATGCCGGTCAGGGTATTAATCAGGGATAAGGCATCTGCACCTGCTGCCTCTGCCGCCTTTGCCATCTCGGTGATATCCGTTACGTTAGGACTCAGCTTCATGATGATGGGCTGCTTTGCGTGCTTTTTAATCTCTGAGGTGATGTTGTAAAGAGCATCCGCCTTCTGTCCAAAGGCAATGGCGCCTTCCTTTACATTGGGGCAGGATACGTTAATCTCCAGCATTGCTACATCCTCGTGGGCAAGTCTGTCCACAACCTCTAAGTAATCCTCCACGGATTTTCCACAAACATTTACGATAATCTTGGTATCATACTGCTTCAGAAAGGGAATATCTCTTTCACAGAACACTTCAATGCCCGGATTCTGAAGGCCGATGGCATTGAGCATACCACCGTAAACCTCTGCCACTCTGGGGGTGGGATTGCCCGGCCATGGCACATTTGCCACTCCCTTGGTCACTACTGCGCCAAGTCTGTTTAAATCCACAAATTCACCATATTCCATACCTGAGCCAAAGGTTCCGGAACCGGTCATAACCGGATTCTTTAAGGTTACGCCTGCAATTGTTACCTGTGTATTCATTAGATATCTACCTCCTCTGCATCAAATACGGGACCATCGGTACAAATTCTTGCATTATTTACATGGGAGTGATGGTCCACTTCCTTGGTCTTTACCACACAGCCCAGGCAGGCACCTACGCCGCAGGCCATATGCTCTTCCAGGGAAATATATGCCTTGATACCCTTTTCCTCTGCATAACGCTTGATGGCGCGAAGCATGGGCATGGGACCGCAGGCAAAAATCGCATCTGCCTCAAGACCATTTGCCGCTATCGCATCCATGACATTACCTTTTGTTCCTACACTTCCGTCCTCGGTTGCCACATATACCTTACCGTAGGCATCAAAATCCTCTTTTAAGAATAAATGACTGTCACGATATCCCAGTAAGATGCTCTTGTCCGCATCCATCTGCTTGGACATCTCTAAGATAGGTGGCACACCGATACCACCTCCGATTAAAAATACCTTCTTGCCCTTTCCTGCTTCTAAGGGGAAGCCATTGCCCAAAGTGCCTAAAATCTCCACATCGTCACCGGCAGCATACCCCGAAAACTCTTTCGTTCCTGCGCCTGCGATACGATATACAATACGCAGAGCCTTTCTCTCCTTGTCAATCTCACAAATACTAATCGGACGCGGAAGCAATGTACTCTTATCCTTTGGGTAAACACCAATAAACTGCCCCGGTTTTGCCTGGTCTGCTAAATCCGTAGCAATCCACATGTCAAAAATATTCTCTGCGATTTCCTTCTGGGAAATCACCTGCGCTGTTACTTTCTCCTTCATCTTATGAGTCCTCTCTTCATATTTATATCTTTGCCAAGGCAGTTCTCAACGCCTTGGCATCGCCACCATTAACACCATACATCTTACAGTACTTCTCCGCATTTTCTTCATCGCCCAGCATTTTGTACGCAATTGACGCCGCTTTCATTGCCTGATAAACTTTAGCATCCAATTCCAACGCCTTCAAAGCATAGTCCAGCGCCTGCTGCACTTCTCCCATACCAACCAATAAGAATGCCATATTATTGTAAGCATGGGCGTTCTGAGAGTCGTACAGTATCGCATTCGTATAGGCATCCTTTGCTTCCTTGTTTCTTCCCAGTTCCATATACCGCAGCCCCAAGTTAGACCATGCACGGGAATTTGCCATATCGTACTGTAATAGCTTGTGGTAGGCCTGTATGGTCTCCTCCTGCCTCTTTTCCTCTGCCAGACACAATGCCTGAAACATATAGACTGCAGAATAATCCTTCACCCGTTTACATTTCTCAAGCAACTTATCAATCAGCTTATATGCCTTCTTATACTGATTTTGATTGTAGTAAACCGCTACCTGTAAGAGCTGTTTGTAGCTCTTCTTATCCTCTTCAAAGGCTCCCCCTACAATATCCTGATATAGCTTCTCATATACCTTATGACTGGAGGGCGCCCTTTGTCCACGTAGCATATACACTACATAGGTAACAAGCACCACCGCAGCCTTGGAAATCAGTCTTGTATCCTGCTCCTTAGCAATAAACAGCGAATAAATCAATACTCCTATTATAGAGAAAAAAGCCAGTATATATATCACTTTATAAACTTTCGCCCACATAGCAAACCATCTTTCTGTATTTCCTTATGCCTCAAATACTACTTTTCCGGCACAAATCGTGGTGCAAACCACGCCCTGTAGCTCCCAGCCCGTAAAGGGAGAATTAGAGGCCTTGGAATAGTACTCGGTGAATACCTGTTTTCCTTCCGCATCCAGGATGATTACATCCGCCGGACCACCCTCTGCCAGATATCCGGCATCCAGATGGTACATTTTCGCAGGTGCATAGCTCATACGCTCAAAAATCTGCTTTAGGGTCAAATGTCCCTTGGAATAAAGCTCCGTAATGGCCAGCGGCAGTGCTGTCTCCAGGCCAATAATGCCACTTGGCGCCTCAGTGATGGGCTTTTCCTTCTCTTCCGCAGAATGTGGCGCATGGTCCGTGGCAATCAGGTCGATAGTGCCATCCTTTAAGCCCTCGATAATCGCCAGCCTGTCCTCCTCGGTTCGAAGGGGCGGATTCATCTTGGCAAGGGTACCATATTTTATCACAGCCTCCTCCGTCAGGGTGAAATGATGTGGACATGCCTCTGCATGGATATTGCTGCCCTTCTTCTTGGCCTGGCGCACCATTTCCACCGCTTCCTTGGTACTGATATGCTGAATATCAATGCTGGCACCGGTTTCCAGTGCAATCTGCAAATCTCTCTCTACCAGAGTGTATTCCGCTTCTCGGGGAGAACCACCAATACCAAAATGGGCACTTGCCACGCCTCTGTTTACCCCATTATTGGTAATCAGGGACGGATCCTCCTCATGAAAGCTGATGGGCATATCCAGCTCCGCACACTTCTCCATGGCTCTGCGCACCAGCTCTGCATCCATAATCGGAATTCCATCATCCGTAAATCCTACCGCTCCTGCCTTCGCCAGCTCCTCCATGGGAGTCATCTCCTGCCCCTTTAAGCCGAAGGTAACATTGGCACAGGTTTCCACGTGAATCAGAGTTTCTTTTCCCTTTTGCAGTACTTCCTGCAAGGTCTCCACATTATCCACCGCCGGCTTGGTATTCGCCATCAGAACCACTGTAGTTACACCGCCCCTTGCCGCAGCTCTGCTACCGGTCTGAATATCCTCCTTGTAGGTAAAGCCCGGCTCTCTGAAATGAACATGCACATCCACCAGTCCCGGTGCTACCACCTTTCCTGTGGCATCAATACATTCCAATTCCCCGTTCTCTCCCAACGCTTCTCTAAGATTTTTACCGATTTTCTTGACCTTCTTTCCCTCTATCAGGACATCCAGCGTTCCTTCCAGTCCTGACGCAGGGTCAATTACATATCCGTTTTCAATGAGTAACACTCCCTATATCCTCCATGTATTTTCTTACCTTTTATAGTACCATAGTCAGCTACGGTAAGCCAATGTATTTTTGTTATTTAATGATAACTGTCTGCTCCAAATAGTCCGTTTTTAATACTATATATGGGTAGGAAGGGGTATTTCGCTTTAAATTATCGCCATCCGGCCCAATTAACGTAGTCTCCGCATGAATAGCCTTATCCGTCAGATATAAGCCATCCACTGCAATACTGTACCCACTGTGCTTCTGGGCACCATACCCCACACAGATGTAAAGGTACTCCCTGTCAGAATACACATAATGAAAGCTCTCCCCCTTCATCTCCTCCAGCAGCTCAAACAAATTCTCCGGGATGGCGCTTTCGCTCACCACAACAAACTCTAAATCCCTGATTTTTGTCTCTTTTCTTCCCAGCGTATCGCAACCGCTCAGCAGCAAGGTACAGAGCATCACAGTGAGTATTAATATACTTTTTTTCATAGAAACCGCCCAATTTTCTTCTACTCTATCCTATGTACACTACCCCAAAAGTATGATATAATGTCCGCGGACGCAAAACGGCATTTAATTTTCTATGCGTCAAAGTTCCAGAAAGGTTCAATATTTATGATTCGTACAATTATAGCACTACTTTTTATTATTCTATTTTTAATTTTTACAATTCCGGTTATGATTTTTGAGGAAATTATCTGGAAGAAGCACAAGGATTTCCATGACAGAAGCTCCCTGGCCTGCGTTTTGTGGGCATTCCGGGTTGTCCTGTTTATCTGTGGAACCAAAATTATTGTAAAGAACAAAGAGAATGTTCCCACAGATACTGCCGTATTATATGTGGGAAATCATCGCAGCTTCTTCGATATCCTGCTTACTTATATTCAGGTACCCAGACCCACCGGCTACATTTCCAAAATCGAAGTAAAGAAGGTTCCTCTTCTTCGTTGGTGGATGAAACATTTGTATTGTCTGTTCCTTGACCGCGAGGACATCAAACAGGGATTGAAAACGGTTCTTACCGGCGTGGAACAGGTAAAATCCGGAATTTCCATGACCATCTTCCCGGAAGGCACCCGTAACAGAGAGGAAGGTACACTGCTTCCATTCAAGGAGGGAAGCTTCAAGATTGCAGAAAAGGGTAACGTTCCCATCGTCCCCATAACCATTGTAAACTCTGCTTCCATTTTTGAAGACCATTTCCCGAAGGTAAAAGCCACCACCGTCATCGTAGAATACGGTAAGCCCATCTACACCAAGGAACTGGAAAAAGAAACGCTGAAAAATCTCGGTTCCCATGTCCGGGAGATTATCGCTGCTACATATGCACAAAATGTAAAAGAGCTTCCTGCCAAGTAGGAAGCTCCTTTTATTACATCAATAACTCCACAATATTCTGATATCCCATTCCATGGGATGCCTTGATTAAAACGGTATCTCCCTTTACAAGCTGTCTCTGCAAATCTTCTACAAGAAGCTCTCTGGTTGCATAGTGGTACACCTTCGTAGCAGAACTCTTTGCTCCGGCCCGGGCGGCCATCTCCTCTGACAGCTCTCCCGCGCAAAGAAGTACATCGATGCCCTTTTCCACCACATATGCACCAATCTCACCATGCATTTCTCTTTCCCGCTCTCCCAGCTCAAACATGTCCCCAAGAATTGCTACCTTTCTGGTAGCTGCGGTAGAAAGAAGAGCAATCGCAGCCTTCATAGACACCGGATTAGCATTGTAGCAATCATCAATTAATACAAAATCCGCAGTCTGTATCAGATTGCTTCTCCCGGCAGTTGGCGTCACAGAGGCTATCCCCTTTACGATTTCCTCCTCCGTAAGTCCCAGGTAGTCTGCCACAGCCGCAGCTGCCAGCGCATTATAAATCTGATGCTCTCCCGGCAGATTTACCTTGGCAGTGAAAGCTTTCTCTCCCAGATGCACTGTAAATTCACTACCGAAAAGTCCCAGATTCTTCACATCCGATGCAGATACACCATGCTCTCCGCAAAGCCCAAAGCGTACCGGCGTCTTTCCATGTACCTGAGAAATGGTCTGAAGCATATCGTCATCACCATTCACCACCACAATTCCTTCCGGATTACTACACTCAAAAATCTCAGATTTGGCCTTAAGGATACCTTCGCGGCTCCCTAAAAATTCCAGATGACACTGTCCGATATTGGTCATAACGCACACATCCGGTTTCGCCATCTGTGTCAGTCGACTCATCTCTCCGAAATGATTAATACCCATTTCCAGCACTGCTACTTCATGCTCATCCCGAATCCGGAGAATGGTAAGTGGTACTCCGATTTCATTATTAAAGTTCCCCTGGGTCTTTAATACCTTATATTTTTGCGCCAGTACCCCCGCAATAAATTCCTTGGTGCTGGTCTTTCCCACACTTCCGGTAATCCCTACCACCTTAACATTCAGCTGAGCCCGATAGAATTCTCCTATCTGCCTAAGAGCAGTAAAGGAGTCTTCCACGATTATGTACGGCAAAGTCAGCTCCGTCTGCTCCTTCTCACAGATTACCCCAAGAGCACCCTTCTCTGCCACTGCCGGGATAAAGGAGTGACCATCCACTCTCTCACCCTTGGTAGCAATAAAGATATCCCCTGCCTGTACCTGCCTGGAGTCCAGATATACACCACCTGCCTCTATACCGCAATTCTCATGCTCCGGGTGAACCAGCCTGCCGCCGGTGACCCGTGCCAGATTTTCCAGAGTTATATTCTTCATGGCCTATTTCCCATTCTTTGCTAAACTGATAATCTTCTCACAAAGCTCTATAAAGCTCATTCCCACTGCCGCAGCCTCCTGGGGAAGAAGTGACGTAGGTGTCATACCCGGAAGGGTATTTGCCTCCAGACAGTAGAAATTATAATTCTCATCCATCATGAAATCCATGCGGGCATAATTCTTAAGGCGAAGCACCTTAAATACCTTTTCTGCAGTCTGCTGCATCTTCTCCGTAACATCCGCAGGCAACTCCGCAGGACAGGTTTCCACGGCGGAGCCTGCCTGATATTTGTTCTTATAATCGTAAAAGCCCACAAGAGGTGCAATCTCAATAATGGGCAGAGCCTTCCCATCCAGTACACCGATGGAAAATTCTCTTCCCTTAATAAACTGCTCGATAACCACGTCGTCATCATAACGGAAAGCTTCTGCCTTCGCTGCCTCGTATTCCCGGGCATTGTTTGCAATGGACACACCCACGCTGGAACCACCATTACACGCCTTCACAATACATGGAAAAGGAACGCTCATCGGGTCTGCCTCTCCTCTGGTCAGATGGATACCTGCCGGTGTGGGAATTCCATGCTGATAAAACAACTCTTTTGCAAGGCTCTTATCCATGGCAAGAGCGGAGCTGACATAGTCCGTACCGGTATAGCAGATTCCCATCAAATCAAAGCATGCCTGAATCTTTCCATCCTCACCATTGGCACCGTGAAGCGCCATAAATACCACTTCTGCTTCCTGACAAAGGCGGATTACATTGGGTCCAAAGAAGTTCTTGTCCCCATCCTCTCTCATGGCCTTTACCGCTTCCAAATCCGGATTCTGGGCGCTGATTCCCTGAATCTCCTTGGCCCAGTCTCTGGAGCTGTCAAAAGCGCAGGCTGGATTTTTTGCAATCTCCTCATCCTCTACACCAAGATACACATCAATCAGTGCCACCTGATGCCCTGCTTCCTTCAATGCCTTATAAATCATAGAACCGGTTACCAGGGACACATCTCTCTCCGTGCTGGTACCACCGGCTAAAACTGTTATTTTCATTGCTTATCTCCTTTTATTTCAAATGATCATGGGCCAAATGCTCGCAAAGCAGCATCACGTAAGCAGCCTGCATACGGGGGCTTTTTACAATCATCTCATTTACATAATCATAGGCCTGCGGATTCCGTCCCTGAAGATAAAAATACTCCTCCTCCAGAAGGTCTCCATACTCATAATTGGTGATAACATATTCTACGACGGAAACAGTTACCATATTCCACATAATTTCATCCAGCTTTTCTTCTCCGGCTCCCATACTAAGCAGCTGGTTGTCCAGAACAATATAAGAATATACCTCCTCTGCCTGGTCTAGAATCTCCTCCATCAAGGAAGTACAAAGGCTGCGATTTACCTTATAATCCGTAGTAAAATGGGTAAGAGCTGCCAGCACCTCATTCCGGCTCTTTAGTACCTCTCCTGCTTCCAACTGGGCATCGAAATACTCCTGCACCAGCTTCCGGTAGCTATAGGTTCCGGTAGCCTTGTAAAGCTCGGAAGCCGCAAGTATCCGATAATCGGATGACTCCTCCTTTTTCTCCGCTTCCTTCCAGAGATTTTTTGCCAGCTTTAGAGCATCGTTGCCCTTATTCCAATCAAAGGCCTGATAGCAGTTCCCGTACTTAGATAACAATGCCACCATCATATAGGGGTCATAGGACTGCTCCTCTTCCTTCTTCAACTCCTCCATCAGAGTTTCCACATATGTATGCACTACCTGTAGCACCTGGGGGATCTGCCCCGCTTCCGTCTCGTAGGATTCCTCATAAAAATCGTAGGAGAGTAACAAAATCAGCGCACCATCTACCTTACTTTGCAGCTCACCCTCCGAAGAAAACATCTCCGAAAAGCCCGTCACCATTTCCACCAGCGCGGTCTCCTGTAGGCGCTCCTTAACAGTAAAGGGATAGGAATATCCCAGATAATCACACTGTAGCACATACTCCCCGGTTTCTGCCACCTCTGTAAAATCCGCTACTGCGCTGTAGCTGGTGGTATCCTTATGATACTTTACCTCAGAAAATGCTCCGGTATACACTACTTCCCCGGATTCCCTGTCCAATAGAAAAAACTCCTCCGGCAGTATCTTCCCATACACATGGGCAATTTTCTCCTCGGAAACATCGTACCCGCCCGAGGGCACGCAAAGTCCCGGTATCAGCTCCGGTACCTCATACGTAAGCTCCGGCTCTTCCAATAACCTATATGTAATTGTATTTTCCTTTAAAACAGGCTCTGTCTGTCCCGTGGCATTAGTCTGCTCTGCGGCATCATTTCCGCATCCGGTCAGACTAAGCAGCACGGCTCCCAGACAGATAACCTTACTTATATTCTTCTTCATAACGCTCATTATACTTCTTTTTTTTTCATCAGTAAACTGTAAAAATCATCTACTCACCCAGCATTTCTTCCGGGTTGATTAACTCACCATTTGCGCTCATGGAAAAGTACAGATTACTTCCCTCCACGCTGTAATATTTGGTAGGTGCACTGATTTCTGCGATTTTTTCTCCCGCAGATACAAAATCCCCTACCTCACAGGATAAATTCTGCAACTGGCCATAGGTTACCTGATAACCATTTCCCAAATCCAGAATCATACTCTGGCCAATCTCCTCATTGGAGAACACACTGACAACCTCACCATCTGCGCAGGCATATACCGGCTCTCCCTCCGGTGCGCTGATAATCACTGCCGGATTGTACTTGTACTGGTCAAGAGTTGCAAAATACACAGTGTTGTCCATGTTGTAATGCATGAGCACAAAGCCTTCGGTAGGCATAACCAGCCCCTCTTCCGCGGTAAAATTCAGTGTCTGTCCGATGACAACATCCCCACCGTTTACCGGTTCCGGCTCTGCTACAGATTCCTCCGGCACATTCCCTTCTGTTTCCTCAGGCTCCACCGGTGCATAGTCCAGTGCGTCCTCGGAAATAGGCGCCTGCTCTACATTTTCTGATGGTGTCAAAAATGCCAGCTCCTGAGGAGAGCTTTCCGGTGCGGGCTCAATCTGGGACAAATCAATGGAATAACCATTGTCTTCATGCTTCTCCGTATCCTTGTCCTTCATGTATAAACCGCTAACGGTAAGTGCTGTCATAACAAATGCTGAAGAAGCAATCATTATAATTTTCTCCTTCAGCATCTTTGGTTTTTTGTTATTTTTTTGCGTTTTCATAGATTCCTCCATCCCTTCACTACTTTAGAATTAACTTCTATAGATAGTGTTCACAGGATTTCCAAAATCTATACAAACTTATTTCTGTTCTTTAAAAATATTCGGATTCTTTTCCGCAATTACTTCCAGAAGCTCCTTTGGCATCACCACATTATGGCTGTAAGGATTGATGATAAATCCATCGCAGGTTTCCTTTGCCGCACGAATCATTCCTACATAATCCGTAAAGGTAAAGCCAAAAATCTGCTGACCGCCTTCCTTATTCCACTTCTGTAGCTCTTCGATATCGGTAAATGCCATGAAGAAATGCTTTCCATCCGGTGCAGTCAGCATGGGCAGCTGAATCTTCGCATCCTTGCTGATTACGCTGATGCCGTTCTCATCCGGTTCCGGCTTAGGCTCGATAACTACAGGCGAGAGGAATTTTGCATGAATCGCCTCTTCGATAAACATCTGACGATGCTCCGGTGTATTGCTTTTTTTCATTAATTCCATAGCTCCGGTAAGCATGGGATTGGTAATCATACCTTTCATCTTTTTATCCTCTTCTTTACACTCTGTTGTAATTGATGAGACATCCCTTTAAGATAATCTGACGCTCTTCGTCGGTTAAATCACCTAAGGTCACTTCAAATTCCTTAAGTCCGTCTTCCTTTACTACATATCCCTTGATGGATGCTGCCTTATTCACCACAGCGTCCTTGATTCCCGGGAAGAACAGATAATCTAAATTCTGGAAAGGAAGCTCACCATCCTTAATTACAAATGGAAGCATACCCCAGTTAATTAAGTTAGAACGATATCTCTTGGTTGCATATTCGTTGGCAATATTCGCCCAGCCGCCAAGCACCTTCTGACAGCTTGCTGCCTGCTCTCTTGCAGAACCATCGCCCGGCTTTACAGCAAAGATGGTAGAACCAAAGCCGGTATTGGTAGAATCAGCATCTGCAAACTGTTCGCGAACAGCCTTCATCACACCTGCCACATCCGGATGTGCCTCGCAGGGCTTCTCCCCATTCATTCTTGCGGTCTCTGCCTTCTGGATATCCTTTGCACGTCCAACGTACTGAGGATCCTTTCTGGAAAGGGCAAACTCTGCAAGTCCCAAAGGATTGGAACGATAGCTGGAGGTTTCACCGGAAGGAATCAGCTCATCGGTAGTAGTTACCGGGTCGTGAATCTCACTTACCACTCTCAGCACCAGATTCTCCGGTAGCTCGCCCATAGCCGGCCAATCCTTAATGTTTGGTCCAAGCTGGATTTCTGCATCCGGGTCTGCCTGGCCCTTAGAATCAAATACACGATTCTCGTAAATCTTGCTGTCAAAGTGATATTTATACTTACCAAAATCTCCATCAAACTCTGTTGCAGGAGTAAGTACACCCTTATTTGCCGCAGTTGCTGCGATAGAGCGGGCATCCATCAGTGCTACGGAAGAAATCTGACCATTCTGCAGTTTGGAGCCTTCTCTGTTGGGGAAGTTTCTGGTAGAGTGACGGATACTGAATGCGTTATTTGCAGGAGTATCTCCGGCACCGAAGCAAGGTCCGCAGAATGCGGTCTTCATCACTGCACCGGTCTCTAAAATGGTTGCTGCACAGCCGTTACGGATTAATTCCATGTAAACCGGCATGGACGCAGGATATACGCTTAAGGTAAATCCGTCAGAGCCGATATATCTGCCCTTTAAGATATCTGCTGCAGCACAGATGTTTTCAAAGCCACCACCTGCACAGCCGGCGATAATACCCTGATCCACCATGAACTTGCCGTTCTTCACCTTATTCTTTAAGTTGAAATCCACGGCACCGTCTAAGGAAACCAGTGCACGCTTCTCTGTTTCATCTAAGATATCCATTAAATTTGCATTTAATTCTTCGATGGTATAGGTATTGCTTGGATGGAAAGGCATTGCAATCATCGGACGCACCTTGGATAAATCCACCATAATCATACCATCGTAGTATGCAACGCTGCCCGGATTTAATTCCTTATAGTCCTCACTTCTGCCATGGATATCGTAGAAGTCCTTCACCTCGTCATCGGTTCTCCAAATAGAAGACAGACAGGTGGTCTCGGTGGTCATTACATCGATACCGATACGGAAATCTGCGCTTAAGGAGCTGATTCCCGGGCCTACGAATTCCATCACTTTATTTTTTACAAAGCCGTTGGCAAATACTGCACCGATAATCGCCAGAGCCACGTCCTGAGGACCTACGCCCTTCACCGGCTCACCGGTCATATATACACCCACTACACCCGGCATATTGATATCATATGTCTGATTTAACAGCTGCTTAACCAGCTCCGGTCCACCTTCACCCACAGCCATGGTACCCAGTGCACCATAACGGGTATGAGAATCGGAACCTAAAATCATCTTGCCGCCGCCGGCAAGCATTTCTCTTGCATACTGATGAATAACTGCCTGATGAGGTGGTACATACACACCACCGTACTTCTTTGCGCAGGACAAACCAAACATGTGGTCATCCTCGTTGATCGTACCGCCTACTGCGCAAAGGGAATTATGGCAGTTGGTAAGTACATAGGGCATAGGGAACTTCTGAAGTCCGGAAGCTCTTGCTGTCTGGATAATACCAACAAAGGTAATATCGTGACTGGTCAGCTTATCAAAACGGATCTTCAGCTTGTCCATATTGCCGGAGGTATTGTGCTCCGCTAAAATACCGTAAGCAATGGTATTCTTCTTCGCATCCTCCTTGGTAACGTCAGCGCCACATGCTGCCTTTACTGCCGCAAAAGCCTCTGGTGAATCCGGGATAACGGTATTTCCGCCAACCAGATATGCGCCTCCCTGTAATAATTCAATCATGGTTTTTCCTCCCACATTGCTTATAAAATAAATAATTTACTGTTTCTTTCCTGAAATGTGAAGCAGAACGGCATTACCTTCATATCCGGCTCCCCCTACCACCTGCAACACGTCTTTTTCTCCTTCAATGACATCTCTGTCATAAAAATGAACATGTCCTGCCAGCACCAGCTCCACCGAACTGTTTTCTCCGGTAGTCAGGGCTACAAAACGCTGGGAATTCTCATCCGGATAAATGCCACCGTAATTTCCGGCTCCGATAACCACCGGACTACTCCATACTTCCTTGGCTCTTCCTAACACAGACTGGGTCATAAAGGGCACATGTCCCAGCACAATCAAGGGCTTTTCCCGGCTTAAAAGCTCCTCATACACCGGCAGAACACTGCCATCCACCTGATTGGTACTGTTGTCAATTCCCACTATGGTAAACTCTTCAAAATCCAGTGTCTGCACAGCAGTATTGCCGTTCATATAAGGCTCTAATAAGGGAAGATAAGTTTCCCGTCCCGTCGGAGTCATATATTCCCAGGGAAAGGTCCAGTCATGGTTTCCATTCACATACAAATAAGGCATCTTCAACTGCTCCAGCTGCTCATCCAGCCACGCAATATTAGCATCGGAGGGTGTATCGATAATATCCCCTCCCAGCAAAACGCCGTCCACCTTATTCTTGTTGGCATAAGATATCCATTCCGGAAACTGCTCCGCCGAAGATACCCCTTCTTTGTTAAAGAACATGGGGTAACGCTCCTGCTGATTCTGCTTCTCCTGCTCAGAAGCGTCCTCGCTTTGTATCACCACATGGGTATCCGTCAGAAACAGAAGAGTATATTCCCCTTCCATCCCTTCCACATATACATATTCTTCGGCAATGGTTTTCTCCCATGCCGCTTCCTTACCACAACCGGTCAGAAGTCCTGCTCCCAGCGCTGTGGCCAGGAGCATTCCCATACATTTTCTGAATTTCATTTTCACCTCAGAATTTCTAAATTACTGTAAGGTTACCTTATCAAGATGCCAGATTTCATCCACGTACTGCTGAATGGTTCTGTCAGAAGTAAACTTACCGGAAGAAGCTACATTCAAGATAGCACTCTTCGCCCAGCCCTTGGTATTCTTATACGCTGCGTCCACCTTCTTCTGTGCTTCCGCATAAGAACGGAAATCCTTTAAGATGAAGTAGGTATCTGCCTTGGAGGTACTCATAGTGTTTAATAAGGAATTATATAAGTGACGGAATAATTCCTTATCCTGTGCATAAGTACCATCAATCAACTGATTCAATACCTTGCGGATACCTTCATCACTGTTCATGATATCCATAGGATTGTAGCCGCCATTGTTCTCGTAGTTAATAACCTCGTCAGAGCTTAAACCAAAGATAAATGCATGCTCTGCACCCACTTCTTCCACGATTTCCACGTTAGCACCATCCATAGTACCGATGGTAAGAGCACCGTTTAACATAAACTTCATATTACCGGTACCGGAAGCTTCCTTACTTGCGGTAGAAATCTGCTCGGATACATCTGCTGCCGCAAAGATAATCTCTGCATTGGATACATTGTAGTTCTCAATGAACACAACCTTGATTTTGCCACCGATGGAAGCATCGTTGTTTATCTTATCTGCTACTGCATTAATCAGCTTAATGGTCAGCTTTGCATTACGATAGCCTGCTGCTGCCTTTGCGCCAAAGATAAAGGTTCTCGGATACATATCCATCTTAGGGTTTGCCTTTAATTCATTGTATAAGTGCATTACATGAAGAATGTTTAAGAACTGTCTCTTGTACTCATGTAATCTCTTAACCTGTACATCAAAAATGGAATTCGGGTCAATATCAACTCCATTATGTTCTTTTACATATTTTGCCAGACGAAGCTTGTTCTGGTATTTAATTTCCATAAACTCCTTCTGTGCCTTTGCATTATCTGCATATTCCTTCAAACCTGCAATCTGAGGAAGGTCGGTTACCCAGCCATCGCCCACCTTATCGGTAACCCATGCTGCAAGAAGAGGATTTCCGTGAAGAAGGAATCTTCTCTGGGTGATACCATTGGTCTTATTGTTAAATCTTTCCGGATACATTTCGTAGAAATCACGAAGCTCCTGCTTCTTTAAGATTTCGGTATGAAGTCTTGCTACACCGTTTACGGAATAACCTGCGATAATAGCCATATTTGCCATCTTCACCTGACCATTGTATAAAATAGCCATCTTGCGAATCTTTTCCTGTACATCCACGCCGTAAACACCGGAATATCTCTGCTCTAATTCCATTACAAAACGGCGGTTAATCTCTTCCACAATCTGGTAAATACGAGGAAGTAATCTGGAGAATAAGTCGATGGGCCACTTCTCCAGTGCCTCAGCCATAATGGTATGGTTGGTGTATGCACAGGTCTTGGTGGTTACTTCCCATGCCTCATCCCAGCTTAAGTTGTAATCATCCAGTAAGATACGCATCAGCTCCGGTACTGCTACAGTAGGATGGGTATCGTTGAGCTGGAAGGTTACCTTCTCATGGAACTTACGGATATCGTCATGCTTTCTCATGTACTTCTCCACTGCTTCCTGTACGGATGCAGAAACAAAGAAATACTGCTGTTTTAAACGAAGCTCCTTACCTGCATAATGATTATCGTTCGGATATAATACCTCTACGATATTTCTTGCCAGATTCTCCTGCTCTACTGCCTTCTGGTAATCACCCTTATCGAAGGAATCCAGCTGGAAGCACTCCAATGGCTCTGCATCCCAGATACGAAGGGTATTTACGATATTGTTGCCATAGCCCACGATGGGGAAATCGAAAGGTACAGCTCTTACCGCCTGGTAGCCTTCCTGAACAAACTTGGTTCTGCCCCACTCATCCACGGTGGAATATACATGACCACCAAACTTAACGGTCTTTGCATACTCGGGACGACGAAGTTCGAAAGGATTACCATGCTTTAACCAGTTGTCCGGTACTTCAATCTGATAACCGTCCTTAATCTGCTGCTTAAACATACCGTAGCGATAACGGATACCGCAGCCGTAAGCAGGGTAGCCCAGACTTGCCAGAGAGTCAAGGAAACATGCTGCAAGTCTTCCCAGACCACCGTTACCAAGAGCCGCATCCGGCTCCTGGTCTTCGATGACATTAATATCTAAGTTTAACTCTTCCAGCACTTCCTTAACATCCTGATAGCAAAGCATGTTAATCATGTTATTACCAAGTGCACGGCCCATTAAAAATTCCATTGACATGTAGTACACCATTTTAGGGTCTTCTTTGTCATATGCCTTCTGGGTTTCCATCCAGTTCTCAATAATCTGATCCTTGATTGCATAGGATACTGCCTGGAATACCTGCTGGCTGTCAGCTTCTGAGAGCTCTTTACGATATAAAGTTTTCACATTGTTTACAATACTTCTTTTGAGTAATTCTTTATCCATTTTTACCTCTCTCCACTTATACTTCCCTAGTTCTTTTCAATGGAAATTGTAACCTTTTCACCGTTTACATCCCACTGTTTGCTTACCTTGTAGCTTTCGCCGGTAGTCATAACATCCGCTAAAACCTTACCTGCGATTGCCCCTTCATTCTTTGCTACAATGGCAGCAAGCTTATCGTTATCATTTAAAGAAACCTTAATATGATCGGTAACCTCAAAATCCGCTTCCTTACGCATGGTCTGAATCTTGCTGATTACTTCAAATACATAGCCCTCTTCAATAAGCTCCTCGGTAAGATTGGTATCCAGTACCACAATCATCTTACCATCTTCTTCTGACACATAACCCTCCTTCTGTGTCATATCAATCAATAAATCGTCCTTGGTAAGCTCTACATTTACATCACCTACCATAAAACTGATGCATCCCTTTGCATTCAGGTCATCCATAGCCGCATTTCCATCTAAGGAAGCTAAGGTCTTCTGGATGCCGCCCAGCTGCTTACCGTATTTCGGTCCCACGGTGCGGAGCTGTGGCTTGAAGGTATAAGAGGTAAAGTCTCTTACATCCTCTGCAAATACGACCTCCTTCACATTCAGTTCATCCTCAATAATATCGGTATAGAACTTATCTAAAGTGAAGTCTGCCTTAATATACATCTTGCCGATTGGCTGACGATTCTTAATTGCTGCGTTATTACGGCAGGCACGACCCATTACTACTGCTGCGAGAACATCCTCCATGGCCTTCTCTAAGCCCTTGTCAATCATCTTCTCATCCACAGTTGGGTATGCGCACAAATGAATACTTTCCGGTGCAGATGCATCTACGCTCTTTACCAGATTTAAGTAGATATCCTCTGTCATGAAAGGAATCATGGGTGCTGCTGCCTTAGAGATGGTCACCAGTGCGGTATAAAGAGTCATGTACGCATTAATCTTATCCTGCTCCATTCCCTTTGCCCAGAAACGGTCACGGCTTCTTCTTACATACCAGTTACTCATCTCATCCACGAACTCCTGCAGTGCTCTTGCAGCTTCCGGAATTCTATAGTTGTCAAGGTGTGCATCCACCTCTCCCACTACGGTATTTAACTTAGACAATAACCACTTATCCATTACGGCAAGCTTGTCATAATCTAACGTATACTTGGTTGCGTCAAAATCATCAATATTTGCATAGAGTACAAAGAAGGAATAGGTATTCCATAAAGTACTCATGAACTTACGCTGTCCTTCCACTACAGCCTTACCGTGGAAACGGTTTGGAAGCCATGGAGCGGAATTCACATAGAAGTACCAACGGATAGCGTCTGCGCCGTAGGTCTCCAGTGCATCAAACGGATCTACCGCATTCCCCTTGGACTTACTCATCTTCTGGCCGTTCTCATCCTGTACATGACCCAGAACTACTACATTCTTATAAGGAGCCTTGTTGAACAGTAAGGTGGAGATTGCCATTAAGGAATGGAACCAGCCACGGGTCTGGTCAACTGCCTCGGAGATAAACTCTGCCGGGAACTGCTGCTCAAATAAATCCTTGTTCTCAAATGGATAATGATGCTGTGCAAAAGGCATTGCACCGGAGTCAAACCAGCAGTCAAGTACTTCGGAACACGGGTCATCTGCTTGCCACATTCCGGACAGGCGATGGTGATTTCATCAATATATGGTCTGTGGAATTCTACGGTCTTCGCCTTTTCATTGCCGCTCATGTTGTAAAGCTCTTCACGACTTCCCACACAGTGGAAATGACCGCACTCACATTCCCAGATATTCAGCGGAGTACCCCAATAACGGTTACGGGAGATTGCCCAGTCCTGGATATTCTCCAGCCAGTTACCGAAACGTCCCTTACCGATGGATTCTGGAATCCAGTTAACGGTATTGTTGTTGCGGATTAAATCCTCCTTCACGGCGGTTTCCTTGATATACCAGGATTCTCTCGCATAATAGATAAGAGGAGTGTCACATCTCCAGCAATGTGGATAGCTATGCTCAAACTTAGGTGCTTCAAACAGTAATCCCTTAGCATCTAAATCCTTTAAAATCATAGGATCTGCATCCTTTACGAATACACCTGCATAAGCGGTCTCCTCGGTCATTTCACCGTTGCCGTTAACCAGCTGTACGAAAGGTAAATCATAGATGCGGCCTACATTTGCATCGTCCTCACCAAAAGCAGGTGCAATATGTACTACACCGGTACCATCGGTCAGTGTTACGTAATTGTCGCAGGTTACAAAATGTGCCTTCTTGTTCTGCTTCTTGCAGATATCTACTGCGCAGTCAAATAATGGCTCATATTCCTTATACTCCAAATCCTTACCTACGTATCTCTCTAATACCTCGTAAGCAGGCTTTGCCTCTACGCCCTTCTCCTCATCTGCCTTTACAGCCAGCTTGCCGAGAACGGTATCCAGAAGTGCCTCTGCCATGTAATAGGTATAGCCGTCAGCAGCCTTTACCTTGGCATACTTTTCTACCGGGTTCACACAAAGTGCTACGTTGGAAGGTAATGTCCAAGGTGTGGTGGTCCATGCTAAGATGTACGCATCCTCATCCTTTACCTTAAAGCGGGCAATTGCAGAACGTTCCTTTACATCCTTGTAGCCCTGAGCCACCTCTGCGGAAGATAAAGGAGTACCACAACGAGGGCAATAAGGAACAATCTTAAAGCCCTTGTATAATAATCCCTTGTCCCAAATCTGACGGAGCGCCCACCACTCGGACTCAATATAATCGTCATGATAGGTTACATATGGGTCATCCATATCTGCCCAGAAACCAACGGTACCGGAGAAATCCTCCCACATACCCTTGTATTTCCAAACACTCTCCTTACACTTAGAGATGAATGGCTCCAAGCCATAGGCTTCAATCTGGTCCTTACCGTTGATGCCCAGAAGCTTTTCCACCTCAATCTCTACCGGGAGACCATGGGTATCCCAGCCGGCTTTTCTGGGAACCATGCAGCCCTTCATGGTACGATATCTTGGAATCATGTCCTTGATAACACGGGTAAGTACATGACCGATATGTGGCTTACCGTTTGCAGTCGGCGGGCCATCATAAAAGGTATAGGTCTCGCCTTCTTTGTTATTTTCCATACTCTTACGGAAAATATCGTTGTCTTTCCAGAATTTTTCGATCTGTTTTTCTCTGTCTACGAAATTCAAATCTGTAGAAACTTTGTTATACATGTTTTCCTTTCCTTTCTAAAAGATTCGTGATAAAAAAAGAAAACCCCGTCCGTAAAAGGACGAGGCTGTTATGCTCGCAATACCACCTAATACGCATACTCCCTAGCTTACAGGTTCATATGTTTCCGGGTAACGGCCAGACCCCGGCAATTCCTACTATAACGAAAAATATTTCAGAATTGCAGCTCGGAAGTGATTTTCTGCATTCTCCTACTGATACCGGTTTCCACCTGCTCCGGCTCTCTGTGACCTTCAAAAAATGCCTACTGTCTTCGTCTTCGCTTTTTATCACATTTTCTTGATTATAAAACCACCAAATTCCTTTGTCAAGTCTAAGGAAAGCGAGTATAATGAATTTGATAACTTTTTTCAAAAGGAGATTTCTTATGAGCACACAGAACCTGACGCTTCTAACAGACCTTTATGAATTAACCATGATGCAGGGTTATTTTAAAAATAAGGATATGAATGAAACGGTTATTTTTGATGCATTTTACCGCAGCAATCCCTGTGGCGGCGGTTACGCTATCTGCGCGGGACTGGAGCAGGTAATTGACTATATTAAAAATCTGCATTTTTCTGCTGAGGACATTGAATACCTTCGCAGCCTGAATATCTTTGATGAGGACTTCCTGGCATACTTAAAGGACTTCTCTTTCTCCGGTGATATTTATGCCATCCCTGAAGGAAGTGTCATGTTCCCCAGAGAGCCCATGGTGAAGATTATTGCTCCCATTATGGAGGCGCAGTTAATTGAGACCGCCATCTTAAATATCATCAATCACCAGAGTCTGATTGCCACCAAGGCATCCAGAGTCTGCTATGCAGCCCGGGGAGACGGAATCATGGAATTTGGTCTGCGCCGTGCTCAGGGTCCTGACGCCGGTGTTTATGGTGCCCGTGCCGCCATGATTGCAGGCTGTGTCGGTACCTCCAACGTACTTGCCGGTCAGCTCTTTGACGTACCGGTAAAGGGAACTCACGCCCACAGCTGGATTATGAGCTTCCCGGATGAATATACCGCATTTAAAACCTATGCAAATATGTACCCAAGTGCGTGCATCCTTTTAGTGGATACCTACGACACCTTAAAATCCGGCGTTCCCAACGCCATCAAGGTATTTACGGAAATGCGGGACGCGGGGATTCCTCTCACCAATTACGGTATCCGCTTAGACAGCGGTGACCTGGCATACCTGTCCAAGAAGGCCCGCAAAATGCTGGATGCTGCCGGATTTAACGATGCTGTTATCTCCGCTTCCAACGACTTGGATGAATACCTGATTGATTCCTTAAAGGTACAGGGCGCTGCCATTACCTCCTGGGGTGTGGGCACCAATATGATTACTGCCAAGGACAACCCTGCCTTCGGCGGCGTGTACAAGCTTGCCGCTATCATGGGCAAGGATGGCAAATTCATCCCCAAGATTAAATTGTCCGAGAACAGTGAAAAGGTCACCAACCCGGGCAACAAAAAGATTTTCCGTATCTATGACAAAGAAACCGGCAAGCTGAAAGCTGACCTGATTTGTCTGGACGAAGAGCAATACAACGTAAATGAAGACTTACTCCTCTTCGATCCACAGGAGCCCTGGAAAAAGACCAAGCTGAAAGCGGGCACCTACATTATGCGTCCTCTCATGGAGCACATTTTCGAAAAGGGTAAGTGCATTTACACCTCTCCTAAGGTCATGGAAATCCGTGACTACTGCCAGAAGGAGCTAAACACCCTCTGGGACGAGACCAGACGTCTGGTAAATCCCCACAAAGTATACGTGGACTTATCTGCAAAATTATACGACACCAAAATCCAGCTTCTGGATGAGATGTCTGAACGATAATAACCCTGCCCTGCTTAGGCAGAGGCTGACACAAAATAACGTAGACTACCCTAGGAGAACAACTCCCCTACGGACTCCCTTGCGGAAACTGCGTAGAAATTTCCAAAATTAACGCCCGCGTTCCATTCATGTCTTCTCATTTGTTGGACAAGGGGCCTTCACTGTCCGCATACGACGAATTCCCTCTAGTATGTGTATTTGTAAGGCTTCGGGGGATGGGGCTATATGGGGACACTGACTTCACCCTGCTTAAATTTCTCAAAACCTCAGATTAAGTTGTTTTATTATTTCGTGTTCGTCCAAGATTCGAGCAAAAATAGGGCTATGTTCGCCGGATGTGAGACATAAAAATGTCTCCCTCCCGTCGGACATAGCCCTATTTTTGTCGAAAGATGGACGGACAGGTCG
>JAFTXD010000108.1 GCA_017461775.1 Lachnospiraceae bacterium
ACACGTTTTTCACGGAGTGAGAACGTGTCTGAAAAAAACATATCACACCTGCACGGAGCTTTTCCCAGAACTTGATGACGTAGACTTGCGCAGAAGACTTTTTCTTGTTAAACTATAGACAATAATATTTTGGAGGACATTATCATGGCAAAACGTGGTGGTTTTCCCGGTGGAGCAATGCCGGGCAATATGAATAATCTGATGAAGCAGGCACAGAGAATGCAGCGTCAGATGGAAGAAGGACAGAAGGAATTAGAGACCAAGGAGTTTACTGCAACAGCAGGTGGCGGTGCAGTGGAGGTAACTGTATCCGGCTCCAAGGAAGTTTTACGCGTAAAGCTTTCTGAGGAAGTGGTAGACCCTGAGGATATCGAAATGCTGCAGGACTTAATCGTTGCTGCAACCAACGAAGCACTTAAGAAAGCAGAAGAGGCAAGTGCCCACCTGATGGGTAAAATGACCGGCGGATTAGGAGGATTTCCATTCTAATGGAAATGTATAGTGGCCAAATCGGAAAGTTAATAGAGGAATTGGCGGCACTGCCGGGAATCGGTAATAAATCAGCCCAGAGACTGGCATTTCATTTGATTAATATGCCCAAGGATAAGGTGAATCGCCTGGCAAAGGTGATGATGGAGGCCAGAGAAGGCGTACGCTATTGTCAGGAGTGCTTTACCCTGACGGATAGGGATATTTGCCCTGTGTGCGCCAATGCATCCCGGAATCATAAGCTGATTATGGTAGTGGAGAATACCAGAGACCTGGCAGCCTATGAAAAAACCGGCAAATACGAGGGCGTGTACCATGTGCTGCATGGCGCCATATCCCCCATGCTGGGAATCGGTCCTAACGACATTAAGCTAAAAGAGCTGATAACCCGTTTAGAGGGTGAGGTGGAGGAGGTAATTATCGCTACCAATTCCAGCTTAGAGGGTGAAACTACAGCAATGTACATCAGTAAGCTGATTAAGCCCATAGGTATCAAGGTAACCAGAATCGCCAGCGGCGTGCCCGTGGGCGGTGATTTAGAGTACATCGACGAAGTAACGCTCCTTAGGGCGTTGGAAGGTCGTATTGAATTGTAGGAGAGAACAATGGCTATTACAAAGAGAAGTTTTGGTGTGACATCAAAGGGAGAAGAGGCAACCCTTTATACTCTGGAAAATTCTAAGGGAATGAAGGCAGATGTGACAGATTACGGTGCAATCTTAGTGAATTTATATGTGCCGGATAAAAATGGTAAGGCAGAGGACGTGGTCCTTGGCTTTGACAGCGTGGAAGGCTATGAGGAAAATCCCAGCTTTTTCGGTGCAACCATCGGACCAAGCGCTAACCGTATTGCCGGAGCGAAGTTTACCATCGATGGCGTAGAGTATGCGCTGGATGTAAATGATGGCCCTAACAATCTGCACAGCCACAAGGATATAGGTTATCATAAGCTGCTGTGGAAGGTGACCGCAGAGGGCGAAAACACCATTACCTTTACCATTACCGATGAAGATGGATACATGGGCTTCCCGGGCAATAAGGAGCTTTCTTTGACCTATACTTTGGATGAAGAAAATGGAATCACCTTATCTTATACAGGTAAGAGTGATAAGAAGACCATCTTAAATCCTACCAATCATACATATTTCAATCTGGACGGTCATGCAGCAGGCTCTATTGAGGAGCATACCATGCAGCTGATTGCGTCTAACTACACTCCTGTAGTAGCAGGGGCAATTCCTACCGGAGAGATTGCACCGGTAGCAGGCTGTCCTATGGACTTTATGGAGGCGAAGGTTATCGGTAAGGAAATTAATGCGGATATGGAGCAGCTGATTCTTACCGGCGGCTATGACCACAACTGGGTAGTGGATGGCTGGGATGGCTCTTTAAGAAAAATCTCTACCGTGGTAGGCCCTAAGAGTGGCAGGGTAATGCATACCTATACCGATTTGCCGGGCGTACAGTTCTATGCTGGCAATTTTATCGATGACCAGGATGGCAAGGATGGTGCTAAATATGGCAAGAGAAGCGGTCTGTGCTTAGAGACACAGTACTTCCCCAATACCATCAATACCCCGGCGTTCCCACCCTGTGTATTTGGTGGAGATACAGAGTATAAGTCAGTAACCGTATATCGTTTTGAATAAACTGTCGATGGAAGAAAAAATTTAATCGACAAGGAATATCATAATACCTCCCACAGGAGTGCTAAAGTAAGAGCAAAAATGTGGGAGGTATTTTTTATGGAATTGCCTAAGAATATAACGCAAATCGGAGAAACCGATAAAAACAGCAAAATATATATGGAAGATTATGTGGTTTCCTATATAAAGCAGCAAAGCAGGAAGGCTGCCGGGAAACAGATGGGTGTAGCGCTGTATGGAAAACAGAATAAAGAAGAGAATATGTCCTATTATTTCATTTATGGGGCGTGCAAGGTGAATTATATCAGCAAAGAGGTGCGTCATCTTTCCGGAGCACAATTGCAGGAAGCGGAAAGAATCCGCAAGTCTAATTTTGAGGAATACCTCTTTTTGGGATATTGTATTTTGGATGGGGAGCCGGTGGAGGGCATCCATCTCTATGAAAATGAGATTTGCAGATACATAAAAGGATATGCATGCTTCTATGAAAAAAATGACAGTATGCTCAGCTTTATGGTGGAAAATCGGGAAAAAGAGTATACCCCGGAGCAGGTGTCCTGCATTAAATATGAAGAGGTGAAGGACCGCCAACAGGAAAGAAAGCGTTTGTTTGAGGAAAACAAGGGAATTGTTAGTAAAAAGCCTGTAGAAAAGCCGGAGGGAGAAAATAACTTCTTTCCGGTGGCGGCGGTGTTGATGCTGGCGGTACTGGGAGTGGCGGCAGCAGGTTATTCCAATCCGGGAGAATTGCAGGCGCGGTTAAATGCCGGACTGAATACCCTGCAGGCCTGGTTCCAGCAGGAGGAAGAGGAGGTACTTCCCGCAGCTGCGGAGCATGTGGAGACACTGGTGGCAGAGTCACAGCTGACAGAGGCAATCCAGAAAGAGAATGATGTAGTGCCTACGGAAGCACCTGTCACAGCTGCGCCGGTACCGACTGCTACGCCGGAGCCTGTCCCGGTGTCTACGCCGGCACCAACACCCATTCCTACGCCGGAGCCGACTGCTGTGGAAGAGCCTGTAGCTGCGGTGCCCCAGGAATATACGATTCAGATTGGAGATACATTGATTCAGATTTGCCGCAACCGTTATGGAGACGAGGGGATGGTGAAGGATGTGTGTGCCATGAATGGAATTTCTAATCCTAACAATATTCAGGTGGGACAAAAAATTTTACTCCCTTAGTAGGGCGGGATGTGATATACTAGGCAAGAGGTGAAGAATAAATGGCAGATTATCGAGATAAAATTCGAAGGTATCGAATGAGGTACGTGTACCGGGTGATTTTGGTTATCCTGTGTCTGGGGATTCTGTTTGCCATTATATATGTGCAATACAAGAATCATATTTATACGGATTATGATGTGATTTCCACGGTGAGTAAGAAAAATGTAATCGGTACAGTGAACGAGGTTCTGGGGGAAAATATATTGACCTACAGCCATGACGGTGCCCAGTGTATGGATTCCACGGGACAGGCTCTTTGGAACCAGACCTATGAGATGCAGAATATATTGGTGGAAATCAGTGGCGATGTGGTGGCCATCGGTGATTACAATGGTCACGAGGTCTATGTGTTGAATTCTCAGAAAAAACTGTATGAGATTGACACCACCATGCCCATCCGGGGCATTGCAATATCTGAGTCCGGCAGGGCAGCAGTGGCGGTAGCGGATACGAAGACTACCTGGATTTATATTTATAATGAAAAAGGCGAGGAGGTATACGCAGTCAAAACCACGATGGGGAAAAGCGGATATCCGGTAGCCTTTGGATTTTCTCCCAATGGGGAGCTTTTGGGATTGTCCTGTGTGTATGTGGATGCAGGGACAGTAAAATCCCAGGTGGCATTTTACAATTTTGGCGATGTGGGAGCCAACAAAAGTGATTATATTGTGAATGGCTATACCTATCATGACAGCATCGTTCCCTATATTACCTTTTTGGGCAGCGGCAGTGCGGTGGCTGTAGGTGATGACAGAGTGGTGTTCTATGAGGGCAGTCAGATACCTACCTTCCAGAGAGATTATCTGCAAAACGATGAAATCCAGGGGATATACAAGGGCAATGGTTATCTGGGGGTATTGTTCCGATCTGACAGTATGGAGTATGAGCATAAGCTGATTGTGTTTGGGCACAATTCCGAGGAAGTAGGAACCTATTACTTCAATACGGAATTTACCGATATTTTCTTTACAGAAAAATATTTTGTAGTGTATGGGGACGCAGAATGCTTAATCACTACATATGATAATGTGATAAAATATGACGGAGCTTTTGAAGAAACCGTGGAACTGATGATTCCTTCGGGAAATTCTGGCAGTTACCAGTTTACGTTGGTTTCCAGCAGTTCTATTGATATAGTACAGTTTAAATAGGAGGAGATAAAATGGAGTTTAATTTACTTTTTTTAGTGGTGCTGCTTGTTCTCGTTTTTAAGATTTCTGATGGCTACAAAAAGGGAATGGTGAAGGAAATCATTTCTATGGTGTCGTTGGTAGTAATGTGTGTGGTAGTACTGCTCATTGGTTCTGGTCTTGCCAAGTATTTTGAACAGGAATTTGCCGGTGTGGCAATTTCTGTGGTGCTGCTGATTCTGTTGGGAATTGCACACAGTCTTCTGGGCGTTGTATTTTTCTCCGCCAAGATGATTGTAAAGCTTCCAATCATCAGCTTTGCGGATAAGCTTCTTGGAATTGTGGTAGGTGCCATAGAGGTGATTCTTCTGCTTTGGACCGTTTATTCATTTATCCTGTTGTACGGCTGTGGTGATATTGGTCAGTGGGTTCTGGCAAATACACAGACCAGCAAGATTCTTACTATTGTATATGAAAATAATCTGTTAGCGCCTATTATTGGGGAAGCAATCAGCAATATTCCGGATCTGACAGAGGTGATTGAATTCGGAAAAGCGCAGATAATGAAATAATTTGCAAAAAAATTGCAAAAAAATCTAAAAAAGCTGTTGACAAAATAGAATAGAAATAATATACTAAAACTCCACCGCGCAAATGAGTTGTTCGGTGGAGAAAATTTTTTAAAAAAGTTGTTGACAAACAAAAATGGCTGTGATATATTAAATAAGCTGTCGCGTGAGTGACAACAACAAAATATGAACTTTGACAAATAAACAACAATGCAACCTTGAAAATTCTTTGAATAATTTTATTTTCAAGAACGTTTAAAAGATGCAAATCTTTAAACCAAAAACAGTAAT
>JAFTXD010000109.1 GCA_017461775.1 Lachnospiraceae bacterium
ACCTCGCCAAGTGCCGACGTTTTTCAAGGGTCTGCAAAAAACATAGCATGCCCATCCCCCACCCGGCCCAAAGCTTTTCCCAGAACTTGATGACTCCCTTACACACTACTCTTCCTCTTCAATATCCATGTGTATGATACTGGATAAATCCACGTAATTTTCGGTAAATTCCTGCTTGGTCTTTACGCTTTGGATGCTGACTTCCACCTCTTTGCCGGTAAAGTCGGCCAGGATGTTTTCCAGCTGTTCCTTATTGTCCGGGTGCTGGGCAAAGTAATCGTAGGGAAGGCCGTCCTCTAAAACAAGCATCAGCTTGTTGTCGCCGCCAAGGCTCAGTTTGGCACCTTTTAAATATACGCGCATGGGATTGTCAGTATTTCCCACAATGGTGGGCCACTGGCGCACTATCTGCTCCACATCCTCGGGGATGGCTTTGGGAATCTCTACCTTGGGCCTGGCTGCACCTCCCGGGGCACTCCCTGTATTTGCAGCCGGCTGGGCTGCTACGAAGGCACCGCTTTCCAGCTTATCCTCCATCTCACGGATGCGATCCACCAGAGAATCGGTATCGATCTCCATGGCTGGTTTGCACAGCTTTATCAGGGCGATTTCCACCAGGATACGCTTCTGGGAAGCATATTTAATCTGTCCTGCCAAATCGGAGAAAATACGGATATAGCGGATAATCTGATCCATGGATACCATCTCCGCCTCTTCCTTTAAGCGGGCAAGATTGTCGCTGGACATATCGATTACATCCTCTAAATTATCACTGGTCTGCACCAGCATCAGATTACGCAGGTACCAGGTAAAATCCGTCACAAACTGGGTCAGCTCACGCCCCTGCATGATGATCTCCTCTAGAAGGGAAACACAGCCAAGCACGTCCCTTTCCAGTACATGGCGGAGAAGTCTGCTGAACACGCCCGTATCCACAGCTCCCAGCACGTCCAGAACCTTGTCATAGGTCAGTTCACTTCCCAGATGGAAGGCGATACACTGATCAAGCAAGCTCAGCGCATCACGCATGGAGCCGTCCGCCGTCTTGGCGATAAAGCGCAGTGCTTTCTCTTCAATCTGCACTCCCTCAGTGTCTGTCAACTCCCGCATACGGTCTGCGATGGTCTCAATGGAGATACGCTTGAAATCATATCTCTGACATCTGGACAAAATGGTGATGGGTAGCTTATGCACCTCCGTAGTTGCCAGAATAAAGATTACATAAGAGGGTGGCTCCTCCAGGGTTTTTAATAGGGCGTTAAACGCACCTATGGAGAGCATATGCACCTCGTCGATGATATAGACCTTGTACTTGCCTTCCGCCGGCGAATAGGACACCTCATCCACAATCTCACGGATATTGTCCACACCATTATTGGAGGCCGCATCGATTTCAATCACATTCATGCTGGCACCCGCTGCAATAGCACGGCATATCTTACACTCGCCGCAGGGGCCGTCCTCGGTGGGAGCCTCACAGTTTACGGTCTTGGCAAAAATCTTGGCAATGGTGGTCTTACCCGTACCTCTGGTACCGGTAAACAGGTAGGCATGGCCAATGCGGCTTGCCTTCAGCTGATTCTTTAATGTAGTTACTATATGGTCCTGCCCCTTTACATCGGCAAAGGTGCCGGGGCGGAATTTACGATACAGGGCTGTATATGACATAAATTATTTCCTCTAAACAAATTCTTTTTAGCTTTCATCATTATACCCCAAGTCGCAAGAGCTTTTCAATTAAAAACAGAACTGATATTTTCCTTTTCCATGCCCTGTCACCGGTTCAATCACACCACTATCCAGTAATATTTTTATCAGTTTAGACGCACCGGACGATTTTAGCCCTGTAACCTCTTCTACTTTCGTTCTTCCAAAATACGCATCTTTTCCGCATTTTAAAAACAGCTTTATGGCATGATTTATTGTCTTCTCGGAAATTGTATTTGAAAAATCTACTAATCTATTCTGAATATCCACTTTTGCACTTTCAATGTCCACTTCTGCATCTTCAATATCCACTTCTTTTTCAAAGCTTCCATTGATATGCATCGTACGGTTAAGAAGTTCATTTTTCTCATCTAACAATAGATTTCTCAAAAACAATTCCAGATACTCTGTTGTCTCGTGAATCCCATTTTTTAAATCATTATAATTTGCTCTAACAAGGGCATTTCGAAAAAACCATGCATTTTTCTGCAAAAATATCATTGGTTGCATCAAATCCAAGGGTGCGCAGGTATTTAATGAAAAACACCGCTGTAGTTCTTGTATTTCCCTCTCCAAAAACGTGAATCTGCCATAGCCTCGATACAAAAACTGCCAAATGATGGATGATTTCATCCATAGTCAAATTCTTATAACTAAACTTCCTTTCCTCTAAGAAATCATACTCAAGAGTTGCCCTAAGCTCTGACGCACTTCCATAGAGAACCGATGCCCCATTAAGAATCCACTCTTTTTTAGTGATGTTATAATCCCTTAACTTTCCGGCATGTCCATAAATCCCTTCAAACAGTTTTTTATGAATGGAAAGGTACTCATTTGGCGTAAAACTAAATGCCTTTTCTGATAAATTTTTTGCAATTCGAACCGCAACCTTATCCGCTTCCTCCGTGCGATCCCCTGCATCAGCATTTAGATTTTCTTCATAATAAGTGTCGAGGAGCTCCTGCGCTTCCTCTATCGAGATTTCACCTTCAATATTCTTTATTGCAGTATCAAGCAAATACTTCGATGTCTTTAATCCATCCACTGCCTGAAGCCCAATAGCCGTATGCCAGGCATATCCCTTCTCTCTTTTGCTTGGCTCTGTTTGCTTTATATACTCTTTAAAAGGGTCTCTATTCACCTCTTATCCACCCTGCCTCTAAGGTGTTGTGTCACAGATTCTTTCTATATCCTATCACATTTTCTTTGAAATGATAACCGATTCAGATGTTATTTACATCACAACCGCAACAAAGACTCTACTCAAAAGGACCACACGCTCAAATGCATGTGGTCCCAATGATTATTCCTTTAATTCTTTCTCTTTTTTATAGCTACAGCTCCTATACAGCTTACTCCTGCAATCATTCCAATTAATAACATCATTCTTCCCATATTGAAATAATCCACATCCGATGTTTTGGGAGAAGTCTGCATATCTTCCATCGAACCCAATTCTGCTTCTCCGTTTTGACCGGAAGACATTTGTGAATTATTTCCAGAAGGCGCCACCGGTTTAACAGTCGGTGTGGCTGTTGGTTCCGGTGTACTTGCCGGTGCTGGTGTACCTGTTGATTCCGGCGTACTTGTCGGCGCTGGTGTATCAGTCGGCTCCGGCGCACTGGTTGGCACTGGTGTGCCTGTCGGTTCTGGTGTACTCGTTGGTTCTACGCCTGTTTTTTTCCAACCTACCACAAATGGCGATGTACTGTATACATGAATCTTCAATCCTTCACTCGCTTCTTGTGGTTCAAAAAATTCCATTTCTCCCGCATTTGTTCCTTCCACCTGCAGATGACCAATCACATAATCATGTGTATCACTTGCCGTTCCTCCCGGATAGGGAATCACTATATCTATTCCCTCTTCCGGGAAAACAGTTACATTCTCCCATGAATTTCCATTATCTGTACTTTCTACAAGTACAATATCTTTAATCATTGTATCTGTAAAATTAATACCAGAAAGAATTTTTGTTGCCTCACTATTCGTTACCAGAGTATTTTTCAAGAAAGCGCTTAATTCGTCCACTGTAGAGCATCCTGTTTCTTCCATTACCTTTGAAGTTAGAACAGACTCCGGTAATTTATTATTAATTTTGATATCGATAACCGTTTCCGCTTCACTTAAAAACACAGAATAATTGTTTTGGCACGCACTTACCACAAGATAATATGTTCCGCTCTCAGCAAAATCATACATCTCCATTCCGAGACCTGATGTCAAATCTACTAAACCACTTTCATCATACAGGTACATCGTTGATATATTCGCATCCGTATCAAACAAATATTTGCCTGGGCTATCTATCTTAACCCGTATTACATTCCAATAATCCTTATATATATCCGCCGAAGAGCCACTAGGTGTATACTCAATGCCAAACAATCCTTTCACGTTTTTTTGTAGCGTAAGTTCCTTGTCCACCTTTTCTAGCCCCTCTATTTTATAAGGAATCTTACATTCTAATTCTCTATCAGCCCCTACCAGAACCGACCAATAATAATTACCAACTGGCCACTTACCATGTTCATCTCGTTCCACGTAACTTCCATCGGCATTATAACAATCGACAAATCCTATATATTTTTCTGCATTTGCATCCCCTTGTTCTACTTCAATATACGAACCATCCTCTAATGTCAATCCTAATATGTAGCCGCCACACTCGCCACTTGTTGCGTATTCTACCCCATAGTAAAAAATTGTTTTATATGGTTCTCGCACTACTTCAACTGCAATTGCTTTCAAATCCCTTTGTAGTAACAGTTCATATTGCTCAGCCTTTTCACTACTACCAAAATACACCTTTATATAATACGTCAAATCTTTTTCCAATTGTATTTGTTCTTTACTACCATCAGTAAATGCATAGTTATAATCAGAAAAGGTTCCATTGCTTGCTATAGCAATTGTAGTTTGATCTGTCCCAGATTTACCACCATCTTTGGAGTCAAGCATCACCGTATAATTTCCAGATTCTGAAAGAGAAAACGAAAAATATTGTGCTTCTGATGTTACATCCAGCGTATATTTCTCTCCTATTGGAAATCCCTTAGTTTCAAGTTTTACAATCTGTAAAGACATATATTCTGACTCCGCACCCGTAACACTCAGTGTATGTTTTCCCATAGAATCAAAAACCACTTCATCCCAGATTATCTCACTTTTTTTTCCAAGAAATAAATTGAAATCACCTGTTTTTATAGCTTTATAAACACCCGGTTCATTAATCTCTATTTCCAATAAATAATCCTCTGCAGTTATTTCACTGACTTCCCCAAGTACAATTTCTTTCACCTCACCTGCTGTTTGTGCACTTGCCGCTTGCCCATGCACCATTAGCATAACCCCCATAACAAGCGCAAGTAAATAGAATCTCAATCTTTGCATATTATACACGTCCTCCTTACTGTGTTTTTATCATCATATCACATTCTTTTTTATTTTTCCACTGTTTTATATATTTTTGTTCTCCTTTAGTCAACATTATATAAGTAAACTACTTTTATCACACAATGGAAGGAGATGCTTTTATAGTGAATTTTGGGCAAAAACTTAAAACACTTCGAAAAGGGCAAAAACTTACGCAACAACAACTAGCAGACCGATTGGGTGTTGCCAAATCTGTAGTCTCATACTATGAAAGCGGAGAACGCTTTCCATCATATGATGTATTAATCAAAATTGCTCGTACTTTTCATGTCACTACTGATTTTCTCTTTGACATAGAGCGCACTCGTACTTTAGATGTCTCTGATTTAAGTGATGAAGACATTGATGTTCTCGAAATAATGGCAAACGCTTTACGCAAAAAACATAATTAAAAAAGTGGACTTCCGCTTCAAACGAAAGTCCACTTTCTATTTTCCCTTTATAATAAATGAATCGGCAGTTCCTCTGTCAAATGGCACACCTCATTCACACTCTTTTCCACAGGTGCTACAGCTTTTTCCTCCACCTTCTTCGGTGCAGCTTTTTTCGGCGTTACCGTTTTCTTGGTTGTCGTCTTCTTTGCTGCCGGCTTTTTCGCTGAAGTTTCTTCAGCTTTTACCTCTACAGGTGCCTCGACCTTAGTTCCTGCTGCCACATTTGCTTTTGCTGCTCTTTTAATACTACCTGCTCCTACCGGCATCTCTATCAATCTCCTTTGCAAGCTCCATGTACTCTTTTGCGCTTCTGGCGCTCTTTTTGTGCACATGGATTGGTTTACTGTTATCCTGAGCCCATTCCACCTCACTGTCAATACCGATGAGCTGATCAAATACATGCACATCCTCGGTTCCCTTCAGTACTTCGATGGTCTGTTTATAATAATTCTTACGGCCGTCCACCTTGGTCACGGCGATTCCAAGGAGCTTTAAATCCTCGTTCATGCGACTCACATCCTGCAAAAACTCAAACATGTTCGCCACACCGAAAAGTCCCCAAGGACTGGCCTCCACCGGCATTATCACAAAATCCGATGCACAGAGGATATTCATCACCCAGCCTCCTAAAGTAGGAGGTGCATCAATTAAAATATAATCATACTCACCGGATGCCTTGATATTTTTTAGACCCTGCTTTAAAATCAACTCCCTCTGCCACTTGGTAAAAAGCTCATACTCCATACCACTCATCAGCGTAGAGGAAGGAATCAAATCCAGATTCTCATAAGCAGTGGATACAATATAATCCGTCAAATCCTCCTGCTTCTTGATGCCGTAGTACAAATTCTTCTCTCCGGATGCAAATTCCAGTACCTCATCCTCCGAAAAGAAGGACAGGGACAGATTCAGCTGCATATCTCCATCAATCAGAAGCACTTTTCTTCCCAGCACCGACAGAGAATATCCGATATTGGCACAGGAAGTGGTTTTCCCGCTTCCACCCTTATTATTTGCAAATGCAATTACTTTAGTGTTCTTCCCCATATAAGCACTTAATTCCTTTTTCCTCAAAATAACGGAGCCATTCTTCCGAAGGCTTCACATCCGTAACAACAATATCCAAATCTGTTATACTACAAATCTGAGAAAAAGCAATACGATTAAACTTTGTTCTGTCCACTGCCAGAATCTTCTGAGTGGCAGATGCAAGCATATTCTTCTTCACCTGGGTAAACAGCTCGTTGGCATCGGTAACCCCTTTTTGCATATCCAGTCCCTTACAGGACAGAATCACCTTATCTGCGTTAAAAGCAGCAATGGTGTCCACTGCACGGGGACCTACCAGAGCCAGATAATTTTCTTTCAGATTGCCACCGGTGGAAATAATATCCCACCCTGACACATCTGTCAGTTCAATAAGTACCTCGATAGAATTGGTAATCACCGTCAGATTCTTCTTGCTGCGAAGAGCCTTCATAATGGCCACTGCGGTGGTGCTGGGGTCTACGATGATGCTTTCCCCGTCACTTACCAGCTTTTCGATAATGCCGCCGATAATACGCTTCCCCTGCATATTGGTCTTGCGGCGAATATTAAAGGGCATATCCGTATTGGTATCCTCTACCAGCACGGCACCACCATAAGTTTTGGTGGCAATGCCTTCCTTATCAAATTTTTCCAAATCCCTGCGAATTGTCTCTTCCGATACCCCAAACAATTCACTGAGCTCGCTTACAACAACTTTCCCTTCCTGTTGAAGCTTCTCTAAAATACGATTCCTTCTCTCTGCTGCCAGCATAACTGACCCCTTCCCCAAGCCTTATAAACTATGTTTCTTCGGCAACATCCTCCTAGAGGATGGACTTAATAATCTGCTCATCCGGATGTGCGATCACAGAGCTGTCAAGGAACATTCCCTTGTCTGCCACAGCCATCTTTGCCTTGGCGATGGCTGCCTCACAGGCTGCTACCTCTCCGGTAATCAGCATGTAGGATTTACCACACATACCTTTTGCAATACGAAGCTCAATCAAGTCTACAATTGCTGTCTTTGCCGCAATATCTGCTGCTACAATAATGGATGCCGCATCATAGGTCTCTAAAATTCCCAGAGCACTTACATGCTCAATATGGCTGCTACCATAAATGGCCGGGAAAATGGACTCATCCGGATTGCCCAGCACAAAGCTGCCGATAAGCTCATCCTCTCTGGTCGCCTTCGCCCTTTCCACTGCGGCATTTACGGCACTAAGGTCACCTGCAATCAAAGCAATATATTTTCCGGGACACACGGTCTGGGCTTCCAAAATCTCCACATTTGCAGTTTTCACCATCTGGTCTGCTGCTGTAATACCTGCGGATACGGTTTTAAATTCAATCATTCCTATTGCTTTGTGCATGATTAACTCCTAGTGGTAATTAAAATATATTTGTCTGTTACTTCTTTTATAACTCCTGCTACGGATGCATGAATTGCTACGGACAAACCATCGTTTGCTTTTGCAATCACGTCCCCTGCACTCACCTGCTGCCCCTTGGTCACAACACAGACAGCGGGTGCTCCGATATGCTGGGAAAGCATAAGCTTTACTTCCTTCACGGACAAATCATTGCCGGAAAGTGGTGCTTCCTCATCATATCTGCTAAGGCCAAGCCTCGCCATTAATCTCTCTTCGGGAGCCTTACGATACTCTCGGGACTCCTTTACGGGTGTCGCTTCTACTATGGGAGCTTTTACGCCCTCCTTGCGTAGACCCGCCTTATATTCTGCCATCATAGACCTTGGTGAAAGTCCCTGAGGACAGCTGAAAAGCTCACACAGCCCACAAGAGCTGCAGAACATGGTATTTAAATACGGTTCCAGCTTACTATAGTCCCTATTTGCCGCACTACGCATAAATAAGTGGGGCTCAATGGGATGTCCCAGGGCATGTCTCGGACATAAATCCGTACAGCTCTGGCACTGGCAGCAGCTGGAGGATGCTCTCTTTACGGAAACAGAGAAGTTTCCGGTCTTTTTCAAAATCAGAGGATGACTCTTTGGAAGGACAATCACCGCGTTGGTGGTCTTGGTCACCGGCTGATATTCATTTCCGATGCTTCCCATCATAGGACCGCCCAGAAGATATACCGGCTCCTTCGTGGTCACACCACCTGCGAGGCTTACCACCTGACGGATACTGGTTCCGATAGGTACGAAGGTGGTAATAGGCTTTTCTACTTCTCCCACTACAGTCACCAGCTTCTGTGTTACCGGCTTACCATTCCACACAGCATTGTATACATTGTAGACGGTCTCCACGTTGAACACCGCTACACCACACTCGATGGGAAGTCCACCGGGGCGTACTACCTTGCCGGTAGCCTCGTATATCAGCACCACTTCGTCGCCCATAGGATAAGCATTTGGCAGCTTATGAATCCGCACTATCGGGAACTCTTCCAAATGTACCTGCAAGGCTTCGATGGCTTTCGTATATTCGCCCTTAATACCGATAATAGCTTCCTTTGCGCCTACCACGGATGCAATCAGAGAAAATGCCTGCAAAATCTCTCTGGCATTCTCTGCCAGCAGCTGTCTATGTAATTTTAAAAGGGGTTCACATTCCGCGCAATTCATAATAATGGTCTCTGCCTTGTCTGACAGTTTTCCATAAGTAGGGAAACCAGCACCACCGGCACCAACCACTCCGTTCTCCCGCAGAATGCTGCTAAGCTCTTTTATATCCATCATCTAATCCTAAACCAGCTTTCCGATATCGTCGATAATTCCCACTATAGCCGCATCAATGGGTGCATCCTGCATTCCCACTCTTGCAGAGCTTCCGGTAGCTACCAGCACATATTCACCGATACCGGCACCGATGTTGTCCACCGCTACCATAGCCTTGCTTCCATTGTCCATATTGGCAATGGGCTCTACAATCATAAATTTATTACCTACAAGATGCTCATGCTTGCGGGTTGAAACGACGCTTCCCGTCACCTTACCGATAATCATTGTAATCCTCTTTCTCTATTTCACTATCGCTACCTTGTCACCCTGCTTGATATCGCTGGCATTTGCCTCGTCGGTATCAATATGCATTTCCAAAGTAAAGCTTTCATCCACACGAATCTTTACATTTTCAAAGGTAGTTCCACGCTCATTTTCTACTCTAACCTTCACGTAATCGCCATCGTTTACACCGGCCGTTGCCGCGTCACTTGGGGACATGTGAATATGTCTGGCTGCCACAATACAGCCCTCATTTAAATATACCGCACCCTTTGGTCCTACGATTGCGATAGGTGCAGAACCCTTGGTGTCACCGGACTCGCGCACCGGTACATTGATGCCCAGCTTTCTGGCATCGGTATAGCTGATTTCCACCTGTGTTGCCTTACGTGCAGGACCCAGAACTCTCACATTCTCAATAGCACGCAGCTTAAGTCCAACAATGGTACAGCATTCTTCGCAGGCAAACTGACCGCCCATCAGCTCCTTCTTCTTGGTCAGCTGATGACCCGGGCCAAATAAAGTCTCCACATCTGCCTGGGATAAATGTATATGTCTATTGCTCACGCCCACAGGAACAAGGAAACCATCTCCCTTTTTCTGCTCTGCCTGCATGGAAGCAATCACTAATTTTGTTAACTGTTCGATTTCAAACTTATCCATGTTAAGTCCACCCTTTTAGGCTTGCCGGGAGACAATCTCCCGGCAAGAATTTCACTTAGAAAAACTATTTAATCTTTGGAAGAATAGCTTCCACGTCGGTATGAGGACGAGGAATAACGTGCTGAGCAACAAGCTCACCAAGTCTCTCTGCGTTCATAGCGCCAGCTTCTACTGCAGACTTCACTGCTCCTACATCACCACGAACCATCACGGTTACTAAACCGGAACCGATCTTCTCGGTACCTACTAAAGTAACGTTTGCTGATTTACACATAGTATCTGCAGCCTCGATTGCTGCGGTAAGTCCTCTGGTTTCTACCATTCCTAATGCTTCCTGTGCCATAATTTTATCCTCCTTATTATGTGTTGGTTAAACATTTACTCTTTATCATTGTACTGCTTTTTGCAGTATTTTCCAAATAGTTCCTCAGCTTAAAACTCGATACGCTTTGAGCTGATTGCCACCTGCTTGCGAATTTCATCGCTGGGTGACGCAATCACACCGCTTGACGCTAAAATGTGACCGTTTGCTTTTGTAATATGCTCCGCTGCTTCTACTGCCGCTTTCACGTCGGAAACGTTACCTTCCACAATGATGGTTACCAGTCTGCCGCCCCATTTTCTTTCCCATGTTACAAGGGATACGTCAGCCGCCTTACACATTGCATCTAAGGATTCTACTGCAGCTACTACACCGGATACTTCAATTAAACCGTATGAGGTGTTCATAGTCTCTCTCCTGGTTAAAGATTAGTTTTTAGGGAATCCCGGAAGAATCTTCTCAACATCGGTATGAGGTCTTGGGATTACGTGAGTAGCTACTAATTCACCGAGACGCTGTGCTGCGGTGGAACCACTTTCTACAGCAGCCTTAACAGCTCCTACATCTCCACGAACCATAACAGTTACTAAACCGGAACCGATTTTCTCGGTACCTACTAAAGTTACCTCAGCGGACTTGGTCATTGCATCTGCAGCCTCGATTGCTGCGGTAAGTCCTCTGGTTTCTACCATTCCTAATGCTTCCTGTGCCATTTTATATTTCCTCACTTTCGTTTTCAACTAATTTGGGTCATAACCACTGATACCAAGCATCTTTAAGGTATCTGCGGTAGGTCTTGGGATTACGTGGCTTGTTACCACTCCCGTGGTTCTTTCTGCAACTGCTCTGCCCGCCTCAACTGCTGCGGTAACATCCTCCACGCTGCCTCTCCACTTGATGGTTACAAGTAAGGGCATCGGCAGAGAATCTGCATTTGCAGGCTTATTCTTATCAAAAAGCTCCAAGGTTACGTTAGCTGCCTTGCATCCTGCATCACCTGCAATGAATGCACACACCAGACCGTATACCTCTAAGATGCCAACTGCTCTTTCATCCATAGCCTATCTCCTTAATCAGGTATTACAGCAATCTTTAAGCCGGTCATAGCAAGATTCTTCTTGTATGCTTCGTTAATCTGGCTTAATGGATACTTATCTGTAATAAGCTCGTTAATAGGTAGACCGATTGCCTTTGCGCTCTTTAAGAAATCAAAGGTAGTCGCATAATCTCTTAAGGTATATACCCAGCTACCTACGGTAGTGATTTCCTTTGCGCAGATATCAAAGTGAGGATTAATGGTTGCATCTCCACCGTTGATGAAGAAACCAAGCTCACAAAGTCCGCCACCATTTCTGATGAACTTGTAGATATTTGCATGGCCAACCGGGGAACCGGTACACTGGAATGCGAAGTCTGCCAGATGTCCGTCAAACTTCTGTGCACACGCCCCAGCCATTGCCTCGATACCGTTGTAATCCTTGAAATTCAAGCTGTCGCTTGCACCAAGTCTCTTAGCAAATTCTAAGCGGCCTGCATTACCATCTACGGCAATGATATTGTTAATACCCATGGTCTTTAAAATTGCGATACAAATCAGACCGATGGGGCCACAGCCCTGTACAACCACACGGCTGTTGAAACGAAGAATTCCGGTAGTCTTAGCTCTCTCTACTGCATGAATCAGTACTGCACAAGGCTCGATTAAGATTCTGGAATCTAAGTCAAGGTCGCTTACATTAAAGAAGGTAGAACCCTTACGGATTAATATGTAATCAGCAAACCATCCGTTTAAATGTACATCGTCATCCGGAAGAAGACCGTATACATCTGCGCCACCAACGTTCTGCTTGTTTAAGTCAAACATGGTAATGTCCGGGTTATCCTTGAAAATCATACAGGTTACAATCTTGTCGCCCAGAGCAACCGCCTTACCTGCACTGTCCACCTTTACATTCTTACCCATCTTTACGATTTCACCGGTACCTTCGTGACCAAGGGCAACCGGAATCAGTCCAAATGGATCTCTCTTATATTCATGAGCATCTGTACCACAGATACCACATCCCTCTACTCTGACAAGGATATCATCATCCCCAACCTCAGGCATAGGGTATTCTTTAATTTCTACTTTTTCAAGTGCGGTAAGCATGGCTACCTTCGCTGTCTTAGGAATCGCTTTGCTTCCTGCTGAAGAAGCGGCAGGTGCGCTACCGTTAGAAAGGCTTTCCAGCACCTTCTTCACGATTGCTTCTACCTGATTGGTATTCATCTCCATCGTTTATTCCTCCTATCAAAATCCCTGTTCTATCGGATGCACAAGCTGTCAGACATGGTACAACGTCTGCGCTTTGTGAATGTTGCTGCACTGGTAAGTCCTTCACCGGTACGGCTTGCAATGGTAAAGGTCGGGAAGCCTTCTCCGCCGAAACCAAGCGCTGCGTAGCTTGGTCCGTTCTTTACAAGAATTGCGGTATCCATTGCTCTTGCATATGTAGTGATGCGATCCACATTCTTGGAGTGAATGTGTGCGGAGTGACGGTTGCCATGCTCTAACCATACAGCCTTCTCCACTGCATCTTCAAAATTCTTTGCTCTTACAATACCGAGAATCGGCATCATCAGCTCTTCTGCAATAAGTGGATGCTCCTTAGGACCTTCAAAGATGATACAACGGATATTATCCGGTACCTCTACGCCCACCATGGAGAGAAGCACCTTTGCACTTCTTCCTACACACTTACGGTTCAGCGCACCCTTTTCGGTAAGAACAGTCTTTACTAATCTGTCCTGCACATCCTTAGATGCAAGGTAACAGCCCTGTTCTTCCACCATGTACTTCATCAGCTGGTCGCAGATGGCATCTACAGCAACCACTTCCTTCTCTGCGATACAAGGAAGATTGTTATCAAAGGTACATCCATTGATGATGTCCTCTGCTGCTTTTCGGATGTCTGCAGTCTCATCTACCAGTGCGGGAGGATTACCTGCACCTGCACCGATACCACGCTTTCCGCTGGAAAGGACTGCGGTAACTACACCGGGACCACCGGTAGCCACAAGGAGTGGAATATCCTTATGCTTCATCATTACATTGCTGGAATCTAAGGTAGGCTTCTCTACGGTACAAGCGATGTTGTCCGGACCACCTGCCTCCAAAGAAGCTTCATTTAAAAGATTCACTGCAAAGATAGAAGTCTTAATTGCCTGTGGATGAGGATTGAATACAACGGTATTTCCTCCTGCAAGCATTCCCATGGTATTACAGAGAACGGTTTCACTGGGGTTGGTACAAGGGGTAATGGCACCGATAACACCGAAAGGTCCCATCTCCACCAGGGTAAGCCCCCTGTCACCGGACCATGCGGTAGTAGTGATATCCTCGGTACCCGGAGTTTTCTCCGCTACCAGAAGATGCTTTAAGATTTTATCTCCCACATTGCCCATTCCGGTCTCATTTACACCCATTCTTGCAAAGGTTTCTGCGTTTTCCTTAATCTTCTCACGAATGCGGGTAATGATTTTTTCTCTCTGATCCATGGAAAGCATACGCACAACTTTCTGTGCTTCCTTCGCCTTCTCAATGGCGGTATTCATATCAGCGAAAACGCCGTGCATGCCGGTGGTTTTGCTCTCCAGCTGCATCTTAGCCATTACTTCGCCGACAATACTTTTAATCTGGCTTTCTGTTATTTCCATGATATTATTTCCTCAAATTTTCTTTTCCCATATTGTCCTAAATAAGTGTCCTGCTCTGCACTTCCGCCACTGACACCAATGGCTCCCACCATCCTGTCGCCTGCGTAAAGTGGCTCGCCACCACCGAAGATAACTACCTTACCTTCATTGGTGTGCTGGATACCGTAAAGGCTTCCGCCCGGAGCCGCCAGCTCTGCCAGCTTCGAGGTAGGCATCTGGAAGGCTACAGAGGTGTAGGTCTTGTTGATAGCAATATCAAAGCTTCCGATATAGGAACCATCCATGCAATGAACTGCAATGGGTCTTCCCTTCTCATCCGATACCGCAACCACAGCCTTCACACCAACCTTCGCTGCTTCTGCCTCCACAGCTTCGATTAAGAGCTTGGCAGTTTCCAAATCCACACTCTTCACCGGTGTAAGCTCCTTCAGGCACTGACGGACAATTCGTTCGATGTCCTTTTCTTCCATAGAAAACCTCCTATGGCGAAATCTATTTCATTCCTGCGATTACTTTCTTAACGATTTCTGCAATCATAGCTTCATCCACATTAGAACTTCCGCAGCTGCAGCTATCGCCAAAGTTGTATTCATAACCAGGCATATTGCTGTAATCTGCATGTCCGCCGCAGTTTCCGCCACAGTTATGGCAGTTCTCGCCGCCCTTATTTAAGCAGATGTTTGCAGGATGCTTACCTGGCATACCGAATTTCTGACGAATCTGATATAACTTCTTGATGTTTTCCTTATCAAATTCCTTAGGTCCGCCAAGCATTTTGGACTTGTATAATAACTCAGCATAGAACTCTACGCTTTCCATCTTGTGATATGCAGCAAGTAAATCTGTACTCCAGGTTAATGCACCGTGGTTCTCAAGAAGCACTGCATCGAAGTATGGTAAATACTTCTCAAGATTATCAGGAATCTCCATAGTGGAAGGAGTACCGTACTCAGCGATAGGAACGCAGCCTAAAGAAATAACTGCTTCCGGCATGATTGGCTGGGTAAGAGGAATACCTGCAATTGCGAAAGAGGTAGCAAAGGTAGGATGTGCATGAACTACTGCTCCTACGTCAGGACGCTTCTCATATACTCTCATGTGCATCTTAATCTCAGAAGATGGCTTGAAGCCCTTGTTTGCCTGGATTACATTACCCTTAGCGTCTACCTTACAGATGTATTCCGGAGTCATGAAGCCCTTAGAAACACCGGTAGGGGTGCAAAGGAATTCGTTGTCATTGAGCTTTACAGAGATGTTACCATCGTTTGCTGCAACCATGTTACGGTTGTAAATTCTCTTGCCCACTTCACAAATTTGTTTTTTGATTTCCATTTCGTTAATCATAACTTTATTCTCCTCCTTGGAAAAAATGATTTATATTTACTTTTAATTACTAACTATTTATTATCTTCCGGGTCCTGCTTTAAATATTCCAGAATCTCCGGAACTCCCACGCCTTCTAAGGAATTTACATGGAATATTTTCTTACAGCCTGCAATTTCCAGCCATCTGTCCGCTTGCTCTATATTGGCCTGTGGCAGGTCGATTTTGGTTACGATTCCGATGCATTCCCGGTTGGCCTGGCAGGTTACATTGGGTGGAAAAATGGAGTAGGGCTCCACCGCCGATACTAAGATTCCCACAATATCCGCCTCGTAGGTGTAAAGAGCAAGTGCCTTACCCAGTCTGCGGCTCTGTGCATATTCCCCCGGCGTATCGATGACGCTGTCGTAATTGTGCACATATTGTGTTTTATAGTAGCGGATTTCCTCACCCTTAAGTGCCTGGGTGAGTGTGGTCTTTCCCGCCTCACTTCTCCCCATGAGTACCAGCTTTCTCAAGTCTTGGTAATGGGGCAGACAGTGTATCCTAATTTTTCCTGTACATAATCCTGCATTGCTTCGATGGAAGCCTGCACCTCGCTGACAGTTCCTGTGATAATCAGGGAACCGCTGAATCTATCTACAAAGCCCAGGGTAATTCCGCTGGCCTTCATACCGATATCTGCCATAATAATGGCGGTTTCCGAAGGGGTGACCGTGGTGATACCGATGGCAGCATTGCCATAGTCGATACGTGGGTCAAGTCCCAGCTTCTGGAAAAGGGTGTCATCAGGACTTGCGATGATGTGAGCCAGTGTCACCTGACGGCCCGGTACACACTCCTGAATGATTCTTTGCATGTTTTCCATTTTGTCTAACCTCCGATCTGACATATTAAATCAGATACATTTTCCACTACCTTTTTCAGCATCAGCATGTGTTCATTCTCCGGCGGAAGAATATCCTTCATGGGATAATCTCTGCCAAGTCCCTCATACTTATCCTGTCCCAGACGATGATAAGGAAGAAGATGTATCTTCTCCACACCGGGAAGCTTATCCGCAAACCTTGCAATGTCTGCGATTTCCTCCAGGGTATCGTTGAAGGTAGGGATTACCGGTACGCGAATCACCAGCTTTGTCTTGCCGCTGGCCGCTATTTTTCTGGCATTTTCCAGCATCAGCTCATTACTCTTACCGGTAAATTCTTTGTGCTTCTGTGGATTCGTATGCTTGATATCCATCAGATAGGTGTCCAGATATTCCAGAATTTCTTCAATCACCTCATAGGAAGCACAGCCCATACTTTCCATAGCGGTATTTATCCCACGCTCCTTGGCTTCTTTTAAAAGAGCCTTGGCAAATAGGGGCTGACATAGTGATTCTCCACCGGAAAGGGTCAGTCCGCCGCCGCTTCTGCGGTAGTAGTTTCTATCCTTCTCCACGGTTTCCATTACCTCTTCCACCGTCACATCCCTGCCGATGATTTTCGGCTTTCCCTGCACCATCAGAGTCTCGATATCGTACTTCTGGGATTCCGGGTTACAGCACCATTTGCACCTCAGCACGCATCCCTTTAGGAATACGATGGTCCGAATGCCGGTGCCGTCATGTATGGAATATCTCTGAATATCAAAGATCCGTCCTTTTGTCTTTAAATCTGTCTCTGCCATGTCACACCTCTTAGAAGCCCTGCTCGGTTCTACGGATGATGTCATCCTGCAAGCTCTTGGAAAGTGTGGTAAATAAAGCGCTGTAGCCTGCCACTCGTACCACCAGATGCTTGTAGTTCTCCGGATGTGCCTGTGCATCCAGAAGTGTCTCTCTGGAAACTACATTGAACTGCACATGACTACCCTTTCTATCGAAATATGCACGAATCAGATTTACAAAATTGTCAAGTCCTGCCGCGCCGCTTAATGCGGATGGATGGAATTTCTGGTTAAACAAGGTACCGTTGGATGCAATTCCATGATCTAACATAGATACGGAATTCGCTGCCGCAGTGGGACCGTTCACATCCTTTCCCGCGGAAGGGGATACACCATCTGCCACCGGCACACCTGCCAGTCGGCCATCCGGTGTAGCACCGGTCTGTGCTCCCAGGGGTACATTTGCTGATACCGGATAAAGACCCGCCTGGTACTGACCACCTCTCGGATTCTTGTACTTGAGCATTGGCTTGGTATAAGTGTAAGCCACCTCTCTTGCAAAGCTGTCCACCTCTTCGATATCGTTACCAAACTTAGGTATTTCCTCAATCATGGTCAGGATTTCATCAAAACGCTTTCTATCCTCTGCTGTCACTGCCTCACTGATAAGAGCCTGTGACGCCTTTGCCAGCATTTCCGGTGTAGGCATCTGTCCTGCCTTAATCATCTCCGCAGCCAGATTTCCGGCAATCTGAGACATCACAACATTATTTACTTCTTTACCATAATTAAACATCAGAGCCTTCTTCAGCTCGGCCATGGACACCTTCTTCTCCTCGAATACCAGTGTCTTTACCGCATACAGGGAATCCGCCACATTGGCAATTCCGAAGCCCTGAGGACCGGTAAAGTTGTATACACAGCCACCCTGCTCACAGGTCTTTCCTCTGGCGATACAGTCATCCACCATACTTGCCAGATAAGGAAGCGGTGATCTATCCGCATGGGCCTGGTCGATGGCATTGTCCGCATTTACCAAAAGCTCGATGAAGTACTCCATCTGCTCCTTGTAGGCATCGAAGAACTCTTCAAAGCTGGTCATCTCTTCCACAGCCTTCGTCTTCGGACCAATCTGTACGCCCTCATCCACACCACTGGAGAATACCAGTTCTAAAGGCCTGCACATATTGAAGAACGCCGCATCGTGCCAGCCGTTGGTTTTACCCGCCTTCTGTGGCTCCACACATCCAATGATGTTGTAGGTTCTGGCATCCTCTAAGCTAAGTCCCATACTCATCAGGGACGGAATAATCACTTCATCATTGTAGTATGCCGGAAGACCGATACCGGTTCTGGTCAGCTCTGCCGCACGAATCATCAGCTCGTGGGGAGTGCCGTTCCATACTCGAATGGATAGGGAAGGCATTGGTAAAAATACATGTGCCGAAGCATCAATACACATAAAGGATAAATCATTGGTCACATCTCTTCCGGCCTCATCCTGACCACCCACAATCAAGTTCTGGAATAAGCTGTAGCCCGCAAAGCCCTTGGCGCTGTCCGCATCCCTGCATTTATTCAAATCATTGAGCTTTACCCAGATACAATCAATCAATTCCTGAGCAAACTCTCTTGTCAAAGTTCCATTTTCTAAATCCTTCTTATAATAAGGATACATATACTGGTCGAACCGCCCCGGGGAAATGGAATGTCCGGAGGACTCCATCTGCAAAAGCTGCTGTACAAACCAGAAGCTCTGGCAAGCTTCATAGAAGCTTGTTGCTCCCTTTTCCGGTACGTTCCGGCAATTCTCCGCAATCTGTAACAGTTCCAGCTTTCTCACCGGATCCATGCAGCCTGCAGCTTCCTTCTCCGCCAAATCCGCATAACGCTTCGCATAATCGATAACAGCCTGACAGCTGATAATCACTGCCTCCAAGAAGGTCTTTCTGGTGGCATAGTCCCCATCTCCGGGCTTACATTTAAGAAGCTCTGCCCCCGCCTCCTTCATGATACCTTCATATCCGATGGCAAGCACCTTTTCATACTGCACCGTCACATGTCCCACACCATTGTAGAAATAATTACCCGGGGTGAAGATATTGTGCTCCATGGCCACCTTGGTTTCCGGTGCCATATACTCGGTAGCAAGCTCGCTGGTGGTTCTACCCTTCCAATAAGCATTGGCCTCCTTCAGCTCTGCCTTGGTTTTATCCGCAATATAGAAGGGGTCTGCCTCTCTGGTAGCCACCGTCTCAAACTCGGCTTCTAACCAGTCATACGAAAACTCCGGGAAGGTCTGACATCCCCTGGGAGCAATGGTGGAGCTTCCCACAATCAGCTCGTTCTCACGGATGATAATCGGTATGTTTTTCAAAATGTGTGCAAAGGAAAGCGCCTTACGCATAATCAGCGGCTTTCCTTCCGTCTGCCGAAAGCTTTCCGTCAGGAGCCTCGCTCTGGCACTCTCAATCTCCGGCATCTTTGCATACAAATCTTCTATTAATTTCGTGATTCGTTCCGTCTTGGGAACCTTCGTACTATTGTATCTCATCACAATCCCTCACTTACGGCAGATTTGTGGTATTTTGTTGCTAATCTTCCTCTATTATATGCCCGATTGTGTGGCTTTGTCAATATAGCATATGTTGTTTTTTGTGGGATTGTAAGCCCTTTCATTTCGTTAAAGTGATGAATTTTCATGCTTTTTGAACATTTGAGACAATAGAAGTGAATGTGATATGACTATTTTGTCCAACAAAAATTAATTTTTTCCTTTTAGGTCGGGTATTGATTTTTTCGGTCCCCCGACTAAATCTGTTTTTCTTTATTTAGTCGGTCATTTTGCAATAGATTTGTCCAACTAATTCCCTTTTTCATTTTCCTAGTCGGTCACTCCTGCTTATCCCCGCCCAACGAATCCAAGCTCTCTTGTTTTTTAGTCGGACATATACACATTAATATGTCCGACCAAATAAACATATATCGCATACTAGTTGGGCAAGAGCCATTTTTACTCCCGACTAAATCTAAAATTTACTTTTGTAGTTGGGACAATATATCATGCACAAATTACAACGCGTGCCACATTTTGAAAATATCCCCTTACTCATTGTGAAACCTCACTATTTCTTTAAATAACCCAGTACATAATCCAATGGCACATGCATTCTCTCTGCCACCTGCTCATCCGTCATCCCGGCTGCTTTAAATCTCCTAACCACCATTTCCATATCTTCGCCTACTTCAATAATATGATAATCCGGATCGTAGAACCTGATTACTCTCTGTCCCCAACCATACTCGACAACATCATGAACATACTCTATATCAAACTTTTTCACATGCTCCACAAACGAATCAAATTCTTTTTCTTCAAAAACTAATTCCACAGCATTGTTATGTAAATTAACCTCTTTATTGGCAATGAAATGCTGCCATGTATCCATTCGCTGTAGTGCAAATCCTCCTGTCAAGGTTACATTCGCTCCCAGATCCGAAATCACCTCCAGGCCTAGCACCTCATTATAAAATTTTTTACTTATTTCCATATCATTCACCGAAATAAGTGTACTTACATATTTCATTACTTTTCCTCCGATTCATATTATCAAAACACACTATATCAACGAATTATCTGTCCCTAAATTGTACGGACACGCATCCCTACATTTATGACAGGATATCACCCAAGTCTGCAGCTTCTCATCCTCACCAAATGCATTATCCCAGCATGCCTGCTGATTCAATTCTTCTTTCGCTAGTGCATTCACCGGGCAAGCCTGTACACATTTATTACAACCTACGCAGATATCTGCCAGCATTTCATCCGGTTCAATCTCCGCATCGCAAAGAATACACCCCAGCCATACCATACTTCCAAATCTAGGCGTTATTAACAATGAGTGACGCCCAATAGTTCCTACCCCTGCCGCCTGGGCTGCATGCTTTTGGGAAATAATGGAACGCCACCTTCCCGTCTTCTCATCCCACAAGCTTTCATTGGTAGGAATCGGCACGGACACAATCCCCCTCTTTTCCAGCTCTATGCACATATTAAGGGCTATGGCATCCATTTTAGGAGTCAATGAATTTCTTATCCTTGTATACGGTACCGGCGTATCACACAAAAGCGCACCTACCGGAAAGCGTACCCCAAAGGATATTACGGATTTGCATATTGGCAAAACATCCAAAGGATGAAATCCTTTCGGCGCTCCTTCAAATCGGTCCACACTTGCCACACCGCACAAATCCGCACCCAAAGAATACATCATATCTTTTACTTCTTTATTGTTTATCTTCTGCATACTTGTCCTCCTTGTCCCCTGCCGATTTGTTACAAGATATTCCATACAGCTTCATCAATTCACTTCGCGTTTGCTTATCAAATTTTTCTAACGCATAACGATATGCGGTTCGAGGCATTTTCTTACAATTGGCAATCAAATATATTTTTACCTCTTCCATATCTACCTGCGATAAGCATTTCAACATCCATCCGTAACCCTTCTGTACTAAATCATGTTGATCTGACATCAGTGCATCCGATATTTCAAAAGGAGCTATTGTATCATAATCATTATGTAAAATAGCCGGAATCAAAACTACCGCTGATGCACGACGTACCCAAAAATCTTCATCTCCGGTCCACTGCTTCACCTTTTTAAAAAGCGACTTATCCTGCCGCAGCAATTCTCCAAAAGCATGGGTACAGAAATCATCACAATCTCCCCAACCACGCACATACTTCTTTAACCAACCATAAAAAACATCATAGGTATTCTCATCATATTGTTTCTTTACTCTATACGCCCAATCAAATGCTATCACTCCCAAGGCCCAACTGCGTTCTTCCAGAAGTTCTTCACACAGGTCCAAAATATTTCCAATAGTTTTATCCTCAATCTTCCTATACAATCTCGCAGACAGCTTACGAATCTCTCCTGTGGCAATGTGCTCACCATTACGTGTACTTGCTAAAGTATTTACCTCTTCAACAGCTTGTGAAACAATTGTGTTCATAATCTTCCTCGTTCCTTGCGTATTTCAATTACCTCTTTATTGCATATAAGTCTTATTCAAAGATATTAATAATATATCCATCTATAGTTGTTAATCTACAAGTTTTACCACCCCAAGGCTGCTTGGCTACCTCGGTAATCTTATCCCAACCTTTAGAAAGGATATATCCTCTCATTTTTTCAATTCCCTGTACCTGCATAAAGGAAATAGCTCTTTTTTCCGGCTCTCCATAAAACATTTGAAACCCGGTAAATGGAGCCAGATGAACAGATTCAATCTCCGGAAGCATATCAAAAACTACGCCATAGCAACCTTGGCCATCCTCATTTTTCTCTACGATATTGCTATACCATCCCATGACTTCTTCAAACCATTCCGCCGTTCTAATCATATCTTTTGTAAAATATATAGGCGCATTCTCTTTCACATAATATCCCTTATCACTAAATCTACTCATGAATTCATTCTCCTTCTAACGCTAATATCTATGCATCCGTTTTACTTCATTTCTTTTGCTTCCGCATACCATTTCCTACACTGCTCGATTCTTGCACCTTTGGGTGTATCGCCGTGCTCCGGGTCACATGAATACTGTACCAGTAACTCACAGGGGATATCGAAGCACTCACCACAGTGCACAATACCTTTACTTTGACAACAAGCTGCAACGGGACATTCCCCATGAAACGGATGCCCATTTGTTTCTATACAACCTTCACAACCACAAGTCTCCTTATACTCGCATCCGGTGCAATGAAGCCCACATCTTGAATCAACCATACATATTACCTCCACTTTTTTGAATAACCATGGTTGAATCTACTATATCATCCAAAACACGACAACTGCATGTCATGTTTTATATAAATTGAATGCAGCCAACAATGCACTCTTCATTCGTTCTACCATCTCCGGCGGATTAAGAACTCTCACCTTATCTCCAAAACTTAAAAACCACTCCACCGCCGTCTCTGCCGAGGAAAATCCCCATTCGGTATATATCTTCCCGTCTTCTCTCTCCGAAAAACTGTTGTGACCATATTCCTCCACCAGCCTATATTTTACCGATGCATCATAAACGGCCGAGATAATATAATCATCTGTCATATGGGAGCCAAATTGCTTTTTCTCCTCCGGAATGTCTCTGGCAGTGAACATCTCATCAGTCACCTGTAATTCCCATAAACGTCTGAGCTTGTACATCCGAAAATCCTGCCGCTGTCTGCAAAATCCAAACACATACCAGTCAGACCATTTAAAGACAATCAAATACGGCTCAATTAATTTGTCTGCCTCTCCTTTGTTATAGCAGTAGTGGAATGAAATACATTTGGATTCCTTCATTGCACGCTTTATTTCCTCAATCTTAGTCGCCAAATCATTTTTATAAAAGGAAGATAAATCAATCAGCATATTGTCCGCCAATTTGATTGCAGAAGCGCCTCCCATCTTCTGCGCAAGTCTTTCTGCGGATGCAGAGTTCGAAACACTGTCCAGCGTTTTTAACCCCGTAAATATTGCCGCCAGTTCCTGTTCTGTAAAAACAGTTGTATCAAAGGAAAAGCCCTCCATAATAGCAATACCACCATTTACTCCTTGGGTGGTAACAATGGGAATCCCCGCTTTACATATAGCCTCAATGTCCCGATTTATGGTGCGACGGGATACCTCGAATTTTTCCGCAAGGTATGGTGCTGTAACGGACTTTTTCTGTTGTAATGTTGTTATGATACCTATCAAACGGTCAATTTTCATAATGTAAAAGTTCCTTTGCTAATTCATTTGTATTAGACTCTGGCAAACTTACATCTCTTGCCATCCACCATTATGGTTGCATAAGTTGTACACTTCTATATAGCATAATTATACGCCTTAAACCCCATGGACTGATACAACTTTCCAGCTACCGCATTAATTGCTCGGACAGTTATGATCTTTGCTCCATCGTCAAAAGCATCCTGCACAGCCTGCTTACATATTGTTTTTGCAAATCCCCATCTTCGCATCTCTGGTACCGTGGCAACAAATTCCAGTGATGCGATTCCATTGTTGTCAATTATACTTGCAACAGCCACCGGCACACTTTGGTTGAATAATATATAACATTTCATGATTCCATCTTTACATAGTGGATAATGATGAACCGGATGCATATCGGAATAACCATTTGCTAAAACACCATTCGCAATTTTAGCCCATGCTGCAAATTCTTCCTCTGTTTGCACCTTGATAATCTTTTCACTACTAATATGATCTATCTCTTTCATGTCTGGCAATAAAGCCATGTAGATTTCATCATTGTCATTAAATTCCGTTTGCCCATGTACCTTCTTTCTTCCAAAAACCTGAAAAAACACCTCATCTGATACCGTCAAATCGAGCCAAATCGGCATCTGTAGCTCTTTCATTTCAGAAATAAGTACCTTTTGTTCCTCTAATGGAATATTATCTATGCATACATTGTATATAATAGATATACCGTGTTCATCCGCTTTAGGCTTTACATATGAATAGCATCCTCTATCAACTATTTCCATGTGCTCTGCTTTACCGAATAAGCTAACATAATAATTTGCGCCATCATTAATATGTTTAATAATATCTCTTTCTGTCATTTTATCCTCTCTCCTCATATTGCCACGGCACATAAGGCAGAATTCCCCAAGTAATTTCATCGGCATAATGCACTTCTGTATGTATCATGGAACGGTAATCAGCAGAGGTTGCCTTGATGCACGGAAATTCACTGCATTCTTTGCATTCCGAAATTCCCTTTTCGGGTGCGCATTCCTTCGCATTGCAGGGATCATCTTTGCAATAGCAATCATCACTATAGCAACCTTTGCAACGCATACTCCAATCCGTAACATCCCACATCTTCGATAAATTTTCTACCATTATAAGCCGCTGTTCTTCGGTTGTTCCGGTATAATGTACACATAGGTCACAACGCTGACCACACTTAGAGTATACGGCTTTTTCCTTTGCAAACGGCTTTCTATTCGGTTTTTTCTTTATCAGTATCAGCCTCTTTATCTCTTCCAGCTGTTCTAAGGTTGTTACATCAATATACATCCATTTTCCATCATGAAATATTTTTGCATTGTCATAGTAATCAGAGATGTATTTTGTAAAAGTATCCTTCTGTGCCTCAAAAGTTTCTCGTTCTTTCTTTCCGAAAATAATAAGAAACGTAAACTTGTCCTCATGGATATAGATAGTCAGAATTGTCTTTTGACCCTGTTTAAATTTTAATTCATCTTTACCATCACCGATTTCATCAAGACGATATTTACCACGCATAAATACCATTGTCTCATGGCTGACTTGCTCAAGTATGTTCATGTTGTACCTCTCCTTACCATTCTACTTCAAGCACACATTTATCCGAACCAGTCTTTATGCTTTTAAGCAATGTTACATGTACATCTTTATTAAATACTTCTTTAAAAATACCTTCTGCATTTCCCAGTGTACAATAACACCAAGTCATTGATACTTCTTGCGGTATTCTTTTTACACAAGCACAATAGCATTCAGGATAGCAAAATAAAATTTTATTATCCGATATGTATTCAAGACATGCAAATGTTTCATTCTGATTAAATAAATTGACAAATGCCTCTATACTATCTGTCTTATTCATATATTTTATAATCTTGTTAGCGATTGATTTTCCGTCATTGCACCGACATTCTTTTCTGATTTTAAGAATTGTATCTGTGTCAAAATGCTTCTCGAGATAGTCACAAGCAGATTTTGCCCATTCATATTTCTTCTGAATATCCGCGCTCTTAGATAAGGGATATTCTTTTTCAAACTCGCAAGCTACTTCTTCTCCAATATTTTGTTTTAAACTTTCAACCATCCTGAGTGAATGTGCATTATCATTTTTTGCCATCTCTGTTATCCTTTCCACTTCCGTCACTATGCAACTAAATTGTTCTAATCGGAAAAAACATATAGTTCTTTCCTGTTTCCGAACATGTAAAATCAAGAACAGCACCTACTAAGGTAATGTCATTTTCGTTCATATACTCTATTACTTGAGCAAATGTATTCCCGTCTTCACATTCAACATAAATATATTCATAGCCTGGAATAACCCACCTTGTCCAGCCGGCAGGTGCTTCCGCTGTTTCTAAACATTCTACTCCGGCCAAATACAAACCTTTTGTAAATCCATCTTCCCACGGCTTAAAAGCACGTGAGAAATCAGACATTGCCCCCCATATTCCAACAATATTCCCCTTATCATCTTTTTTTGCAAGTTGCTCCACTTCATGGAAATGGCTATTCGCATCTTCCCACAAATTTTGAATAAATCCGGCTCCATCATTTGTTGAGCCTTCCTTTCCAATCACTACAAAAGATTCCTTAATGCACTTATTTATATTCACAACAACATTCTCCTCTTGTACTAATTCTTTTCAAAATATAAGTTCGCTAATTCTGTTAGTTCTTCTACTACCTTCGGTCTCCAGACAACTTTTTGAATTAGCCATTCACAAGGAAATTCTTTACATAATCCACAAAATTGTACATTATGTTCTCTTGTGCATTGATATATTGGACATCCCCCAGACTGTGCCCATTCTTCACAATGTCCATCAGACTCCATACAACCTTTACACATTCCATTTTCTTTCTTCTTACAGCCCGCGCAGCATTCTCCGCAAGCAGTAATTACAGAAAAATCTATATCGCTTTTCACTTTATCAACTCCATATCTTCTCTCTATCTCCTCTGGCACTTCTCACAAAAATACACAGTTCCACCCATATAATTTGCCTTTTGAATCTCATAGCCGCATTTCATACAAGGTTCGTACAACGAGTTCTTACTAAGCTGCGTGATATACCCGCCCTTGTTGCCGAACAAATCCTTTTCGGTATCACGGCCACCATGTTCGCACATCTCTCTCAATACTTTTCTGATGGATGTATATAATGCCCGAAAATCTTCCTCCGATGCCCTACGCATATCAAAACGAGGATCAATTCCTGCATCCCACAGAATATCCTGCAACACGCCATTTCCCAATCCCGGTATGCGTTGCTCTGTAGCAAGAAAGGCCTTTGCCGATAATTTCTTGCTGTTGTTCGGGTACAGCCCCTTAAAATATTCAAATGTAAATTTATCCGACAGAGGACTTGGCTTGGTACTGGAAGAAATATAAAATCCCTCTGTGCATTCTCCTTTAGGAAACGCAAAGATGAACCCATACATTTGGATTGAAACAAAAATAGCCGTTTCATCATCAAAGTAAATAGCCAGCTGATGATTCTTCGGAAACTTCTTTTTATCCTCATAATATTTCGGATACGCTCCATCTGCAAACACCATTGCGCTTCCTTCCGTCTGCATTTCAATCATCCCGCCATGATAGGTTGCACCAACAATCTCCTGCCCCTCCAGATAGTCAGTATATTTATCCATGTCTCCTTTAAAAAAGGCAAATTTATGGGGCGTATGCAACACCTCAATATAACTAATTATTTTACCACGCATTGACTCTTGTATTTGTTTTGAAATGGTGTAGCTTTCCGGTAACTCCAACATATTTATCCCTCCAAGTGTTTTCTCTATCATAACACTTTAAATATGACATCAGTATGGCAAGTTTTCATCTACATCATAAATTTTCTTCATTTCAGCAATTCGTCTTCTTATCTCGTCTCGTATTTCCAAAGGCTCCAACACCTTGGCAGATGCTCCAAAGGACAATATCAGGCTGTAAACCCATTCGTCCAAAGGATACGCTACCCGAACCATGAAATTTCCATCCTCCAGAATCTCAATGTCCGATTCACCAAAACGGTCATATACCCGGTATGCTTCCTTCTTGTCAATCCACATGGTAATCAACGGAGCATAAACCTGTTCACCTTTCGTATCCCGCTGCTTTTCTTCATTTGTATCTTCTTTTTGATACCACTCCTCTCTTGGTTCAAAGCATTCTTCCAACACTTCCAACCTTTTGATTCGTGTTAATTTGAATATTCTGGGTGCCTTTCTCTCTCTGCAATAGGCACTCAAATACCATGTGTATTCCTTAAAAAGCAGCTGTACCGGCTCTACGATGCGCCTGCTCATCTCCCGATTCTGACCATAATAATCGAAGCTGATTACCCTGCTCGTCAATATAGCTCTTTTGATATCCTCATATAGCTGCTTCTGTCCACTGCCCCAATCCGAGAAATCTATAGCAATCCAATTCACAGGCTCTGTTTTGAAGAAATTACCCAGCTTCTGTACTATCTCTTTTTCCTCAGATGCGGTAGTCTCCCCTACGGACAGGAGTGCTGACAAAATCTGTTGCTGCTCTTCCTCTGTTATCAACATCTTGTTTAGCACAAAATGCTCCATAAGACAGATTCCACCATTTTTCCCTTTTCGAGCATATACAGGAATTCCAGCCTCACTTAAGACCTCAACATCTCGATAAATCGTTCTTACCGACACCTCAAAATGTTCTGCCAATTCCTTGGCAGTTACTGTCTCTTTATTTAACAGCATGTACATAATCCCAAACAAACGGCTTAGCATGGACCCTCTCCTATCTTATCTAAAATTATATCCAAAGACGCACACTACAGCCGTAGTGTGCGCCCCCTCATCGCTTATTCAAACCATATTCCTCGAAAAGTTTCTTTCGATACTCTGTATCCTTTGTAATCCTCTTTGCATCCTCTGTTCTACCTGCCTCCAAAAGACACTGCATCAACTGCATCGCAACATTCTCACCTTCCGCACGGCCTTCTTTCCTCCCTTCCGCACGGCCCTCTTCTAACGCAATCTCTCTTTCATTCTTAATGTGCGCCTGCTCATCATACTCCGTCAATACCATGGACCGAACCTCCTCCCGATGATTCCTCAAAATCTCCTCAAGGATTC
>JAFTXD010000110.1 GCA_017461775.1 Lachnospiraceae bacterium
GAAAGCTTTGCTCACCATATCTGCTGCTGCATCATCTACAGAGCTCTGTGCTGCTTTTGCTTCAATTCATTTTTCCTGTAAAAAGGTAAGAACCTCTTTACTGGGTTTATCTATTTCTTTTGCTAACTCATGTACTTTAATTTTTGCCATGCCTACTACCTCCATTCCTATGCATTTGACGTTTCTTGTGAAATTGCTTTTTCCACCGCCTGCGCCAAACCAGCATCGCATACTGCCAACGAAGACCTGAAGTCTTTGCCGATTGCGCGGCCTAAAGATTCCTTAGTGCCGAATATATAGACCGGTACTTCATAAAACGAACACTTATCGGTAAATAACTTTCTGGTATTTGCTGACGCATCCTCCGCCACGATAACAAGCATCGCATCACCTGTCTTCACAGCGTTCTCCGTCTGATATTCACCGCTCACTACATTATGTCCCCGGCAAGCTATGCCGAGTAATGATAATACCTTACTACGCATATTCCTCCTCAAACTCTCTGCTTAAGGATTCATACACCTCAGCAGGTATTCCCATCTTAAAGGAGCGCTCCAGACCTTTATTCTTTCTGGCCTTCTCCAGACAATCTTTCTGAATACAAAGATATGCGCCTCTTCCATTTTTCTTGCCTGTCAAATCCAGACTGATTTCACCCTCTGCGGATTTCACAACACGCATCATTTCCTTTTTGCTTTTCATTTCACCGCAGCCGATACACTGCCTCAAGGGTACCTTCTTCAATGCAGAACCTCCATATCTTTATAAATCTTCTTACTCTTCTACTTCGTAATCATCCTCATCAGCGTAGTCTTCGTCATCGATATAATCTTCGTAACGGAAGCCCGGTGCATCCTTCGCCTGCGTCTCTGACTTAATATCAATCTTGTATCCGGTAAGTCTCGCTGCAAGTCTTGCATTCTGACCTTCCTTACCAATTGCTAAGGACAACTGATAATCCGGTACGACAACCTTTGCGGTCTTCTCATCCGGGTCTGCAAATACTGCAACAATCTTTGCAGGAGATAATGCATTCTGGATTAAGTTACCAGGATTCTCATCCCAGTTTACAATATCAATCTTCTCACCGCGAAGCTCTTCTACGATGGCATTTACTCTGGCACCGTTTAAACCTACGCAGGCACCCACTGCATCTACGTTAGGATTGTTACTCCATACCGCAATTTTGGTTCTGCTACCTGCTTCACGGGCGATGCTCATGATTTCCACGGTACCATCCTTAATCTCGGTAACCTCAGCCTCGAACAATCTCTTAACAAGCTCCGGATGGGTACGGCTTACGTTGATACGAGGTCCCTTCGGGGTGTTCTTAACCTCCAAGATATACACCTTGATTCTCTCAGTAGGCTTAAATCTCTCGCCCTTTACCTGCTCTGCCTCGGTCAGCATCGCATCTGCCTTACCTAAATTTACACTATAGTTTTTACCGATTTCACGCTGAATTACACCGGTAACAACATCCTTTTCCTTCTCGAAATACTGATTGTAGATAACGCTTCTTTCTTCCTCACGAATCTTCTGTAAGATTACGTTCTTTGCGTTCTGGGTAGCGATACGTCCGAATTCCTTGGACTTAATTTCTACATTTAAGATATCGCCTACCTTCGCCTTTTTCGATACAGCCTTGGCATCTTCTAGGGTAATCTGTAACAAATCGTCCTCAACCTCTTCCTCGGTCTCCACTACTTCCTTCTCTGCATAGCATAAGAAATCGCAAGTCTCACGGTTGATTTCCACTCTTACATTGTCCGCCTTACCGAAGTGATTCTTACATGCGGTAAGTAAAGAGTTTTCAATCGCCTCGAACAATGTCTCTTTGCTGATTTCCTTCTCTTTTTCCAGGATGTCCAATGCTTCCATTAATTCTTTGTTCATTTTTAAATTCCTCCATTTGCGCCTTTCGCTGCATCTTTAAAAATCAATTGCTAATTTGATTACTGCTATGTCACTTCTTAAAAAGCTCTTCTCTTCTCCATCCATATCAATGGTAAGCTCCTTCGCATCAAAGGAAAGAAGGGTTCCTTCAAACTCTTTCACCTTATCCTGTGGCTTGTAGAGCTTGATTTCCACATCCTGTCCGATACTCTTCTCCAGATGTCTGTCCTTCTTCAAGGTTCTGCCCAGTCCCGGGCTGCTCACCTCCAGGATATACGCATCATCGATAAAATCCACCTCATCCAGTGCATCGGAAAGTGCACGGCTCACATTCTCACAATCAACAATGTTCACGCCACCTTCCTTATCAATGTAGGCTCTTAAGTAAAAATCACTGCCTTCCTTCACATATTCTACGTCGTAAATTTCTACGCCATACTTTTCTGTAATGGGTCTTAGCAGTTCTTCTGTCTTTCCTTCATAGGAATCTCTTTTTGCCATGCCTTCTTCCTTTCTGATTATGTCCTGCAACAAGAAAGAGTGGAACCCGGTTCCACTCTTTCTAGATATCATCATTCAGTTCACCATAAGTATAGACCTGTTTTTTTAGAAAGTCAACGGTTTTTACAAAAAAATCCACAGTTTCTCGATAAAAAGAGCGAACTCTTCTTATTTCTTTCACCTACGCCCTTAACTCAACGGTTTTCATAAAAACCGGACTTTATCATATTATTTTCATTTCATCCCCGGAAGCACATCCCCGAAATCCATATCGCTGCCATAATAAAAGCTGGTATACACCGGCTGGTTGTAGCAGTTGTTCTGCCAGGCCACGCCGCAACGGTACTGGGTATCGTGGAGCAGGGTAAAAAGCTTGTGCTTTGTGATATCCGTGTTCATGTAGATGCGGATGGCACTGTTGTTCTCCGTGCGAAGGAGCAGCTCTTCTCTGAAATCTCCGAAAAGGTCTGCCACAAGAGCAGGATTACCCTTGGTGCCGTTGTTGGTCATGGTGCCCTCGGGCTCTAACATGATACCGTGGATATTGTCGTTGATGATGCCACGCTGCACAGTCCCAAGGTAAGTGGGGCTATCCGTAATCTGGGTGGTTAAGTCTGCTGCCCAGTGAATGCACATATTGGTGCCAAGTACCGGTACGTCCAGCTTCTTGCCCTTGCAGTCGTATACATCGTTTACCCAGACCTGCAGGCCCCTTGTATCCTTATCAATCTTACCTATCATGCATCTGCCCAGGTCCTTGGTTGCGTATTCCCCAAAGATTACCTTTCCTGTTTCTGCATCACGAAGTGCATATCCATAGGGTACTGCTGCGCCACCTTCAAATACATTGAATATCTGAAGTCCCGGTCTTTCCGGGTCAATCTTAGCCACATGCATGGCATCACCATGACCCAGCTTGGTATATACGCCGTCCGGTCTGTAATCACAGGAGGAATACAGCACACTTCCATCGTGGTCAATCACTGCTGCGCCATAGATAATCTCCATGCAACCATCCCCGTCCACATCCGCTGTAGATAAGCTGTGGTTGCCCTGTCCTGCCAGGATGCCGTATACCGGATCCGAACCATCCGTGTCATGGATGTAGCCTGCATGAAAGGGATTGTCCATGGGTACAAAGCCACTGTCGATGGAGAAATATTCCCGGAACCTGTTCTCAAAGAAATCATAGGCCACCATAGTGGTTCTGGTATAATACCCACGACACATCAGAAGGTATGGTCTCTCGCCATCCAAATACGCCACACCGGATAAAAATCGATCCACACGGTTGCAGGGTTCAATTCTTGCCATAGCATAGTCACCCCACATCAGACCATCATCCACTCTGCCAAACTTAAAGTCAATCGTCTGCAACTCCTTACCATCCCCGGCAAACATGGTCAGATACTCCGGTCCTTCGTAGATAAAGCCCTCAAATTTCCTAAGCTCATTCTTACTGCTTCTGGATGGGGCATACTCATCAAAAAAGTAATCCGCCAAAGCCCTTGCATTCTCCTCACTTAAAGGATACTCATATTTCACCGGGATACCGAAGCATTCCTCCAGGGTCTGAGGCCACTGCCCCCTTGCCACCTCCGGATGCTCCCTCCAAGTCTTAAAGAGCTTCACAATATAATTATAATAGTCCTCTGCCGAGCATACATAATTATCCGCATGACTCACCCCTGCTGCCACATCTCCCTCCGGCATGGTCACGTAGAATTCCTCCTTCACGCTGCCATCCGTGGCAAATATGGTCATCTTAGTGCCGGGTGCAGTCTTCACTGCCATTTCTGCCTTGCCATCCCCATTAAAGTCGTACACCATAAACTGTGTATAATGGGCACCGGAACGGATATTCACACCCATATCCAGTCTCCAGAGAAGCTGACCATCCAGCTTGTAGCAGTCGATGTAGCACTTACCGGTATAGCCCCTGTGGGATACGTCATGGGAGTTAGTAGGGTCCCACTTCACCAGATATTCGTATTCCCCATCACCATCCACGTCGCCCACACTCATATCGTTGGCATTGTACTCATAGACTTCCCCCGCAGGAGTTACGCCTCCCTCCGGCCTCTTCAAAGGAATATCCAGATAGCCCTTCTCCCAGACCTTCACCGGCGCACAAGGCTCCTGCACCATATTTTCTACGATGGGAGCCACCTGATAGGTGTCCTCTGTACATCCTTCCTTATCCAAGTAATTGGTGGAATCCGTCACCATCCCGATTTTCACACCATTGCGGTAAAGCATATAGTCCGTTCCCGTAAGTCCGGTGGCATTGTAGCCGGCAGCCTCCTGCACAAACATTCTCCAGCTTAAGAAAATGCCATTCCTTGCCTTGATAGCCACAAGTCCTCTTCCCAGTATTTCCAGCTGTGGATGCAATACTTTCTGAACAGGGGTCTTAATCACCTCACTGCTATCCTTCACAGCCTCTCCGGCCAATGCCTCCACCTTCAAAAAGTGGTGTACATGACTTGCCTTTTTTAAGGTGTACTCGCATTCTTCTACCACACCTCTTTCCAGAAAAGAAGCGCCCTCCTTATCCGACCAATACACCCTATAGCTATCCGCGCCTTCTACTGCATCCCAGGCAATGGTCACTTCAAAATCCAATATTTCTTTAATATATAACTTCATTTCCAATTTCCTCTATCTGTTTTAGCACTTGCGGAAGAACCAGTCATCAATTCCCACTACCAGCTTCTCTGCCTCATGTAAGGTTTTAGGCAACTTTTCCCGGATAAATTCCAGCGCCATGATGCTGTTTAAACAAAACTGTGCCACAAAGTTGGTGGTCACCCAGGGAATCTCCTTCAATAACGCAAGTCCTCCCTGGTTTTCCAGCTCCATCGGCGTAAAGCCTTCGTTCTGGTTTTCCTTCACCATGGTCTGTAAAAGAATTCTCCACGCACGCACAGCCTCCTCGTCGCTCTGATGATACCATGCACCGTAAGCCGCGATACCCGCTGCAAGGAAGGGAAGAGAAAACTCACGGTCCCCAATAAGGCCGTTACTTTCCGCTCTCTGCTGCTCGTTTGGCAAATAATAGAATCTGCCGTAATCCGCCAGCATCTGCTTCCACTCCTCATCTCCAAGGAGGTCCGCCATCTCCGTCCACACCTGGGGCGCACCCATACAAATCTGCAAATGGGTTCCTCCGGTGGTTCTCTCCCCAATATAGTGCAGACGACAGGTCGCCGGGTCAAACTCAAAGTCCGGACCGGATACCAGCTTTAATGGTGCATTCTTTATGTCCTGTATACCCACTTCAATCTTCTTCCGATAGGTCTCGTCCTGATGCCGCTCCCACTGGGTCATCCAGTTAGAGCAAAGGGAGGACCAGTCCGGACCACTGCGGGCATGGCTGGGATAGGTCATCTTCTCCTTATCATAGAAATCTCCCAGAGGGTCCTTGGCTAAGAAGCTCATCTCATTATCCTTCAGTTCCTCGAAGATATCCTCCAGTCTTCTGTCACCGGTAAGATAATAAAAATATCTGTGGTGAGAAGCCATGGCGATTCTTGCCTCCTTACAAGGGCACCCCCAATGCCTTACATTATGACGGGAGCCAAGCCCCTTAAATCTTCCCAGATGATATACATCCACCTCGGAAGTATGTCTGGAAAGCTTCTCCGCCAGACGGAACACATCCGCCCTGCCGGTACGCATGAAGTACAGCCATAGCCAAAGAGTGGGCACCAGCTCTGTATTATCCCAGGCATAACCGCCGATATCGTAACACCAGTTGTGACGCTCCTCGTCATAGGTATGCATAAAATCACCATAGTTAAACATACCATACCAGCCGCGCTGCTCTACCTCCTGCTGATAGAAGGTAAATGCTTTCTCCATCTGGTCCTCCAGCCACTTCTCCATCTCCGTCTCGAAGCTGGGCAGTGACCAGTATCCAAAGGCCTTCAATTTGTGATATTCCTCCGGCGTAGCCACATAACGTAAGGGATTATTGGTATTCTGGGCAAAAATCCCAATTTCTTCATCCGTAGCAATCATATCCGCGCCAAATTCCAGTGCGCAGGCATTGGTGCAGGCAATCCCCACCGGTTCCGCGCCCTTGTAATCGTAGCCTTCGTAGCAAACCTGATTGTAGCCACGGTCTGCATAGTGTCTGAAATCCATGGGCGTAGCGCTGGGTGACCAAAGCCACATGGTACATGTTGCCTTATCACTGTCCATACCGGTGATGGTATATCCTGATGGGTACTTCTCCCAGAAATCACAGATACTCATCTTCACATCACCATACTCAGAGCCCACAGAGATACCTCCCTGGGTTCTTCCCCCATGAAGGCTGTCTATGTAACACAGGTGGTCCCCGGTCTGCTTCTTGCGAATGACAAAATGACTGGCACTGTCCTGGCAAATATCATAGGTACTCCAGTAAGGAGTATCCTGTAAAATCTTATTTACGGTGGCAAGCTCTTCTCCTTCTAAATGAAGCGCCTCCCCTGCCATCTGTTTTGTATATACTCCTTTGGGTGGTCTGGGTCTCCAGGAAACCATGGGTACCACGCACTCATGGAACATCCCATGCTCCGCCATCACCTTGATGTGACGATTGTACATAGGACCTTCCATAGGCATATCAAAGGTGATTCCCAATCCCTTTAGAAAGTCCTTATCCTCCTCACCGTCATAGATAAAGGTATGGGTGAAGTCCACCTTTGTCTTGTTATATCCCACGGACATACGGATTACGAAAGGAAGCTTACTCTCTCCCGCTCCATTTACATGGCTTCCCGTAAACTTCACCGTCACAAGGAGCGGACCTGCATCCTCTAATTCCACCGAGGTAATATTACTTTCATAATGCTTATCCATTCTGGCGATATTACCATTTATGGTACAAGGCTCCTCCAATATCAGCACAGCCTTGGCTTTTTCACCATAGGACTTTCCATCCCTTACAATCTGCTCAAATAAATACTTGCCGCTCTTGGGCACAGTAACACTTACCCTGCCTCCGCCAATGATATAGGTATTGTCCGTTTCGGTAATACTTACCCCTTCCACAGCTTTCTTTTCCTCTGTGGGGAGTACCTCCATACCATTCTGCAAAAGCTCCGTATCTGCGGTGTGCGCGCTCCACTTTACACTGCCGTCCGGCCAATATGCGGTAATGCGGCTCTGCATGGGAATTGCGGTTCCATCCTCGCCAATACACTGATAACTACTTTCACTGCTCACCCGGCCCTGTTCCCACATACATCCCCAGGTTGCATAACCACTGGGTTTTCCGCCGGTTAAATTATGTAGTTTCATATCCAGTCCTCCTAATCTAGTTATCTATTTCCTTGGTTTTGCTCTTCTGATGCTCGCTCCAGAAAAGCTCCTCTCCATCATTATTCACATTTTCTGCAAAGATAAGGTGCAGTGCTCCCATCTGTATCTGAGGCACCATTTCCTTATTTGCAGGATGCCAGCCATTCTTATCCTCCTCCCATACCGGACGCGCCTGCAGGTTGTGACAGGACAGTATGGTAAAACGGATTTTTTTAAGCTTCACCTTTTCAAACTCTACTCTTTGGGAAAACAGACCGTTTTTAAAGAATCCCCGGGTCAATACCTTCCAGCCTCCATTCAGATATCCCTCTACCAGATACTCCTTCACGCAGCCAAGGTGCATGCGGTCCCGTTGCTCCGGCATGTACATCATTCCGGACACCCCCATTTCCTCCTTCAGCTCCATTGTGATGCTTACCGGGAAGGTAATATCCTTTATGTGGAAGGCTTCCCCCGGATTTACGTTCCAAAGCCTTGGTAGTTCTCCGGAAAACTCCTTACCGTCACCATCTTTGCATTCCCCATAGGAAAGTGCATTTGTAGTGGCATATAGAGGGAATAGATGTGCCTCTATATGTTCTGCTAAAATGAAAGGAAGCTGCTTATTTTCCTTTTTCGACATCTCCCACGCATATTTCATAATGGCCTGTTTTAAAGTACAGGCTGCCGGACGCTCTTTAAAGTGGCCCTCCAAATCAGCACTGACCAGTATCAGATGTCCATTTCCCACTTTTCCTTCCAGCATCAGTGCCAGAGGCAGGTTTCGGTTCCAGTCATCCACCACTCTCACAATGGGTTCTACATCCGGTGATAACTTATCTACGCAAAACCCCCTTGCCGTAGCCAGAATATCCTCCCACTGCCAGCCTCCATGATGCTCCGTGGCAAAGTCCTGAAAAATGGGATGCTCTTTATCAATGGACAATCCCAGATTTCGTCCCCAGTCAGGTCCCATCTGGGCATTCCAAAACGCATTTTTAATGGATGTGGGCGGGCACTCATAATCCAGTTCCGAAAGTCTCGGCGTAAATACCACCGTTTTCCCCTCCGAAAGCCATGCCTTCGCCTCTTCCCAATGGGAGGTAGCGTACGTGTATGGAGTATACTCCCCTGCATCCTCATACACGTACAAATCCCAGTGGTTACAATACCCTTCTAATTGTAACTCTATGGTCAGGCGGCACTTTTGAGCCGCCACATCCCCGAAATCAAGCTCCAGCATTCCCAGGGAGGTGTTTTCTCCCTGTTTTATATAGGTTGCCGGAAGTATCCCCGTTTTTACTTCCTTTCCGGTAGCTGTTTCATATATACGCCAGACTACCTGTCCGTTTATATCCATTTCCCCGAAGTTGGCTACCTCTATGGGAACACTTATCTTCTCTTTGCTGTGATACACATACTTTAGAAGCCTTGCCAAAAGTACCACAGGAGATATAAACTCACTAATTTCCTCCGGCGCAGCGTAGCCCTTACTTTCCCAGAAGGCATCCAAAATGCCCACAAGAGCCGTCCCCTGCCCCAGATAATCGTGCAGGTCCAGAATCTCGTAGCCATACAGCTCCTTGGTACGCATATTGGCCTCCACCTCTTCTTTTAAAAGGCGCACCTGATGCTTTCCCGATACCTGACAAAAATCCTTGTGATGAGGGTATACTCCCATGGCTTTTGCATTTTCCCGAAAGACCTCATAGTTGCCCGGCACCACTGCCCCGGTGAATTTCTCCATGACGTCAAAATCCGGGTAGGCACACCACTGCCCCATTTCATGGGAAATGATGGGCTTTGTGGCACCTTCTACGGACGGGGAATAATCCTTTCCCTTCCAGCCAAGATAATTTCGGATGGTACCGCCCCAAAGAGGTCCATAAGCGGAACGGTGGAAGTAAATATAATCCGTTCCGGTAATCTCTGCAGGAGGCACATCGAAAAACCACCCCGACTGGGCGGTATATACCCGGCGTTTCTCATATCCCAGCGCCTCGTCTGCTTCTCGGGCAAAATCCACCCATTTCTCCAAAGGACCATACCACTGTCCTCCCGGCTCATTGCTGGGAGAAAACAGTACAAAGGATGGATGGTGACCAAACTGCTCTAAAATGCGCACCGTTTCCTTTTCCAGAACCGGCATCATACCATTTCCTTCTTCAAAGATATTCCACATGCCACACTCCGGCTGAAGATAAACTCCTGCCCTATCCGCCGCCAGAAAGGCTGCCTCCGGCGGACAGTAGGAATGACAACGGATAAAATTCAGTCCATAGGACTTTACTGTATCCATCAGCTTTTCCCACCAGGCAATGTCCGTCTCCGGGTGTCCTGTCAGTGGGTAATCCCCGCCAAAGTGGGTACCGCGGAAATACTCAGCTCTGCCATCCACCATAAATTTCCCATTTTCAATACAAATATGGCGCGGATGCGCTTTGGCATATTCTAATTTGGCTGCTTTACGCGCCTGAACCTCTTCTGCCGTCAGAAGAAGGAATTCCCCTACCACACCATTCCAGTTGTTGCAAAGAGCATCCGTCACCCCATGACCATCCGGTCTGTAAGGGTGCTGCATGGTGGTATCCAGCACTATCCGGAATCCATGCTTTCCTGCAGACAGTGCACCAATCCAAATCTGATGAGCCGTACAAAGGGATTCATCCTCTCCCACATATTTATCATCCACATACAAAGTAGAATGCCAGCGGGCCAGCTCCATATACAGAAACCACTCCCTGCCATCCTCCGTAATTTCAATTTCCTTTTCGTAAACTGCCAGTCCGGTATAATGGCTCTTCGGCTGGGATAAAAAAGGTACCTTGCACCCATTCTCCTGCCCGTATTTATACTCCTCTCTCTCATACCAAAGAGGATTATGAAGTCCGCTTACCCAGGGGGTATCTATGGTAATTTCCTCCCCCAGTCCGGCATTTTGAACAGTTCCCGGAAGCCTTATCTCCGCTTCCTTTTCTCCCAGTCTGACCTTCCAGACTCCGGATAAATCTATGCTCATAACATTCTCCTACATCTCTTCTTAACCAATTTCCACGATACGACTATACTCTGCCAGCGGGTAGGTACCATCATGAGCCTCCCCCGCCACGGTTCTGGACATATTACCATCCGTCAGCCGGACCACTCCGGCTCTGATTAGCTTATCTTCCAGCACTTCTCTCTCCTCATCCTTGCAAAGTAACCCACAGGTCTGCAAATGGTTTTTATGCTTCTTCAGCACCGGTACAATCTGTTCTCTAGATAATGCCTTTACCCACACATTCCGAAACAGATAGGACAATTCCAGCTCGTTGTCCTCCTTTACGATGACGCTGACACCATCGGCACTAAAAAAGGTCTGCCCGGCAGGCTTTTCCAGCATATCCGTATACAGCCTGATGGTATTTTTGCCCCGCATGCCCATATCCGCTCTGCCCATCTCCCGGTTCGCCTTCTGCAAAAGCGCAAAAAAACGTCTGCCGATTTCTTCCAGCACCTCCCTGTCCTCTGTGTCCACAAAGATTCCCTGACAGGAGGAGCACAGCACCTGATTGGTGGTGCACACATGCCTTGCCAGCACCTCCAGCTGTGCATCAGTTACACTCTCGGTTACATAGGCAAAGGAAAGCTTGTGTCCCCAGGCTATAATTTTGGTGGTGACGTCCGCCATTTCTCTGGCTGCCTTCACCGCTTCATCGCCGCCCCAGACCACGATACCGTCTGCCATCCGGGCAAATGCCTTTAGCGTGCCCACATCCGCAGAGGGCACATCAAATACATAAATATAATCCTTCAAATCCGGCTCACACTGCACAAGCTCCCACAAAAGACGCACGGACAGGCCATTATCCCCTGCGGGCAGCTTTAGGATATTGATATTACCTGCTAAAAGTCCCTCGATGACACTGTAGGCCGGCAGACCATCCACATTTCCTGCCGCAATATGAAATAGAATCCCCAGTGGATACCTTTTACGCCGGATACCACTTTTTAAGGTTTCTGTCAGCTCCCCCAGCTCCATTTTGCATTTATACTCCAGCTCCTCTTTGGAAAAGAGCCTTGCCATATCCGCAAAGCGCTCATAGGATATATCCGACATCTGAAGCACCGGCATAATTAACGCATCAAACTCACCGCTTTTGACACGTCTATATAAGGCGTCACAGGCATTTATCACCTTTTCCGCGGTGACAGTACCCGGCCTTGCCAAAGTGCGGATACAGTCCTCATAAAGTCCCGTCAGATATTTACTTTCCATCTCCGAAGAGATGATTTCACCATGCATCAGAATCATGCGTTTCCCCTACTCCTTTAAGACAGCCTCTGCACCTGCGGCGCAGGTTATGATATCCTTAATCCCCACTCTTCCCAAAATTTCCAACCATGGAGATGTCACCCCACAGCCGCAGGACTCCTTGTGAAGAATCCCCAGATCATCGGTCATAATACTGAGTATGGGCACACTGTCCACCATGGGCGTCAGCAGGTTTACCAGCCCCGGCTTTCCCGCCTCCACCGGCTGTAAATTGTCCACATCCCGGATGATGACTCTGCTGTACACCGGTACGTGGAAATGATGACATCTGCAATCCGTGTACAATATGGGATGCTCCACTGCACCGAAAAATTCAAATATATGTTCCTGGTCAATTCCCAGAATTTCCTTCACCAAATCATAAAAGGCCTTCTTAGACACTTCCTCCGCATAAAACTGCTTCCAGCCTCCGCCAAGGGTAAGTACGGAGCCTTTCGGCAGGGAGACCTTTATGCCTTCCTCCTTCATCTGTTTCAACAGAAAATAGGTATATGCCGGGAAACCGATGGTACGCACGGGAGCCTTCCCCTTGCTGTACTTTATGAGCTTCTCCTTGAGTCCCTCCAAATCCACCTGATAACCATCCCTGGTGTACTTCAGAGCATAGCTGCGGCTCAGCGCAGGTGCAAAATAGGTAAATCCATAGGCCGTCTTAGAAAAGACGATTTTGTTGCTGGAATGGGGCTCATATCCGAAAATCAGATAATGGGAAGGCCTTAGGGAAAACAGTTTATGGTATTTTCCCACCCTGCACACCATCCGAAAGCCCCTATACAGACTAGCTGCGTTAAAGCCCATCCGGGACATTTTCCCACTGGTTCCGCTGGAGGTGGCCTTGATCAGAAGCCTTTCCCCCGGCATGGAAAATATCGCATGTCTTTTAAAATACAGCGTAGGGATAAAGGGAAGTCTCTCCAAATCCTGAGACGTTTGCAAATCCTTTGGATGAAACCCTTTTTCATCCAAAATTCTTGCATACTCCGGACAGTTCTCATATTGATAAAGACAGTTTTCCTGCATTGCCTTTACAAACAGCATTTCAGAACCCTCCATATCATAAGGATTCTGATAAGTAAAAAGTTTATTTCGATAAGACATTTTCTCCACCAAAAAGGCCGGTATCCGTCTCCGGATACCGGCCTGTCACTTTCCGCGTATCTAACGGGAATAAGCTACTTATTTGTTAGCCTTGTACTGCTCGTTAACTTCGTCGATAATCTTCTGACCACCTTCGTCTAACCAACGCTGATGAGCTGCCTCAAGACCTGCTAAATCAATCTCACCACAGATGTACTGGGTTCTAGCCTGAGTTACATACTCAGCAAGAGTAGATCCGATATCTGCATAGGTTGCAGAGTTTACAAGGTAAGAAGCTGCAGGATTTAAGATAGCGTAAGGAAGAGCTGCTTCATAAGCTGCTGCCTGTGCAAGGTCGGTCTCACCCTTCTTTACAGATGGAGAAGGAGTGTACTCTGCTGAAGGAAGGAATGCTAATAACTGATTTAAACCAGCGTAGTCACCCTGAAGAGTCTTATCTTCGGTATCCGTATCAACTAAATAACCTTCTTCGTCGATGGTGTAGTGGATACCCTCTAAACCATACTGGGTTAATACTAACATCTCATCATCACAAAGCTTGTCAAGTAAGGTTAACGCTGCCTCAACCTTCTCAGGAGTGTTACAGGTAGATGCACTTAAGGTGAAGTATCCGTTGTAACCAGCAGTTGCAAGAGTTCTGCCGTTAATTGCACCATAAAGGGTCATGGTAGCATTGGTAGAAGGATCTACTACAGAAGGAGTGTAGGTTTCTTCTGCCTTGAAGTAGTTCCAGATTCTCTTACCGGAGTCAAGTACGTCGATGAATACACCGTTCTCTCCAACCTTACATCCGTTAGACCAGGTATCGGTAGTTCTAACTGCCCAGTCTGCCGGCATTAAGCCATCATCATAAACCTTCTTAATCCAATCAAGAGCTTCCATGTACTCTTTCTGCATATGTACAGGAATGAGCTGTCCGTCAACCTCTGCCCAAGCATTACCACAACCAAACCAGGTCTGGATAATATCAAATACACCGGTGTAAGAGGTCATTTCCATACCGATGGTATCCTGCTGTCCGTTTCCGTCAGGATCATCATAGGTAAATGCATGTAACATCTTATATACATCATCAGGAGTAGCGTTCTCAGGCAAAGTAACGCCAAGCTTCTCTGCCCAGTCAGTACGATAGCTGAGACCATAACGTCCAACTACACGGGTACGAGGAATAGCGATTAACTTGCCGTCAACAGTTAAGCTGTCAGCAACGCTCTTTAACATCTGAGAAAGGTTCGGATACTTCTCTGAATCCCAAACATATTCATTTAAGTCTACGAATGCACCCTGCTTAGCAGAAGATACAACGTTACCGGTAACCGTACCGCCCCATGTCATAATCATAGGCATGGTAGAAGGGTCGGATAATGCAAGAGTGGTCTTCTCTTCCAATACGTCGTTAAGTACCCATTCGATTTCGAAATCAACGCCGGTGTACTCTTCGATTTTGTCTTTGATTGCCTGTGCGTTTGCACCAGTGTTACTTGCACCTGCATTGAAGTCGATGGTCATAAAGGTTACGGTTTCGTCACTTGCAGATGAACCACCGCCACAACCGGTCATACCACAAACCATTGCGGATACAAGTGTTAATGCTAAAAATTTCTTTAAACTCTGCTTTTTCATATAATCCTCCTTATTTATGAAAAAAAATATATCTTGGTGAGGCATATCATTTTGCCTCCAAATCCCATATGAAGTTGTAATTAACCCTTTACTGCACCAACCATAACGCCCTTGGTGAAATACTTCTGTACGAAAGGATATACGATAAGGATTGGCATAGTAGCGATAACGGTACAAGCCATCTTCACTGCCTTATCAGGGGGGGCACCGTTCATATCGTAGTAATCCATAGCCATTTCATTAATCTGTGATGTCAACAGAATAATGGAACGGAGCTGAATCTGAATCGGATATTTCTCCGGTGTCTTTAAGTAAATCATTGCATTGAAGTAATCATTCCAGAAGCCTACGCCATAGAACAGGGAAATGGATGCGATCACCGGCTTAGAGAGTGGAAGTGCCACTCTGGTAAATACCTGTAAATCCGTTGCTCCATCCATGTAGGATGCTTCGTCCAGCTCTCTTGGGAGATCGGAGAAAAACTTCTTAATGATAATCATGTTAAAAGGATTAATGAGTGCGGGTAATACCAGTGCCCACCAGGTATCACGTAAACCATAGGCTGTGATAACCAGGTAAGAAGGAATCATACCACCACTAAAGAGCATGGTTACAATAACCATATTCATAATCCAGTTTTTACCTCTGAAATCCGGCTTGGATAACGGATATGCAAAGGTTAAAGAGAACAGCATACACATAAAGGTTCCCAGTGCAGTTAAGAAAATGGAGTTTCTAAGACCGCGAAGGATGTTTGCTGTATTAATCGCATATTTATATGCATTTAAGGACCATACTTCCGGAATAATGAAGAATGCCTTTTCTGTTAATTCTTTATCTGTAGCAAAGGAGCCTGCGATTACATATAAGAAAGGTAATACGGTACTCAATGCAACCAGACCAAGAACAACGTAAATAATTACATCTATAATTTGGTCAGCAAGGCTCTTTTTCACCTTGGCACCAGACTTAGATTTCGGTTCTTTTGCCATAATTACCTCCTTAATTAATATAATCCGCTCTCGCCCATCCACTTAGCAACACGGTCTGCTGTCAGCACCATTATCATTCCTACGAGGGATTTAAACATACCCGCCGCGGAGGAGAAGGAATACTGCCCCTGCTCAATACCTCGGGTGTAAATGTATGTATCAAATACTTCTGCAGCAGATACGTTCAAGTCGTTTCTCATAAGGAAAATCTGCTCGTAACCGGTATTGAGAAGTCCACCGACTCTCATGATAAGCATCATAATAATAGTTCCCTTGATTGCAGGTAAAGTAATGTGCCACATAAGTCTCCAGCGTCCTGCACCGTCCACTCTTGCTGCTTCATACATTTCCTGGTCAACGCCGGCCAGCGCTGCAAGGAAGATAATTGTACCGTAACCCGTCTCTTTCCAGATTACCTGACCAACAATCAGTCCCCAGAAGTTTGAACTCTTAGAAAGCACATCTACAGTACTTCCGGTAATTGCTTCAATAATAATATTAACAATACCGTCTGTCACATTGAAGAGCTGATAGGTCAAGCTGGCTACGATAACCCAGGATACGAAGTGGGGAATGTAAACCAGTGTCTGTACCACTCTCTTGTATCCGCTGTGTCTTACTTCATTTAAGAATAAAGAAAGAATAATCGGAGCCGGGAAGAACAGGAACAACTGCAACATACTGATACCCAGTGTGTTTTTAAACAGCTTCCAGAAATCCGGAGTGTCAAAGAATCTTGTAAAATTATCAAATCCACACCACGGACTTCCCCAGATACTTAAAAACGGACTGTAATTCTTAAATGCGATTACAAGACCACCCATGGGAACATAGCGGAACAATATAAAATAGAGAAAACCGGGAAGTAATAAAAAGTAAAGCCACTTATGCTGAACCATATACGCCCAGGTGCTCTTACGGTTAATCTTAACAGTTGTACCATCACTCAGAGTAACATAACCCTTTTGCTTTTTTGTCTTAGCCATTAGATAACCACCTTTCCATATATTTTATGGATAAATCGTACCATTTTTTGTGCATAACATCTATAATCATTTTATTAGAATAAAGTGCTAAATGTTGTTTTTGTCTACATTCGACATTGAAACCGCTTACATTTTTGTGCATTTTTGCAATAAAATAATCATTTTCTTTTTAATGATAACTCTTTAAAAAGAAAATGATTATTTCGTAAACATTATGAATTTTCTATGAATTCGCTGTGAATCTTGTATTAATACAGCTTCCGGAATTTCCCCGGAGTTACTCCCGTTCCTTTACTGAAGAAGCGGATAAAATTCTGGGCATTGGTGTAATTTAGCTCTGCAGCAATCTCCGCCACGGTCATATCCGTCTGCAGGAGGAGCCTCTTTGCCTCACTGAGCTTGTATTCTTCCAGGTAATCACTGAAAGATTTTCCCTTTTCCATCTTTAAAATCTTCCATATGTAAGTCTGATGTACACCGAGTGCGTCTGCGCACTCGGTAAGGGTAATATTACCCTTGGACTCTACGATTTTCCGTTCAATTTCTTCCATCATAGAGTAGGTACTGTCCTCCAAAAGCTCCGTTCTGGCCTGTAACACCCTGTCAATAAACATATATTTGATATATCTACGAACTCTGGCCGGCTCAATAACCTCTATCAGCTCCTGATACGCTTTTTTCAGCCCATCCGGATAGAGCCCCACCAAATCCACCTCTGCATCCAGCGCTGTCAGCATAATGGTATTCACAAAACGCAGAATGTATACAAAAGCCTTATCATGTACTTCCGCTTCTCCCAAAAACAGTGAAAATTCATCCACAACCTTATAGCACTGCACCTTATCAATGGCCTTGATGGCTGTCTGAATGTCCTTTTCAAAGCTATTGTTATAGGAGGTTCCACCCATGGTTGTACTGGCAAGATAAAAACGACACTTCTCATCCGTATTCAAGGCATCCATTTCTTCACTTCTTTCACTGTGCTGCATGGTCAGTGCATTGACACTTTCCCTATATGCTGCACGAATGTGATGAAATGCCGTATGTGAGGTACTGACACCCATCAGTATCTGATAACCATAGTTCTCTTCCACATGCTTCTGTATTACCTGATAGAACTCCGTAATCTGGTCCAAAAGCTGCTGCTCATTATCATCACTGAAAATACAGAAAATGGTGCAGGCATTGTACACCGGTGGCATCCAAGCTTGTCTTTTAATATCCTCCGGTAGCTCTTCCACAATCTTTAAACAGATAGCGTCCTCATTTATATTACTGTGGGCTTCATCCTCCATGCGAAGATCCATAACCATCACCGCTGTGGCAAAATAGGTACCTGCCTTTAAATTCAGCTCCTCGAAATATTCGTTCCACTCATCCTTCGAACGCACTTCTCCACGAATGAGACGAAGCTCGAAAAGCTCCAAAAGCTTATCCTGTTGCTGTCTCATTACCTGCTCTAAAACCTCTTTATCGCCCTTCAAATCGGCAAAACGGCTGGCAATATAATCAATTTCATTCCCGGCAATCTTCTGCTCTGAATCGGAGACACCCTGCATCAACAGATTGATGGGACGATAAATCAAGTTAATTACAATAAAAAATCCAATGACGATAAGAATAAATAAAGCAAACAAATACACCCAGGAAAAATGCATGGACGGGAAATTCCCCTTATCCAAATCATAATATATGTAATACTCCCAGCCCAGCACACTGCTTCTGGATGCTTGTGCCATGTAGGTACTCTTTCCTGCTGAAATCTTTTTTGCTTCCGATAATACCTCTCCACTTGCGGAAAGACGCAGTGTTTCTTCTGACAAGCCCTCATCCGTAGATAAAATCACCTTGCCATCGGGAGATACTACCACCAACTGCTCATGCTCCTCAATCCAACTACGAAGCTCTGATTTCCAAACTCCCATATTCACATTAGCTATCAGCAGTGCATACGTATTTAATTTGGATGCCGGCAGCTTCATTATGAGGCTTAAACCATCCGCTTCTACCGTCACCCTATAGTTTCTGTCGATGGTATTTTCAATGGCTACCGTTCTATCGTATACCCAATAGTTCTTGCCGATACCTTCATGCTCTTCCTCAAATAGAGCATATAAAATATCACTGTTTGCCGTATCTGCCATCGGAAAAAGGCCCTTATTATTCAGAACCCAGCCGGTATCAAAATTCGCAAAGGTAAAGCCCCCCACATAACCGCCAAAAAGCTTAGTACATGCCAGTGTATCATAAGTGCTCTTATAATGACTGTAATCCGAATAATGTATCTCATTTTCCAAAAACCACAGAATCTCATCATTCTCTACCGAAGCAATATAATACTGCCACATATTCTCCAGCTTTTCATCCATCTGAGTTACAATGCGGTTGGCCTTATACCCAGCTTCCCGACCGGCAGCCTGCTGACATTCTCTCTGATAATCATAATAAGACCATGCTGCAAAAGCGATGACAAGCATCGCCACCAAACCAATTATGCAAAGTGCAATCAAATATTTATATGGAAGCTTTTTATATGCCTTCCTATCCTTATTCTGCATGCAATCTCTCTATCAGATTTCGTACACCTTCAAATCACTGTACTCCGCTATCAGCGGTGCCAGCTGACGAAATCCGACTTTTCCCCCTTTAAGCAAATCTCCGTAAGTCTCGCCGTCATCCTCAAATGAGAACACTTCTAAATCATTTACATAAAACTTCACCACATTATCCTTTTTCAGAACTCCCATGTGGTACATATCCTTTGCATCCTCTACTCCGGGAATAGGGTCCGCTCCCTGTGTTACCAAATGAAAACCATAGCTTTTTCGCAGGTTACAGGTATGAAACGCCCTCTCATCCGGCTCTTTTCTCCGAAAATAGGATACATGGAAAGCATTAATATCGCCATGATGGTACTGCACATACTCCCCGGTACGCGGTGCCAGATTTTCTGCCAAAATGCTCTCTCCATTTTTTCCCTGCGCTGCAAAAAAGAGGATACAAAGTCCCGGCTCTCTTAATGGCCTGAAATCCCACTCAATATACACATCAGAAGGAAAATCCTCCGGACACCACAGCACGTAATTGGCCTTCTGTCCATTAGAAGCATCCATGGCATTTTCCAGGCGCATTTTTCCCCCTTCAAAGGATATTTTCGCACTGCCTTCTAATACAAAATCCTCCACATCCCCATGGCAGCTTAAGGGATTATGGTAAATAAGCTTTTTCTTATAATTCATACAAGTTCACCTGATAAATATAATAAGTAAGTCGTTAAATTCCACTGTTCTGTTTTCGGACATCTTTGTGTAGTATACACCATTTTTACACCGTTTGTACACCATTGTTTTGTATGGAATCATTTGCAAAGTACATTCCTGTCCAGATAAAAATTATTGCTTAAATACCCATACTTCCGTTTCTTCTGATATGTTATTTTGCCTCATAAGCTCTGACAAACGTTCCAAACTCTCTGCATATTTCTTCCACATTTCTAATGTTGTTTCAAATTCATTCATTGCCGTCTGAATGTCGGAGGCCTCCTTCGCAACATAACAGGCAACTGCATGGTCATGGAGTTTTTCATGAGCTTCATAAGCATCCTTTAATTCCTGCGATTTCTTCACACGCTCATCTTCTATTGCCCTGCACCATAAACCAAATTTACAACGGTCCGGGTTATTGAGCTGCGTAATTTTCAAATGTTCGTACTCAATAATGTTATTGTACAATCTCCAAGTCAGAGTCAAATGATCTACCGCAAAAACCTTTGTAGAATCAATCCACGAAACCTTACTATTCGTACGGTACATATCATTACGTGCATTATCAATATCTCTGTTAATGCGATACAATCTGTAGCCATTCTGGAAACAATTTTCCAAAAGCTCGTCATAATTAGAAAGCAACTCACCAATACCTTCATCGAAAGCATCAAAAAATGTACTTTTTATATCCTCCTGATGATAAAGGTCTTGAGAAATCTTTTTAAGAAGTTTCAAAAACTCCTCAACCTGCTCAAGAGTATCATAAAGCTGCTCATCGGAATCCGCTTGCTGGTATGCAACATCATTCTGCCCAGCCTTCAATTGTAACATAAGAGGTTTTAACGTACTTTCCGCCTGTTTACTTAACGCAATCAATTCAATTTGCTTCGCTTCATTTTCCTGTGCATGAACCCGTAAATATTCACTTGCCTGTTTCATATTTTCAATAGGTTTTTTTTGTGCTTTTACCTGCTCAATTAAATCTTTCACGCTGGTGTTATCAGCAACGCGGATTTGAGCATCATTTATTCGCATCAAAAAGCGATTATTTTGCTCCAAAATACCACGAAGCATCTTATTAAAAGCTCCTGCCAGCTCCTTATCTTCAAATCCTTCTTCATCCAGCATATCGAAATTCTGACTGCCCAGATTGTCCATGGCCGCCATCAAACGCTCTAAATCATTTTCTCCATCAGGGATATATTTTATCTGTTTCATCCTTACGCCCCCTTTGCATTTAAGCACTCAGCCACTTTTCCATAATCTCCTGACATACATCTACATCAATATTATCCACTGCCTCCTGTAACTGTTCAAAGTAGCCCTTGACTGCATCCGGATAACTATACTTTTTCATTTCAGCTATTACATCTGCCATTCCATCCATATCCAGTTCATCAACTGCCATCCGCATTTTTTCAAATAAATCTGTCAGAACAACATCTGTTATGAGACCAAGCTCCTCTCCGGCTTCTTCTACAAGGAAATAGGGCTCCAAAACAGGTTTATAAGAACGATATCTTGCAAGCATCTTTTCCGTATTATCATGAATCATCTTCACATCACGCGAATTACCGGCCTTCTCCAATTCCGCAGCAAGCTCAGCTAATTCAATAGCACCAATCTGTCTGGATGCACTTTTTAACGCATGTACTTCTACCGTATACGCCGCCCAGTCTTCAGTTCTAAAAAGCTCTTCTATCTTATCCGCCTTTTTTACAATGACACGATAATAATCCTGTAATACCTTCCAGAACAAATCCCTTGACATTAAAAGCTTCATGGCATATTCTAAATCCAAATCTCCAATTGCCTCCGGAATTTCTCTGACTTTCCCTGCACTTTGCTCCTGGGGCTCTTGCTGCTTCAAAGATTTCTTCTTTAATTTCTCAGCCGGCAGCCACTGGCGCACCTTACTCATAATTACACGTACTTCGATAGGTTTTGCCACAAAATCATTCATACCCTCACTGAGGAACATCTCTTTCATGCCACTGATTGCATTGGCAGTAAGAGCAATAATGGGCGTTTCATTATATTCCGGATGCAACCTACGAATGATTCGCGTTGTTTCCACACCATCAAGCTCCGGCATCATATGATCCATAAAAATAATATCATAATGATTTTTTTCCAACATTTCCAACGCCTCTTTACCGGACAAGGCTGTTGAAATCTTCATATGCAGTGGCTCTAACAGACCCTCCGCAACCGTCAGATTGATAGGGTTATCATCTACAATCAGAATTTCTGCTTCCGGTGCCTCAAACAGTATATCCGTATCTTCATTTACAGTTTCTCCAAAATGAATCTCCTCCTGGTTCAAAAGGCCGGCCAAGTTCAGTACAGATAACGGCTTTTTCAAAATCTTCAGATAGGAAATATTTTTCCACTTTCTTACGTCCGCAAACGCATCCACTAAAAGCACAAACTGAACAGCTTGAAAAATTTCTGCGTTAAAGCTACTCAAATCCATCTCCTCATAGTATTCCTGCTCAATAAGGAAAAACTTTTTCTTCGCAGAATGAGCTTTACTCCATCCGCATATTGAATCATACTGCTTCTCTGAACTGGTCAAATCGCTTGCATGAACTCCTAGCTTGCCCGCATCTGATTTGAAATCCTCTGCCACATCCTTCCTTGAAAAGAAGCCTGCAACTACATACTGTTCAGGTTCATCAAGTATTATAGATGGCTTGGAGCTAATGACTTTTTGAGGTATTTCGAAGGAAAAGGTACTGCCTTCTCCATATGTACTCTCCACAGAAATCTTGCCCCCCATAAGACTAACTAATTGCTTACAGATTGCAAGTCCAAGGCCTGTACCCTCTACATTTCGATTTCGTTTACTGTCTATCTGCTGGAATGAAGTAAAGAGCTTTTCCATATCCTCTTCCTTAATTCCGATTCCCGTATCAACTACCGATATCTTCAGCCAAACACTATCCTGCCTTTGCTGAGTATACTGCACTTTCAATTGTACATGACCCTTTTTCGTAAACTTGGAAGCATTATTAGCAATATTAATTAAAACCTGGCGAATACGCAAATCGTCGCCATAAAGCTTATATGGAATATTGGGATCATAATCCAACAAAAGTTCCACATCTTTATCCGTCAGTCTGGTCATAATAATATTGCAAACATCGTGAATTAAGCTTAATGGCTCATATTCTACTTCATTCAGTTCCATCTTACCTGACTCAACCTTAGAATAGTCCAAAATATCATTAATCAGAGATAGCAACGCCCTGCCTGATGACTTAATCTGATTGATATACCCCCTTGCATCAGCATTCAAATCCCCCCTTAAGGCCATCTCCGCCATACCGATAATAGCATTCATGGGAGTTCTGATTTCATGGCTCATATTAGCGAGAAAATCTGCTTTCGCCGTTCCGGCGCTCATAATCTCCTCGCTTACCCGCAAGGTATTTATTTGTCTCACCGCAAGCTTTGTAACAATGGATGCCATTTTCTGAACAAATTTACTAATATTTTCAATATCCTTCTTTGAACAAATCTTAATCCGGTCCGCGGCTGCACACAAATTATCCCCATCCATCATAAGATCTTCTGCATTCGAACGAACATTTTCCTCATCCAACTTCTCGCTCAAAATCTGGTTTGCAACAATGCCTCCCAATATTCTGTCATTCAACACAACCGGTGCTATACATGCCATAACACCGGCATGACAATAGTTAAAAGTTACGCCACCTTTTTGAGCTGCCTTTGCGATTCCTGACTTTATGCACTGAGCACACAGTTTTCCGCCCAAAACAGTACCATTCATAATACTGTCACAATAGGATGATTCTGCAGTCCATTCGGTTATGGCCTTTCCATTTTCATCCGTTACAATTAAAGGAATCTCCAACATTTCCACAATCAAATCCTGTATATCCTGCAGCATTTCTACGCCGATAATTTCACCAAGAGAACGTTTCTCCGTGTTATTTTCATCCACACTTCCCATATCCATGCCTCTCTTCCAAACTTTCTTTCACCGTCTGTTTTGCCACTCCACCGGCATTTTTCAAACGGATTTCGACAAATTTATTCTACCATAAAATTCAGAATATTACCACTTTTGATTATTAAACTTTGTGATTTTAACAAAAATATCAAACAATAACATTTTCAGATTCCATTATATTAACAATAGAATTCGAATTCCTGTACGAATAAAAAGCACCGATTCCTCTCCAGAACCGGTGCTCCACTTTCCCTTAAAAGGAATACTTTTATAAATTTTTCCACCAATTTGACACCATTTATACACCAATTTGCCATGAAATCACATGAAAATGCGTTAAAATACGTGAAAAGCATTTTTGCGAAACGCCGCTAAAAAAGCCACATTTTAAGCCATTTCCTACAATTCGTAAGGAGTGACTTGATATACATAGTAGTTTAGCCAGTTACTATACAAATTGTTACTATGGCTTCTCCACTGAAGCAGAGGCTTCTGGGTGGGGTCATCATCCGGGTAATAATTGTACGGAATATGAATAGGTAAGCCCTTATTTAAATCACGATAATATTCATTATTCAAGGTATATCTGTCATATTCCGGATGACCGTTTACAAAAATTTTCTTACCATCCTCTGCAATGGCAAGGAACACTCCCGCATCCTTGCTTTCTGCCAATACAGTAATCTCCTTACATGCATGAATCTCCTCCGCCGGCGTCTCTGTATGACGGGAATGGGGTGCTAAGAAAATATCGTCAAAGCCTCTTACCAACGGTATCTTACGGTTTGAAACCTTGTGGTCATACACACCAAAAAGCTTCTCGGAAAGCTGTCTCTTATTGATTCCATAATAGTGATAGAAGCCAGCCTGGGCTCCCCAGCAAATATGAAGAGTACTGGTTACATGAGTCTCCGCCCAGTCCATAATCTCACAGATTTCCTCCCAGTAATCCACCTGTTCAAAGGTAATATCCTCCACCGGGGCTCCGGTAATAATCAGACCATCAAATTTACGGCTTCTGATATCGTCCAGTGTAGTATAAAACTTATTTAAATGATTAGCAGGCGTGTTTATGGACACGTGGCTCTTCACATTCAAAAAGGTTACATCCACCTGAAGTGGTGTATTGGAAAGTGCTCTGAGGAGCTGCAACTCCGTATCCTGCTTCACCGGCATAATATTTAAAATCACCACCTGCAGCGGACGAATATCCTGATGCATAGCACGATTCTCGTCCATCACAAATATATTTTCATTTTCTAATATTTCCTTTGCAGGTAAATCACTTTGGGTTTTAATGGGCATTTTTCATAATCTCCTTTGTTGCTTAACTTAAATACTGCTCTATAAAATCCTCTTCTGTCACAATGGGAACTCCCAGTTCCTTAGCCTTTTTATTCTTGGAAGAATTAGAGGAAATATCATTATTAATCAGACAAACGGTCTTGGAAGTAACACTTCCTGTCACCTTGCCACCCTTATCCTCAATGGCCGCCTTCAGCTCATTACGGCTGGGATAATGGTTCAGGCTTCCCGTCACGCAGAAGCTCATTCCCGCAAGACTCTGCTCCATAGAGCTTACCTGGGGAATCTCCACACTGATTTCCTTAAAAAGGTTGTACATGCACCTGCGGTTCTCCTCATCCTGCATATACTCCACAAAGGCGGTTGCAATCACCTCGCCGATGCCCTCTACCTGACTGAGTTCCTCAGCACGGATATCTGTCAAAACGGACATGTCATAGTCAAAGTGCTTGCACAGCATCTTGGCATTGGCCACGCCGATATTGGGGATTCCCAGACTGTAAAGCACCCTTGGTAAAGTGGTTTCTCTGGATTTATCAATAGCACTTATCATATTCTGATAAGACTTCTCTCCAAAGCCCTCCATAGCCTCAATCTCTTCCTTGTGGTCACTCAAATGATATAAATCTGCAAATTCATGCAAAAATCCCGCACTTAAAAACTTCTCCAGCGTGGACTCGGACATGCCTTCAATATTCATAGCATCTCTGCTTACAAACAGACTGAATGCCTTAATCTTCTTGGCATCGCACTTCTCATTGGTGCAATAAAGAGACTGCACATCACTGACCTGACGAATCTCCGTCTTTCCACCACACACCGGGCAGACTGCCGGAATTTCCAGCGTATCGGAGCCCGTGAGGTTTTCCGCAATCTGAGGAATAATCATGTTTGCCTTATATACGGTAATCTTATCTCCCAGTCCCAGCTTAAGAGCCTTCACAATACTCACATTGTGCACTGAAGCACGGCTTACCGTGGTTCCCTCTAATTCCACCGGTTCAAAAATCGCCACCGGATTAATCAGTCCCGTACGGCTGGCACTCCACTCCATTTCCACAAGAGTGGTCTCACGGATTTCATCCTGCCACTTAAAAGCGATGGAATGACGTGGGAACTTAGCGGTACGTCCCAGCGACTCCCCATAGGAGATATCCTCATAGGTCAGCACCAGGCCATCGGAGGGAATATCGTAGGTCTTAATCTTCTCCTCAAAGTAAGAAATGGTTTCTGCCATGGTGGCCGGGGTAACCATCTTATACTCCACTACATCGAAGCCCTGCTCCTTCAAAAAGGTAAACTGTGCTTCCTTGGAGCCTCCAAAATCCACTCCCTGAGCCTTCACAAGGTTGAAAGCATAGAGCTTTACGTTTCGCTCTGCGGTAATCTGGCTGTTTAACTGTCTTACCGAACCGCTGCAAAGGTTTCGGGGGTTCTTGTACTTTTCAGCTTCATTTTCAATCTTATTATTAATCTTCTCAAAATCAGAATAGGAAATCACTGCCTCTCCGCGAAGAATCAATTCTCCCTTAAAAGCAATGCTTAAAGGCAGATTCTTAAATGTCCTTGCATTTCCGGTAATTACTTCGCCGATTTCACCGTTTCCACGGGTAACCGCCTTTTCCAGCTTACCATCCCGGTAGGTCAGCACAATGGTAAGACCGTCCAGCTTCCAGCTAAGAAGCCCTTCCTTGCCATTCAACCAATCCGCCAACGCCTCCCTGTCCTTGGTCTTGTCCAGCGAAAGCATGGGGGACTCATGAGCCTCCTTAGGTAGCTCCAGCACTGCTTCATAGCCTACATTCACCGTGGGACTGTTGGCCAGTACCATGCCGGTTTCTGCCTCCAGCGCCGTCAGCTCATCATACAATTTATCATATTCATAATTGCTCATAATCTCGGTATCCTCCGCATAATATGCCTTGGATGCCCGGTTTAAAAGCTCCACCAATTCTTTTATACGTTCTAATTTCTGCATGCTCCACACGCTCCTATTTTTTCATGCCTGCCGACTGATACAATTCCGTAAGCTCCTCATCCGTAAGCTCCCGATATTTCCCCGGAGTCAGCTTTCCAAGCTCCACATTCATAATGCGGATACGCTTTAAATGAGTTACCTCATAGCCGTTTTCCTTACACATCCGGCGTATCTGCCGATTCAATCCCTGGGTCAGGGTAATATGAAAGGTATATTTCCCTATGGGTTTCACCTGACAAGGTCTGGTGGTCTGTTCCAGCTCCTTAAGGTACACCCCCTTCTCCATCTTTTCTACAAACTCGGGAGTAATTTCCTTATTCACCTTCACCACATATTCTTTTTCATGACGATGAGCTCCCCGCATAACCGCATCGATTAAATCTCCGTCATTGGTCAGAAGAAGCAGACCCTCTGAATCCTTGTCCAATCGTCCCGCATACGTCACACGATAGGGCAGATTGATAAAATCGTTAATGATTTTCTCCGCGTATTTGTCCTTTTCCGTACAAGTGACACCCACCGGCTTATAAAAAGCCAGCACTGTGGTTTTCGGCTTACCGCCCAGCGCCTTTTTACCGACCCAAACCTCGTCCTCCCCAGTAACCTTTTCTCCCATGGAAGCTACATGTCCATTGACAAACACTTTCCCCGACTCTATCAGCTTATCGGCTTCCCTACGGGAACAAATCCCGCACTCTGCCAGATACTTGTTTAATCTTGTTTCCACTGCCTTGTCTCCTCTTTCAGATGCACCTCGGGAATTCCATCCTTATTTGCCACTGCATCCTTGGCCAGCTCATCTGCCAGCTCATTAAAAAACACATTAGAGTGTGCAGGAACCTTCGTAAATTCCATGGCAATCTGTCTTTGCCAGCTCCGCATAGATGCAGCATATTTCTGTGTTAAATCTGTCTTACTTCTCCACGCTCCGGTCACCCACTTCTCAATTCCTTCATAGTCAAAGCGTATCTCAATCCTGTCAAAGCCGTTTTTAATCCCCCAGCGCACCGCATACATGGCTCCCAGCATCTCACCTGACACATTGCGAAGTGCCGCTGTCTCCGGGTTATTCCCACTGCCATTTTCCACATACACACTGCCGTCCGGCAAAATAAATACGCAACCAAAGCCATACTTTGTAAGGGAATGCTCATAACTACCGTCCACATAAGCTACCAGCGCATCCTGTCGAAGAGCCTTCTTTACCGGGTCATCCCCCTCACTCTCCGCAGCAGTTAGCACAACATCTCCTCCACAAAAGGCTGCCGCTTCTTCCTTGGTTTTAAAGCTTTTGTACTCTGCTCCAGGAAAACCATCCACCGATGCCTTACAGGCATCCCAGGACTCAAAAATTCCCACCGTTTTCCCTTTTTTCACCGCATAATACTTCTTCGCAGCCATGGCACCTCTCCTTAAACATACTTAAGGGTTATTGTACCACAAAACCCTCTTCTTAACAAGAAAGGGCAACTATAAAATCATGTCAAACCAGATACAGAACATTCCGCTTCCAAACGGGACTAAATTCGCAACATTTCTATCTATTTCAGTAAAAAACAAGGCGTAGGTAACACATTTCATCACCCACGCCACTGCATATTCGCCTTTTTATAAAACCCACCTTACACTAAAAATTGAATTTGCTTTTAAACCAATCTCCCACTACCGCCAGACTTTCTCCGATCTTCTCCAGTTTATCTACGGCGTTATTAAGATTTTCCAAGGCCTCTGTCAATTCCTCCGTATCCAGGCCTTCCAAGGCTTCGTTGAGACTCTCCACATCCAAAGAATCAATCTTCTCATTCAAACCGTCCACATCCAGACCGGCAATTGCCTTATTCATTGCTTCCACATCCAACGATGTCAACAGTCGATTCAATTCCTGAAAATCAATCTGCTCCAATGTTTTTAAGGAGATTTGCATCTCCTGCACTGCAGAAATGGCAGGTGTTATTTTATACACTACCATACCACCGCCCACCAGTAGGCAAATCAGCAAAGCCGCCACAAAAAGATTGATATATCGGTTGATTTTCAAGGATTTCTGCAATTTTTCCATCATTTCCTGGTTTTCCAACATAAACACCTCCTTTTCTGATTATACCTTATTACCAATATAAAAGAAAGCGCCATATGAAGAACCCTTCACATGGCGCCATATCTACCATACTATTACTTAGTCTTTCTTCTTACCAAGCTTTGCCATAATCATAACAAATATCATAATTACGATTAACGCTACGAAGATACCAAGCATGCCTTTTCCCATAATCTCCAAGGCCTGCATTACTGTTTCACTCATCTAAATGCTCCTTTCTTCCCAGATTATAAGAACTGAGATACAAGATTAATTACAAGACCACCTGCCACAACGGATGCAATCTGTCCGGATACGTTAGCGCCGGCAGCATGCATGATGATGATATTGGTAGGATCCTCTTCCATAGCAAGCTTCTGAACTACACGTGAAGACATAGGGAATGCGGAAATACCTGCACCACCAACCATAGGGTTAATCTTATTCTTGGTAAAGAGGTTCATAAACTTCGCAAGTAATACACCACCGATGGTATCCATTACGAATGCGAATAAA
>JAFTXD010000111.1 GCA_017461775.1 Lachnospiraceae bacterium
ATTTTCCTGCGTTCCTATTCTTTACTGATGTTAATTACTTTTTGCGAACTGTTTTTGGGACTTTGGCTGTTAAAGGTGCCTTATGCAGGTCTGATTGCCATGGTAATTGCGGTATTTGATATCCTTCCCATTTTAGGAACGGGAGGAATTTTGATTCCCTGGGCAATCATTGCAGCGATACTTCGTGACTATAAAATGGCCATCGGAATTGCAATTTTGTATCTGGTCATTACAGTAATCAGAAATACGCTGGAACCGAAGCTGGTAGGAAAGCAAATCGGACTTCATCCCCTTGCAACTTTAATCAGTATGTTTGTGGGAGCAAGATTGTTTGGATTGATGGGGCTGATAGGATTCCCTCTTGCATTGTCCTTATATGTCAAAATGAAAAAGATGGAATAAGGATGCAACTTATTCTTTCAAAATAACAACAGAATAGAGATTCACAAAAAGAAATGTCAGGTACTTTCCAAGGCATTTCTTTTTTGCTACAATAAAGAGGTGTAATTAATCAAAAAGCTAATGAAAGTTAATACCATATAACCAAAGAGCAGGAGGCACACTATGGCATTTGCACATCTTCATGTCCATACAGAATACAGTCTGTTGGACGGCTCCAACAAAATAAAAGAGTATGTAAAGCGTGTCAAAGAGCTTGGCATGGACAGTGCTGCCATTACTGACCACGGCGTAATGTACGGTGTCATTGATTTTTATAAAGCATGCAAAGAGGAAGGCATCAGACCGGTTTTGGGATGCGAGATTTATGTAGCACCCAATTCCCGTTTTGATAAGGAACTGACCGGTGGTGAGGACAGATATTACCACCTTGTTTTACTTGCAGAGAATAATGTTGGTTATGATAATCTGATGAAAATTGTCAGCCGCGGTTTTACCGAAGGCTATTACTATAAACCCCGTGTGGATATGGAAGTGTTAAATGAGTTCCATGAGGGGATTATTGCGCTGTCTGCCTGTCTTGCAGGAGAAGTGCAGCGTTACATCCAAAAAGGTCTCATTGACGAGGCCAAAAAGGCGGCACTTAAGTATAGAGACTGCTTCGGAGAGGAAAACTACTTTTTGGAATTACAGGACCATGGTTTACCGGAGCAGCGGATGGTAAATACCACCTTACTTCAGATGAGTAAGGAACTGAACATCCCTCTTGTGGCAACCAATGATGTACACTATACCTATGCGGATGACGTAAAACCTCATGACATCCTGCTTTGTATCCAGACCGGTAAAAAGCTGGCGGATGAGGACAGGATGCGTTACGAGGGCGGCCAGTATTACGTCAAGAGTGAAGAAGAAATGAAAGGACTGTTTCCTTATGCATGGGAAGCAGTAGAAAATACCCAGAGGATTGCGGAGCGCTGTAACGTGGAAATCGAGTTCGGCGTGACCAAGCTGCCTCATTTTGAAGTGCCGGAAGGATATGATTCCTGGACCTATTTAAATAAGCTTTGCTATGACGGTCTTCATGAGAGATACGGGGAGGATGAAAATGCCCCTGCCGGAGATACGGGACTTACCTTAAAGGAGCGTCTTGACTACGAGCTTGATGTTATCAAAAACATGGGTTATGTAGACTACTTCCTGATTGTTTGGGACTTTATCAATTATGCCAAGCAAAACGGCATCATGGTAGGGCCGGGAAGAGGTTCTGCGGCGGGAAGTATCGTTGCTTATACCCTTAAAATTACCAATATTGACCCCATTAAATACAGTTTGCTGTTTGAGCGTTTCTTAAATCCGGAACGTGTCTCCATGCCCGATATTGATATTGACTTCTGCTTTGAAAGAAGGCAGGAGGTTATCGATTATGTGGGACGTAAATACGGCGCTGAAAAGGTAGTGCAGATTGTTACCTTCGGTACCTTGGCGGCAAAGGGTGTCATCCGTGATGTCGGACGTGTTATGGACTTACCATATGCCTATGTGGATTCCCTTGCCAAGATGATTCCCAATGAATTAAATATTACCATTGAACGTGCCCTGCAGATTAACCCGGAGCTTCGTAAGATGTATGAAAGCGATGACCAGGTGAAAGAATTAATTGATATGAGCAAACGTCTTGAGGGACTTCCCAGACATACCTCCATGCATGCGGCAGGTGTGGTAATCTGTTCCAGACCTGCAGAAGAACTGGTACCCTTACCCAGAGGCTCCGATGGTTCCATCACCACCCAGTTTACCATGACCACCATTGAAGAACTGGGGCTCCTTAAGATGGACTTTTTGGGGCTTCGTACCCTGACGGTTATCCGGGATGCGGTTGCCATGATTGAAAAAAGCAAGGGCATTCATATTGATATTGATCAGATTGATTATGATGATAAAAAGGTACTGGCATCCTTGGGAACCGGTAAGACAGACGGTGTGTTCCAGCTTGAAAGCGGCGGCATGAAGAACTTCATGAAGGAATTAAAGCCGGAGAATCTGGAGGACATTATTGCAGGAGTTTCCCTGTATCGTCCGGGACCTATGGATTTTATACCTAAATATATCAAGGGCAAAAACAGCTCGGGACCTATTGTGTATTCCTGCCCTCAGTTAGAGCCCATTCTGGCACCTACCTACGGTTGTATCGTGTATCAGGAGCAGGTAATGCAGATTGTTCGTGACCTGGGTGGCTATACATTGGGACGAAGCGATTTGGTACGCCGTGCCATGAGTAAAAAGAAACAGTCTGTTATGGAGAAGGAACGTGCCAATTTCGTGTACGGAAATCCCGAAGAGGGAGTACCCGGCTGCGTAGCGGCAGGTATTTCCGAGTCGGTAGCTTCTCAGATTTATGATGA
>JAFTXD010000112.1 GCA_017461775.1 Lachnospiraceae bacterium
AAGAAAGACTCATCTCCGTCATATGGAGTATAGTTCTTCTGGATGAAATCACGAACGTTTACTTCGTTTTCCCATTTGCCGCCTACAAAATTTGTCCATTCTGGTTTCATTTTGCTAATGCCTCCTGTTTTTTGTTTGAATTAGTGAAATTAAATGTTATTAAAGTTTCTAATCCTTATGGCTTCATTATATGTAAAAGCCGATTTACAGTCAAGGCTGGGCAGTGTACTTTTTTGCGTACAAATGCCCAGTTTATAAGGATTTAAGATTTGGTTTTGCGAGAATAACTTGTCAGAAAAAGTGGAATAGTTTATACTGAAGAAGCATTTGAAAGAAAAAGTTATATAAGGAGGATTTACTCATGGCAAACTTCACAAAGGACATGACCATCGGTGAGCTTTTAAGAACCAATCCGGACGTAGCTCCGATTTTATTAGATGCTGGTATGCACTGCCTTGGCTGCCCTGCTTCACAGGGAGAATCTATCGCAGAGGCTGCAATGGTACACGGCATTGATGCAGACGCTCTTTTAGAGAAGCTGAATGCATTATAGTAATTAAGGTAAAAAGAAATCCTGCTTCATATCAAGTAATGAAGCAGGATTTTTTTATAAAATCATCGCCAGGCTGCCCAGCGCGTCCTTATCCACCAGTGCATCCAGGTGCTCGCGCAGATATGCGGGAGTGGAGGGCAGTACCTTCTTTAGGGTGCTGTACTCGGACAGGGTGTTGCACAGTCTGTTAAAGACGGATGCGTTCCCTGCATCCTGGGTGAGAAGTAACAGGTATTTATCGGTTTTGTAATCCTTGTACAGTGTGCTCTCCTGGCAGGAGTTGCCCTTTAATTCGGACACGGCACGGAGTAGAAGGGACATGTCATCAAACTGGAAGAGGCGCACCAGCTTCTGGGAGGAGGTATCCTCTGCCAGGGGGACGTCTACGGGCTCCTGGGCGGGAGCGGCACTTTCCTCTACTTTCTGAAAGAGGTCCATGATTTCGTCAGAGTCTAAGATGTCCTCTTCATGTTCCTCATCAAATCCTGCATCTTCGTGGATGGATGGGGCAAAACGGGAGAAGCGGGTGTCTAATTCCTCCGGGTCTTCTACCTTGGTAATAATCAGTACAATGCAATCAGCGCTGACCGGCACGGCTTCTATCATAAGTGGGATGTCCTCGGCTTCAAATCCGAATTCAAAGTTCGCCTGCTGCATCATATCCCTAAAGAGACTTTTCGCCTTCTCGCTGCCATATGCCAGTTCGCTGATTTTCAGCTGACGGCTGGCCAAATCTTCCTTAGTAAGGGTGCACTTGATTTGGTTGTCATTCACTTTTTCAATCTTCATAGGCCCTATCCTTTCTGTCAAAGTCTGGAAAATCCCTACTTTAACAATTTATTGATGTCTTGTTATCATATACTTTGGTACCGTTTTCGTCAATAGAGGTGGGCGGATTTTAAGGAAATTTAATTTTCTGCTTGCCATATTGACATTATTATTCTATAATTAACTAGAAGATGCTTCCCTTAAACGGTACGAGAAGGAGGCATGATTAGTCAGACTCTGAGACTATTCTGGGACAATTCGAGCCCAACTATCCAATATTTATTATATTCTATATATGAAAAATTGGATTCATACAGTTAAAAACTTACAAGCTTTTTGTTTTTATCATCTGCAAACATTTCTTTTTATTATCTCCATAATTATTAATTCGCAAAAGAAAATTCACAATTATATTATACAAATTTTGTTATTGGTTGAGAGTACAGAGTATTGACGTACACGGGAAGTATCTTTTATTTTATCTATTTTTCTTTAATATATCACAAAATCCTTTTGGTCAAAAGGAACCTGAATGTAAAGCAGTGTGAAGGAGAGACGGTTATGGATGAATTTGCTGTAGAGCGCAAAAGGAAGACGATGAAGTATCAGATGCATCGGCTGCAGAAGGACGGAATCCGGTTTTATGTAGAGATGACACCTGAGGAAGCGGCGGAATATTGCGTGCGGGAGAATGTAAAATACATGCGGGATTATGACTTTACCAGAGAACGGAAAATTATCTGGCTGGACAGAGTCCGGCGGGAAGACTATGATGAGTGACTTAAGAACGCTGTGGAGAAAAGAAGCGGAATGCCTCAAGAAAAACGCTGTCTCCACAGCGCTTTCTTTATAAAAAATTAATAGCGTATTGGACAAATGTCTGTTATACTTTTTGTTGTCAGGTTTACAACAAAGGAGAGCATTATATTATGAAGAAAATCGTACCTGTTCTGGTAGCGTTGTTTTTGATTTTGATTGTGGGAGAAATTACCGTCGGCGGAATGCTGATAGAGAAGTATTCCTATTCTGAGGAAAGAGCGGATTTGCAGGCATATTTTGGCGTGGAGGGAGATCAGCTGGCCATTATCCTGCAGGACGAGAGAGTGGAAGAAAATGCAATATTAAAGGATGGTGTGTGCTATTTTGACTTAGATACCGTGCACAAGTACTTTAATGACGGCTATTATATTGACTTGAATGAGAACATTATGCTTTATACCACAGCACTGACTACTACCAAGGTAAATCTTGGGGAGGCGGCAGTATATGTGGATGAGGTGCGTACAGAGCTTCCCTATGTGCCGGTGTATGTGGAGGATGGAACCATTTTTGTGGCAGCGGATTATGTGAAGCGGTTTACCAATTTCTCCTATCAGGTATTTGATATGCATGTGCAGGTGTATACCCAGTGGGGCACCAGAACGGTGGATTATGCCCTGAAGGACACGGCGGTACGTTATCGCGGTGGCATTAAGAGTGAGATTCTCTGTGACCTTCCTGCCGGAAGTGAGGTGGAGGTTTTGGAGGTGATGGAGACCTGGGCGAAGGTGAAGACCGGGGATTCCATTATCGGTTATGTGGAAAATAAGTTGCTGAAAAATACCAGCGCAGGTCAGGGTGAGGCTTATCAGGAAACACCGGTGACCGATTATGTGGAGGAGGAGTATACCACCCACCAGCTGGAGGGCAAGGTATGCCTGGGCTGGCATGCCATCGGCGGTATCGGCGGCAATGATACTCTGGAGAGCATGGTAGCCAATGCCAAGGGCATGAATGTTATCGCACCGACCTGGTTTAGCTTAAGCGACAATTTCGGTAATTTTGAGAGCTATGGTACCACGGATTATGTGGAGCGTGCCCATAATATGGGACTTAAGGTTTGGGGCGTGCTGGATGATTTTAACTATAAAATCAACTATGACAGCACCGTGGATGTGAACGAAGTATTAAAGAGCAGCATGTTCCGCGGCTTTTTGATTCAGAATGTGATAGATGAGGCGCTTCGCCTTGGCATCGATGGTATCAATCTGGACTTTGAGAAGGTGGATTCCGGGTCCGGAGAGCACTTTGCTCAGTTTATCCGTGAGTTGTCCGTACAGTGTCGTAAGAATGCGCTGACCCTTTCTATTGATAATTATGTACCCTTCCATTTTAATGAGTACATGAGAAGGGATGTGCAGGGGAAATTTGCAGATTATGTGATTATCATGGGATATGATGAGCACTGGCATGGAAGCGGTGACCCGGGAAGCGTGGCAAGTATTGATTATGTAAGCAATGGTATCGATAAGACCATGGAGCAGGTTCCCGCGGATAAGATTATCAACGGCGTACCTTTCTATAGTATCCTGTGGAAAACAGAAGGGGCTGTGGTGACCGATGAGTACTTGACTATGGTAAATACGGCGGACTTCATCTCCAGAGTGGGGCAGGCCGGTGTGTGGGATGAGGAAACCCAGCAGAATTATTACGAGTGGAAAAGTGGCAATACCTTATACCAGCTCTGGGCGGAGGATGAGCAGTCCATTTCCGTGAAGCTGAATGTCATGAGATCCAAGGATATCGCCGGAGTAGCAGTATGGCGACTGGGCTATGGTACGCCTAAGGTATGGGAGATGATTAATGCCTATGTGAACTCCTAGCAGAGTATCATAGAACGCATAATAAAAGCATAGAAATAATAGAGAAAGAACATGGATGGCAGAGTATGACAGAAAAGCTGCGAACACTTCTTTCTCTATTTTTTTATGGTCTGATGACGTTATTTATGCTCCATATGGCAGGAGAGGCTGCAAGATATGCAGCTGGCAATGGTCTTCTGATTAATGAAGCAAAGGTGATAGTGCTGGATGCGGGACATGGAGGAGAGGACCCCGGAAAAGTAGGGAACGGCGATATTTATGAAAAGGACATTAATCTGGCGATTGCCGGGTATCTGAAAACCTATCTGGAGCAGAATGATTATCAGGTGGTGATGACCAGAACAGAGGACGAAAGTCTGGGAACTACGGCAAAGGGTTTTGATAAAAATGGGGATATGAGGGCCAGACTTGGAGCTATCGAGGCATCAGAAGCGTTGATTGCGGTCAGTATTCACCAGAACAGCTTCACCGACCCTTCCGTGCAAGGAGCCCAGGTGTTTTATCATGAGAGTAGCACCTCAGGAAAAGCATTGGCAGGTGCCATTCAGGAAAGTCTGTGGAAGAGGCTTGCTTCGGAGAAAAAACGGGAGATTAAGGCGGACAGTTCCTATTATCTTCTAAAAAACAGCTCCATTCCCATGGTGATTGTGGAATGCGGGTTTTTATCAAATGCCGGAGAGCTTGCGCTTTTGCAGCAGGAGGATTATCAAAGGCAAGTGGCTTGGGCAATTTATATGGGAATTGAAAAATTTTTGAATATCAGTGGTGAAAAATGACGGTTTTTTCTTTAAATTAGTACTGTAGTATGGTATAATATCTCCGAGTATGTGTTGCGAAGCAGACAGGATGGAGTAGTAGTGAATACGAAGTTGATTTCCGTAATGGAAAATGAAATAGATAAGAAGGATGCTCTCCTTCGGGAAGCAGGAGACATCCTGCGAAGGGGAGGTCTGGTGGCCATTCCCACGGAGACCGTCTATGGTCTGGGAGGGGACGGTTTGAATAAGGAATCCTCCCGGAAGATTTATGAGGCCAAGGGCAGACCTTCGGACAATCCGTTGATTATTCATGTGGCGGATATGGAGAGTGTGGAGCATATTGTCAGGGAGATATCTCCGGAAGCAAGGCGGGTGGCTGAGGCCTTTTGGCCGGGACCGCTTACCATGATATTCCCCAAGGCGGATATTGTGCCCTACGAGACCACGGGAGGCTTGGATACGGTAGCGGTGAGGATGCCTTCTCATAAGGTGGCAAGGCAGGTTATCACATACGGCGGAGGCTATGTGGCGGCACCCAGTGCCAATACTTCCGGAAAGCCAAGCCCTACACTGGCCAAGTATGTTATGGAAGATATGGACGGCAAGATAGATATGGTCATCGATGGTGGGGAAGGAGATATCGGTCTGGAGTCTACCATCTTGGATATGACGGTGTCACCGCCCCAGATTCTGCGTCCCGGGTACGTGACTAGGAGATGCTGGAGGAGGTGCTGGGTGAAATCGATGTGGACCGTACAATTTTGCGAAATGATACGGAGGACAGGCCTAAGGCACCCGGCATGAAATACCGGCATTATGCGCCCAAAGGGGAGCTGACAATTATTTCCGGTCCGGAAGAGGCCGTAATAGAGTATATTAATAGTAACGCAAAAAAGGCCATGGCAGCCGGAAAAACGGTGGGCATCATCGGCTCTGATGAGGTGATTGCAGGCTATGTGGGAGATTCGGTGAAGAGCGTGGGAAGCAAGTCGGACGAGCTTTCCATCGGAAAGAGTCTTTACCGCATTTTGCGTGAATTTGATGAAGAAAATATTGATGTGATTTATTCAGAAAGCTTTGGCCGGGAAGGTATGGGACAGGCGATTATGAACAGACTGCTGAAGGCAGCAGGACATCAGGTAATAGAGGTTTAGGAGGAGAAAATTATGATTTCAATCGGAAGTGATCACGGCGGATTTGCTTTAAAGGAGAAAATTAAGAGTTATCTGGTAGAAAAAGGATACGAGTGTAAGGATGTGGGCTGCTATGGCCTGGAATCCTGCGATTATCCGGTGTATGGCCGTGCAGCAGCTCAGGCTGTGGCAAGTGGTGAATGTGAAAAGGGAATCGTGGTTTGTACCACCGGTATCGGTATCAGTATGGTTGCCAACAAGGTACCCGGCGTACGTTGTGCTCTTTGCAGTGACACCTTATCTGCGAAGATGACCAGACTTCACAACGATGCCAACGTGCTTGCCCTGGGCGGCGGTATGCTTGGTGACAATCTGGCACTGGATATTGTAGAGACCTTTTTAAACACCGAGTTCTCCGGGGAAGAAAAGCACCAGAGAAGAATCAATTTGATGGAAGGTTAATCACTGAAAGGACGAAGGAGGCCAGTTATGCAGTACAAGGATTATAAGAATGTTACGATTTTGGAGCATCCGTTAATTCAGCACAAAATCTCCATGCTTCGTGATAAAAATACAGGAACCAATGAATTTCGTAAGCTGGTAGAGGAAATCGCCGTATTAGAGGGTTATGAGGCGCTTCGTGACTTGCCGCTGGAGGATGTGGAGGTGGAGACTCCCATTGAAAAATGTATGACCCCTATGATTTCCGGGAAGAAGCTGGCGATTGTACCCATTCTTCGTGCCGGACTGGGTATGGTGGAGGGTGTGCTGACTCTGGTACCCACTGCCAAGGTTGGTCACATCGGCCTTTGCCGCAATGAGGAGACCCATGAACCGGAGGAGTATTATTGTAAGCTTCCCAATCCCATTGACCAGAGAACCATTGTGGTGGTGGATCCTATGCTGGCGACCGGCGGCTCCGCAGTTTCTGCAGTGGATTTCATCAAAGCCCGCGGTGGTAAGAATATTAAGTTCATGTGCGTGATTGCTGCACCGGAGGGGATTGACAGACTGATGAAGGCACATCCTGATGTACAGCTTTATGTAGGACATCTGGACAGATGCTTAAATGATGCAGCATATATTTGCCCGGGTCTTGGTGATGCCGGAGACCGTATTTTTGGTACAAAATAATGACTAAGAGAAATGATTATATTTGCTGGGATGAATATTTTATGGGAGTGGCGCATCTTTCCGGGATGCGTTCCAAGGACCCCAATACACAGGTGGGCTGCTGTATTGTCAGCAATGACAATAAGATTTTGTCCATGGGCTACAACGGCTTTCCTACCGGGTGCTCTGATGAAGAGTTTCCCTGGGACAGAGAAGGGGATGAACTACACAGCAAATATGCATATGTAACACATAGTGAGTTAAATGCGATTCTAAACTACCGGGGCGGCTCCTTAGAGGGAACCAAGCTGTACGTGTCCTTATTCCCCTGCAATGAATGTGCCAAGGCTATCATTCAGGCGGGAATCAAGACAGTGGTATACGACAGCGACAAGTACAACGGAACCCCTATGAACATTGCTTCCAAGCGCATGTTTGATGCGGCGGGAGTGAAGTATGAGCCTTACCATAGAACCGGTAGAGAAGTATCGATGAAGTTATAAGGATTGGATATTCCATTGAGAAGAGAACGTTTTGTGGGAAGAAAATCGTATAAAGCCTTGCTTTTGACCATTGCCATATTGGTGTGCAATATTCCGACCGTTTCCTATGCAACCGGCTCCACCCTGCAGCAGATTCAGCAGCAGGAGCAGCTTAAGAATGAGCTGGAGCAGGAAAACAAGGAGAACAAGGAAGACCTCAAGGATTTAAAGGGGGAGCAGAAGTCCTTAAAGCAGAAGCTTGAGGAACTGAACACGGAACTGGAAGCGGTGAGTCAGCGTCTGGAAGAGTTAGAGGATCAGATTGAGGCAAAGGAAGCGGAGATTGCGGATACGCAGGCGAAGCTAACGGAGGCTCGGGAGACGGAAAGCTGGCAGTACGACTGTATGGAGAAGCAGATACAGTTCAATTACATACGGGGAGAAAAGAAGATTTTTGAAGCAATTTTCTCTGCGGGAAGCTTTGCGAATATGTTGAATCAGGCAGTGTATTTTGAAAGTATCGCCGCTTATAATGCGGAAATGCTGGACAATATCATTGCTACCAGAGAATATATTGAGTCCGAGGAAGCACGGCTGCAGGAGGAGAATGAGGCTCTGAGTGTATTGCAGCTTCTGGCGGAAAATGAGAAAAATAAAGTAATGGAGCTGATTACCCAGACCAGCAGTACCATTGCTGACTATGCGGATCAGATTTCCGATGTGGAAGCGGATATCAAAGCCAAGGAAGATGAGCTGAAGCAGGTGGAAGAGGATTTGGATGCCCTTAAGAAGAAATATGAGGAAGAACTGGCGATGTCCCAGTTGGCTGCTAATTCTGCCTGGAGAGATATTTCCGAAGTGCAGTTCGCGGAAGGGGACAGATACCTTCTGGCCAACCTCATATATTGTGAGGCCGGAGGTGAGCCTTATGCAGGACAGCTGGCGGTGGGAGCGGTAGTAATTAATCGTGTGCTCAGTAGCAGGTATCCCGATACAGTGGTGGGGGTAATCTACCAGAGAAAGCAGTTTTCACCGGTGGGAAGCGGACGTCTGGCATATGCACTTGCGAATAATAAAGCCACGGCAAATTGCTACAAGGCAGCGGACGAGGCCATGGCCGGTGTTACCAACGTGGGGAACTGTGTATACTTCCGGACTCCCATAGAAGGGCTTACCGGTATCTCCATTGGAGGCCACATCTTTTATTGATGTTTAGAAACTGTTCAGAGCGCCATTCGCAATACATATTTTTGAAATTTGCATTGAGCGGAATAGTTATACAAAATACAGATATGCGAGGAATACGTATGGATAGTATGAGTAGTGTGCAGAGAAAAGGCAAGAACAGAATATTTGACTGTGAGCTTCATATCAGGCAGGATATGACGGTAGCTTATGCGTCAGAGGGATACTATCAGTTTGTAGACACAAAATCCTCTCTTCCTGTGACCGATTTTCTGGGTCCGGAGGGAGTGGAGCTTTTAAAGGGAATTGATGGTCTGTTAAAGGAGCCGAAGGAGTGTATCACAACCATAGATAATCTGAATGGAAAGGTGCACAATATCTTTTTTCATGTGGAGAATTCTGCCCGTATGGAGGTGGAAGGTGAGCACCTTTATAGAGCATATATGTATGATTATAAGCAGTTGAAGGCTCGTAATAACAAGGCAGAGGAGTGGCTGGTGAAGTATCGTAACTTCCTTAGCTGGTCAAAACTCTTTTTCTTTGAATACAATATTAACACCAATAATTTTATTGTATACAGATATTCCAGTGAAAAAGCGACACAGATGGTGAATGCGGATTTAGATGAGCTTTTCATGGGAAGAAAGGAAAGTGTGAAACGTGATTTTGCGGAGATTGAGCAGATGAATCGTTTTGTGACCTATCTGAAGGAAGGAACCATGTCCTTTGAGATGGAGTTTACCAAGGCCCGGGGTGAGGGTGAGGTTCCCTGTAAGGTGTATGGCGCACAGATGAGAACCGATATTAACCTTATGATAGGTGTGTTCCAGCCAATCAACCAGAGCGAGGAAGAGGAGGAAGAATATTTCCTGAAGACCTCTTCCAAGGATGCGGCAACCGGACTCCTTAATAAGAGTGCCGCCGCAGAATTTTCTTTGGAGCAGCTTCGTAAAAATGATGGCAAGGTTCGCTGGATTGTCATGATGGATATTGATGACTTTAAATTCATCAATGATACCTATGGTCATCTTTTCGGAGACGAGGTCATCAGCCGTATGGCCACCATCGCCAAGAAAACCCTGGGAAGACGGGGAATTGTAGGACGCTTCGGTGGTGATGAGTTCTATCTTTTCATTGATGGCATTGAAGAAAGAGAAGAGATTCGCAATTTCTTAAAGACTATGGTGCGTGGCTTCTATTATGAGTTTGCGCCCAATTTGAAGGTGACAGCATCCATCGGCGTTTCCAAGTATCCGGACGATGGTACGGATTATGAGGTGCTGATGAGCAAGGCAGATAAAGCATTATACATTGCCAAGGAGAAGGGAAAGAATCGCCATATTATTTATGATGAGAAGCTTCATGGCTCCTATGAGCAGAGTGATAAGCATTTAAATGCAGTAAAATACAGTATTTCCAAGGAGAAGAAAACCAAGGCACTCAGCGAGTTCTTCTGTGGTCTCACCGTAAGTGGCGTGGATTACCTGAAAGAGGAAGGTGTACTTCCCGCAGTATGTCAGGTGCTGGATATTGATGCCATCTCCGTATGTACGGATTATGGACGCAGCTATGTGTGTGGTACGGAGGATCATCTCTTAGGCAGAAACGGTGTATATGGTCTGTTCCAGAACGAGAGATATCTGCGTCTCTTTGGTAAGGATGGTGTATACATAGAGAACAAGGCGGCCAAGCTGGTGTCCGTGATGCCGGACTTATACGTGGAGTTTAAAAAGAGTGATATCGGCGCTACCATTCAGTGTATGGGAAAGGTGGACGGAAAGCCCCATTCCTGGGTATCCTTCAGCGTGCTGGGAACCAGCCGTAAATGGAATGATTCCGATATTGAGCTTTTGACTATTGTCGGAAAATGTATTTGTAATCTTCTGGATAGAAAAGCATAAAAGAAAAAGAACCTCGGGTCTAGAGCCCGAGGTTTTCTAATGTAACCTGTAATTGGTCGAATTTATCTTTGTAAATATAGGTGAGTAACACGTTTAGCTGATTTAAGGAGGCATGGAGCTGGTTATCGGTAATCATGCCGCTCTCGTGGGCATGGGCAAGCTCGTCCAAATCCACCACCTTACAGCGGCCGTCGGGATAGACAATTACATCTGCCAGAAGGTCGGTCATGGTCAGAACTTTGGCAGCAGCATCATAATCAAATTGGGCGATGTCGCAGTACCAGTAAAGAAGAGTGCCATCGTGCCGGTAAAATTTACTGATTTTGAAGCCCTTTTGCAGAAAATAGCAGGAAGAACCTCTGGCAAAGGTACTTTTGGGATTTAAAGTCTGCCATTTGGTAATAATATGCTCATCATCCTGATGGATAATGATATCATCCTTTAATAAGATACATTCATCGGGAATATAACGTTTACGAAAAATCTGTAGTTTCTCCATGGTAAATTCCTCCTATGCAACTGTATAGTAAAATACTACTCCAGCGGATGGAATTTTTCAACAAATTAATGGAAAATTCACGAAAAAAGCACTGTTTTGCTAGACTTATTTGGCAAAAATGAGTATAATTTGTGGTATGAGAAAAAGAAAAACAGACTACCGGCCTGTGCAACGTGCTATGGCCATGATCAGCCAGTTTGGCATTAATATGATTGTTCCCATCTGCCTGATGTCCGCTCTGGGCATATGGTTGGATGAAAAACTGGGGACCTCTTACCTGATGGTAGTGCTTTTCTTTGTGGGGGCTATCGCCGGATTCCGTAACGTATATATTATCATGAAGAGTTTCTGGAAGCTGCCGGAGAAAGAAAAGGCAAAGGAATCGAAGGAGAGGGAGCAAAAAGATGCTGGAAAAAATCAAAGCACTTAACAGGGCACTGCTGGAATTGATAATGGGGATTCTGTTTCTGGGAGTGGTGATTCAGATTGTGGGGCTTTTTGTGACAGCGGAGCCCTGGAAATTCTCTGTAGCCATGTGGCTGGGAGTAGCCGCCGCTGTTGCCAGTGCGGTGCACATGTATATTTCCCTGGATAAAGCCTTGTCTCTGGGAGCAGGAGCATACAGTGCAGCTACCAGATCCTCCATGATTCGCTATTTTGGGTGGGCGCTGCTTTTGGCACTTTTAATGCTCACGAAGATTTTTAATCCCATACATGCCTTTATAGGCCTGTTAACCTTGAAAGTAGCGGCGTATTTACAGCCGTTTACTCATAAATTTTGTAATTTTATTTTTCAGGAGACGGACCCGATTCCCCAGGCAATGCCGGATGAGGAGGAATAACCTGAAAAGCTTTTAAATTTCATATGAAGGAGGTGAGACAATGGGACATGGACTTTTGTTATCTGCCGCGGAAAACATTGATTTCATGGTGCATGGAATCTTTAAGTATAAGTTTTTCGGTCATGAAGTGTGGATAACAACGACACATGTGTCGATTTTGTTTGTCATGCTGATTCTCATCGGTTTTGCAATCGCTGCCAACATTGTTATGCGTAAGGCGACGGAAATACCCGGCGGATTTCAGAATGTGGTGGAGCTGATTGTGGAGAAGCTGGACGGCATGGTGGAAGGATCGATGGGAAAAGCAGCCCCGAGGTACAGAAACTATATTGGAACAGTATTTATTTTTATCCTGTTCAGCAATATATCCGGACTTCTGGGTCTCAGACCACCGACAGCGGACTATGGTGTTACCCTTCCTTTGGGTCTTTTGACATTTATTCTGATTCATTTTGCACAGTTTAAATATCATTCCCCTAAGGAAATTTTTGTGGGGATGTGTTCACCATTACCGCCATGGCTGCCAATTTGGTTTGTGGTCAGCCTGATTGGTGAGATTGCAGTTCCGATTTCCTTATCCCTGCGTTTGTTTGCAAACATTTTATCCGGAACCGTAATGATGGCTCTGATATATGGTTTGCTGGGATGGATTGCTACTGCATGGCCGGCAGCGCTACATGTGTACTTTGATTTGTTCTCCGGAGCAATTCAGACATATGTATTCTGTATGTTAACAATGACTTATATTTCCGACCAGGTTGGAGATAATTAGTAAAATTATTTAAAGGAGTGAAACACAATGGAATTTAATACAAACTTTATTTTAGGATGTTCAGCAATTGGTGCAGGTCTTGCAGTTATCGCAGGTATCGGACCTGGTATCGGTCAGGGTAATGCAGCAGGACAGGCAGCAGCCGCAGTAGGACGTAACCCGGGTGCAAAGGGTGATATCATGTCCACCATGTTATTGGGACAGGCTGTAGCAGAGACCACCGGTTTATATGGTTTGTTAATTGCAATGTTACTTTTATTCGTAAAGCCTTTAGTACCTTAATTCTAAGACGATTACTTAGAAGGAATGGAGGTTTTCAATGATCATATTAACGGGAGCAGAGTCCATGGAAAGATTATTTGACCTGGACTGGCAGCTGATAGCGGATGCTACGCTTATGATTATTGCTATTTTCTTCCTGTTTATTTTATTAAGCTATCTTCTTTTTAATCCGGCACGTAAGATGCTGCAGGACAGAAAAGATAAGATTAAGAATGAGTTGGAAGAAACTGCGCAGAATCGTGAGGCAGCAGCAAGCTTAAAAAGTGAATACGAGGCCAAGCTGGCAGGGGTAAATAAGGAAGCGGAAGCTATCCTTAGCGATGCCAGAAAAAGAGGCCTTGAGAATGAAAATGCAATTATTGCCAAGGCAAAGGAAGAAGCTGCCCGCATTATGGAGAGAGCCCGCACCGAAGCTGCACTGGAGAAGCAGAAGCTGGCAGATGAAGTGAAGCAGGAAATTATCTCAGTAGCTTCTGCAATGGCAGGTAAGATTGTGGCAGCATCCATGAATGCACAGGTTCAGGAAGAGCTGCTTGATGAGACTCTGAAGGAATTAGGTGAGGATACATGGCTAAGCAAGTAGCGAAAATCTATGGAGAAGCGCTCTTTGATCTGGCCATGGAACAGAATAAGCCTGACGCATATCTGGAAGAGGTTCTGGGTATTGGAAAGATTCTGGAGGAAAATCCGGAGTTTGATAAGCTGATGAAGCATCCGAAGATTTCCAAAGCAGAGAAGCAGGAAATTGTAGGCAATGTTTTCAGTGGCAGTGTCAGCAAGGAAATGACGGGCTTTTTAAAGCTTGTGGTAAGTAAAGAGCGTTATCGCGATATTAACAGCATCTTTTCCTACTTTGTAGACAGAGTGAAGGAAGAGAAAAAAATCGGTGTTGCATATGTGACAACCGCGATTCCACTTAGCGCCGGAAAGAAGGCGGAAGTGGAACAGAAACTGCTTCAGACCACCCCCTATAAGAAAATGGAGATGCATTACAGCGTGGATGAGGACATCATCGGCGGTATGATTATCCGTATCAAGGACAGAGTGGTGGACAGCAGTGTTCGAACCAAACTTCTGGAGATGAAAAAGCAGTTATCACAGATCCAGTTGGGCGAACTGATTGAAAGGAAGGTATAGTAGCTTCATGAATTTAAGACCAGAAGAAATTAGTTCTGTTATTAAAGAACAGATTAAAAGATATGCGTCTGAATTGGATGTTGCGGATGTGGGTACGGTTATCCAGGTGGCGGATGGTATTGCCCGTGTGCATGGTCTTGAAAATGCCATGCAGGGCGAGCTTTTAGAGTTCCCCGGAGAAGTATACGGCATGGTGCTGAACCTGGAAGAGGACAACGTAGGTGCAGTACTTCTCGGTAACCATAAGAACATCAATGAAGGCGATACGGTAAAGACTACCGGCAGGGTAGTAGAGGTTCCTGTAGGTAATGCTCTTCTCGGACGTGTTGTAAATGCGCTGGGACAGCCTATCGACGGTAAGGGACCCATCCAGACGGATAAGTACCGTCAGATTGAAAGAGTTGCAAGTGGTGTTATTACCAGAAAGTCGGTAGATACACCTCTGCAGACAGGTATTAAGGCAATTGACTCCATGGTTCCTATCGGAAGAGGGCAGCGTGAGCTGATTATCGGCGACAGACAGACCGGTAAGACGGCTATCGCACTGGATACCATCATCAACCAGAGGGGCCAGAATGTAAAATGTATTTATGTTGCAATCGGTCAGAAGGCTTCTACCGTAGCAAATATTGTTAAGACGCTGGAAGAGTTTGGTGCATTTGATTACACTACCGTAGTAGTATCTACTGCAAGTGACCTGGCACCTCTTCAGTATATTGCACCATATGCAGGCTGTGCAATCGGTGAGGAGTGGATGGAGAACGGAGAAGACGTTCTTGTTATCTACGATGACTTAAGTAAGCATGCAACTGCTTACCGTACCCTCTCCTTACTGCTTCGTCGTCCACCCGGACGTGAGGCATATCCCGGTGACGTATTCTATCTTCATTCCAGACTTCTTGAGAGAGCAGCGAGAATGAACGAAGAGTATGGCGGAGGTTCTTTAACGGCACTTCCTATCATCGAGACCCAGGCAGGCGATGTATCTGCATATATCCCGACCAATGTTATTTCCATTACCGATGGACAGATTTACTTAGAGACCGAAATGTTCAATGCAGGTTTCCGTCCGGCGGTAAATGCAGGTCTGTCCGTATCCCGAGTAGGTGGTTCGGCACAGATTAAGGCAATGAAGAAGATTGCAGCACCTATTCGTGTGGAGCTGGCACAGTATCGTGAGCTTGCAGCCTTTGCACAGTTCGGTTCCGAGCTGGATGCAGATACCAAGGAAAAGCTGGCACAGGGTGAAAGAATTAAAGAGGTATTAAAGCAGAAGCAGTATGAACCAATGCCTGTAGAATATCAGGTACTCATTATCTACGCAGTAACCAAGAAATATCTGCTGGATATTCCTGTAGAAGACATTACCAGATTTGAGAAGGAGTTCTTTGAATTTATCGATACCAAGTATGCAGAGATTCCTCGTTCCATCAAGGAAGAGAAGGTAATGAGCGACGAAGTGGAAGAGAAGCTTATTCTTGCGATTGGAGAATTCAAGGCTGCGTTTAGATAAACGCATGAAAGAAAAGGAGTAGAATATGGCATCAATGCGTGACATAAAGCGTCGCAAAAGCAGCGTTCAGAGTACGCAGCAGATTACCAAAGCAATGAAGCTTGTTTCTACCGTTAAACTGCAGCGTGCAAGAGCCGATGCAGAGCGTTCCAAAGCCTATTTTGAATGTATGTACAGTACGGTGAACAGTATTCTGGCAAGAACCGGAGGCGTTGACCACAAGTACTTAAGGGAAGCCGAAGCTCCAAAGAAGGCCGTGATTGTTATCACCTCCAACAGAGGTTTGGCCGGCGGCTACAATTCCAATGTTATCAAGATGGTGAAAAGTCAGGAAGGGTTTGATAAGGACAATGTACTGATTTACGCCATCGGTAATAAGGGGAAGGATGCCCTGGCAAAGGATGGCTATGAGATTAAGATGGATTTACCGGAGGTTATGGAGGCTCCATGTTACAGAGATGCCATGCATCTTTGCGATGAGCTTTTAAAGGCTTTCGAAGAGGGAGAAATCGGGGAAATCTATCTGGCTTACACCGCATTCAAAAATACCGTGAGTCATGTACCCACTCTCTTAAAGCTGTTACCTGTAGAGCCGCAGGAGCTGACAGAGGAGGAAGAGAGCAAGGCACTGATGAACTTTGAGGCGGAGGAAGAGGACGCGCTGAATATGCTGATTCCAAAATACATTACCAGTCTCATTTACGGTGGCCTCGTAGAGGCGCTGGCCAGTGAGAATGGTGCCCGTATGCAGGCAATGGATAATGCAACCAGTAACGCGGAAGAAATGATTAGTGATTTGACGCTTAAATATAATAGAGCACGTCAGGGCTCTATTACTCAGGAATTAACAGAGATTATCGCCGGAGCGGAAGCTATTTCGTAACCGGGGATAAAAGAAAGGATATTAACAGATTATGACAGGAGTTAATAAAGGAAAAATCAGCCAGATTATTGGCGCGGTTTTGGATATTCGTTTTGAAAGCGGACGACTGCCTGAAATTAACGAAGCAATTGTAATCCAGCGTAAGAACGGCGGTGAGCTTACTGTAGAGGTAGCACAGCACTTAGGTGATGACACCGTACGTTGTATCGCAATGGATACCACCGACGGTCTGGTGCGTGGTATGGAGGCAGTTGCTACAGGTGCTCCTATTTCCGTTCCTGTTGGTGAGAATACCCTTGGACGTATTTTCAACGTTCTGGGTAAGCCAATCGACAACAAGCCGGCTCCGGAAGAAGTGAACTACGAGCCGATTCACAGAGCTGCTCCCAAGTTTGAAGAGCAGTCCACGGAAAAAGAGCTGTTAGAGACCGGTATCAAGGTCGTAGACCTTCTCTGCCCTTATCAGAAGGGTGGTAAAATCGGTCTGTTCGGTGGTGCGGGAGTAGGTAAAACCGTACTGATTCAGGAGCTGATTCGTAATATTGCTACCGAGCACGGTGGATATTCCGTATTTACCGGCGTAGGTGAGCGTACCCGTGAGGGTAATGACCTTTATCATGAAATGGCAGAGTCCGGCGTACTTGATAAGACCACCATGGTATTTGGTCAGATGAATGAGCCACCAGGAGCGAGAATGAGAGTTGGTCTTACCGGACTTACCATGGCAGAGTACTTCCGTGATAAGGGTGGTAAGGACGTACTTCTTTTCATCGATAATATTTTCCGTTTCACCCAGGCAGGTAGTGAGGTATCTGCACTTCTTGGACGTATGCCTTCTGCAGTAGGTTATCAGCCGACCCTTCAGACCGAGATGGGTGCCCTTCAGGAGCGTATTACCTCTACTAAGAGCGGTTCCATCACCTCTGTTCAGGCAGTTTATGTGCCTGCGGACGACTTAACGGACCCTGCTCCGGCGACTACCTTCGCTCACTTGGATGCGACCACGGTACTTTCTCGTTCCATCGTAGAGCTTGGTATTTATCCGGCAGTAGACCCTCTGGAGTCCACCTCCAGAATTCTTGACCCTCGTATTGTTGGTGAGGAGCATTATAGAGTTGCCCGTGGTGTGCAGGAGATTCTGCAGAGATATAAGGAGCTTCAGGACATTATCGCCATCCTTGGTATGGACGAGCTTTCCGAGGATGATAAGCTGGTAGTTTCCCGTGCGAGAAAGGTACAGAGATTCTTATCCCAGCCTTTCTTCGTTGCAGGACAGTTTACCGGACTGGAAGGTAAGTATGTTCCTATCAATGAGACCATCCGTGGCTTTGCAGAGATTCTGGAAGGAAAGCATGACGATATCCCGGAGAGCTACTTCTTAAATGCAGGAAGCATTGATGATGTTTTGGCAAAAGTCCAGGGCTAATCAGAAGGGAAGGTTTTATGGCATATAATAACTTTACCTTGGAAATCATTACGCCTGACAGAGTATTCTACAAGGGCGAGGCAAAGATGATAGAGATGAATACCTCAGAGGGCGAAATCGGTGTTTTGCCCGGACATATCCCCATGACAGTTATTGTAAAGCCGGGAATTCTGACCATTTATGAAGCAGACGGAGAAGAGAAGCAGGCTGCATTACATGCAGGCTTTGCAGAAATCTTACCGGAAAAGGTAACTCTTCTGGCGGAAATCATTGAATGGCCTGATGAAATCGACAGGGATAGAGCGGAAGCGGCAAGAATGCGAGCGGAAGAACGCCTTCGCACCGCCACACCGGAAACGGATATACTCAGAGCGCAGACAGCCCTAATGCGAGCAGTGGCGCGTATAGAAGTTTTAAAGTAATGAAGATATTATATTTATTCAGGGACCATTCGCAAATGCATGGCTTCTCGCCGTGTAGATTTGTGTAAACATCCCTTTGCAAACAAGCTTGCAAGGTATGTTTCCTCAAATCTGTATGTCTCTGAAAAAATTGCACATGGCAAAGATCCTACGGCATATGATATTATAAATGAGAAATCAGGTGGTATCATATGGATTTTAACCGTAGGATTTTGCCATTTTATATGACTTATCCGGGGATGGATGGAAAAGAAGGAAATCCCATCCGGGATTTGGAGTACTTTGGACAGATGTACCCTGACCGCGTGAAGCGGTATCAGAGCAGGGTGATGGAAATGCTGGATAAGATGGATTACGAAGGCAGCATGATTTATGACGAGTATCCCGACCGCATCAGTATGGAGAGGATAGCCATGTCCATGGTGGACATATTGCGCAAGGAAGCAAATGAAAGCATGGAGCCCTTGCCGGAAGATGAGCATTTCGAAGCGCTGATTTATGTGTTATTATGTAATGAGGTGTACAAGAGACGGCACGGGAAAAGGAAAACTTATTGGATTTTCTAGAGGAAATAAGATTATGGAAGAATTACAAAAGGTGTTGCAGGAGGTGCTGAATCGAGATTTGGAGCACATTATTCTGAGCAATACTACGGACAAAGAATATGCGACGAAGATTAAAATCAGACCGGTGGAGCTAAAGGGGGAGCTTCTGTTTCAGCAGACGCTCTACCGTGGCACCCAGGTCTTTCATCATAATTATAATGCAGAGGAAATAGCACAGCAGGTGACAGAGGCTCTTTCCGGGAAAATGAAGCAGGCGGAGCTGAAGGGGAATACCCTGCAGGCTACCGTTCTGGTCAGCAAAAAGGGGAAAATGACCGTGAAGGTAAAGCGTGTAAACGCGCCTGCGGAAAGTAAGAATAGGGATTTGTCCCATAACCGGGAAAAGCAGTACATTCTCCGGGAAGGAGAGCCGGTGGATTTTCTGGTGGGGCTGGGCGTGCAGACCCCGGAGGGGAAAATTGCCAAAAACCGCTATGATAAATTCCGCCAGATTAACCGTTATCTGGAATTTATCGAGGATATTCTGGATAAACTTCCAAAGGACAGAACCATTCGCATTATTGATTTTGGTTGTGGCAAATCCTATCTTACCTTTGCCATGTACTATTATCTCCACCAATTGCAGGGCAGGGATATTGCAGTGACAGGACTGGATTTGAAAAAGGATGTGATTGCCCACTGTAATGAGCTGGCACAGAAGTGCGGGTATGACAAGCTTACCTTTGAGGTAGGAGATATCAGTACCTATCAGGGAGAGAACAGTGTGGACATGGTAGTGTCCCTTCATGCCTGCGATACCGCCACGGATTATGCCCTGGAAAAGGCAGTAAAGTGGGGCGCACAGGTAATTTTGGCAGTTCCCTGTTGTCAGCACGAATTGAATCGCCAGATGAAGAACGACCTTCTGGCACCGGTGTTAAAGTATGGGCTGATTAAGGAGAAAGTGGCGGCGCTGATTACCGATGCCATCCGTGCCAATCTACTGGAGCAGCAGGGATATGATACCCAGATTCTGGAGTTTATCGATATGGAGCATACACCCAAAAATCTGCTGATTCGGGCAGTGAAGAGAAGCGGTGGTGTAAAGAAAAGCATGAAGCCGGGACAGACCACCATAGAGGAGACCATGGAGGGATTGCATGTAGACCCTACTTTGGCAAAGCTTCTTAAGTAATTACGGATATAAGGATAGAAAGAATGAAGAAATTTATAGCGAAAGCCTTGCTATTTATCACGGTTTTCTTTGTGACGCTGGTTGTCAGCAGTCGGGTGATGAACAAGGGAAACAGTAATCTGACCATGGAAATGGGGGCGGCAACCCTTCCGGTGGTGACATTGCAAAAAGAGGACATCCTTTACAATGAGCTGCATGGATATCTGGCGGATATGGATGTGACCTACCAGCGGGAAAGTATTACCGTATTGGGGGAGAACCGGGAACTGGATTTTGTAGTGACAGAATTTTCAGAGCCGATAGCGGAAATTGCCGTGGAGGTTCGCAGCAGTGATGGCAGCCGTCTCATAGAGCATACGCCGGTAGCAGATTATATTCAGGAGCAGGACTTGATTACGGTACATACCGCCGTAAAGGATTTGATTGAGAAAAATACAGAATACGCCCTTACCATCTTTGTAAAGGAAGAAGGTGGCAGGGAAATTAAGTATCATACCCGTATGATTTGGGCGGATAATATGTATACCTATGAAAAGCTCCAGTATGTCAGGGATTTTCATGAGAAAACCTTTGATAAGGAGGCGGCTCAGAGCTTAACCAAATATCTGGAAACCAACTCCAAGGGGGACAATACCACCTTTCATAAGGTGGATATTCACAGCAAATTGTCCCAGGTGACCTGGGGAGATTTGAAGGTTAAGGAGGTGGCAGAGCCAGCGATTACCCTGTGTGAGCTGGCTACCCAGACCGCATCCTTTACCGTACACAGTCTGGTATCGGGAGGGGACAGAAAGGCGCCTACCTACTACTTCGTAGAGGAATACTACCGTATCCGTTACACGGCGGACAGGACCTATCTTCTGGACTTTGAAAGAACTATGACCCAGGTGCCGGCAGTGAACAGCAGCTTATTTGCCAACGATAAGATCATGCTGGGAATCACCGGGGAGGATATCCCCATGGTGGAAAGTGAGGACGGCAGTATTGTGGTATTCTCTGTGGCAGGAAAGCTTTGCAGCTACAACGTGACTACCAATAAGCTGGCGGTGCTCTTTAGCTTTTATGATACGGAGAATATGAGTAACCGTTACATTTATGACCGGCATGATATCAAGATCCTGAGCGTGGATGAGGGCGGCAATGTAGAATTTGTGGTCTATGGTTATATGAACAGGGGACGTCATGAGGGCGAAGTGGGAATACAGCTCTACCGTTATGACAGCAATAAAAATACGGTGGAGGAAGAGGTGTATATCCCCTATGATAAGCCTTATTCCATGTTGAAAAATGATTTAGAGAAGCTTCTCTTTTTGGATAAGGATAAGCGTCTGTATCTGTATCTGGATCACACCATTTATGAAGTGGATGTAAATGAAAAGCTGGGAACCATGCTGGAGGTGGTACAGGATGACGATGCTCTTGTCATCTCGGATTCCCACGAGATTATTGTGTGGAATGAAGATAATCAGCTTCGCTTAATGAATTTAAAGAGTGGGGAAAAGCTGACCATTTCTGCCGGTGTGGGAGAGCATATTATGCCCCTTGGCTTCATGGGCGAGGATGTCATCTATGGTATTGCCAGAGAAGAGGATATTACCATACATGAGGTGGGAACGGTGTTCTTCCCCATGTATAAGGTTTGCATCAAAAATACAGCCGGGGAGCTTTTGAAGGAATACCGGCAGGATAATATTTACACCATGGATATTTCTATCGAAGAGAATCAGATTACCCTATCCAGGATGGAACGGGATGAGGATGGCAAGTACCGGGAGACCACGCCGGAGCATATTATGAACAATATGGAGCAGAAGACTACAAAGAATAAGATTGTAGTGGCGGCAGTGGATGTGTATGAGAAAATCGTGCAGTTGCAGGTGCGTAGTACGGTGGATACGAAAAGCGTAAAGGTACTTACCCCGAAAGAAGTGGTGTTTGAGGGTGCCAGAAGCACTATTTTGGAAAGTGCAGAGAAGGAACCGCTGTATTATGTGAATTATGCGGGCGGGCTGGAAGGTATCTATCTAAGTGCGCAGGAAGCGGTGTCCCGGGCCTATGAAGTATCCGGAAGCATTATGGATGAGCAGGGGAAGACCATATGGATTAAAGGGAACCGTGTAAATAGAAACCAGATCATGGCTATCAAGGAACCGGAGAAGGTGGAAGAAGAAGCTTCTCTTGCAGTCTGTCTGGATACCATATTGAAATTCAAGGGAATCAATCGCAGCTCCCAGGAGCTTTTGGACCAGGGACAGAGCGTTTTGGATATTCTCAGTGAAAATCTGCCGGATGTGCAGGTTGCGGAATTTTTGGGATGTCCCATGGATGCCATGTTGTACTTTGTGAATCGGGATATTCCGGTACTGGCAATGCTCAGTAACGGAGAAGCAGTACTGATTACCGGCTTTAACGAGTTCAATGTGGTGATTTTTGAACCATCTACAGGAAAACTGTACAAGAAGGGATTGAATGATTCCACCAAATGGTTTGAGGAAAACGGAAATCAGTTTATTACGTATTTTGAGTAAATAAGAGTGTAAAAAAGGACGACTGCCCCAAGGTAATCGTCCTTTTAAAATGCTTATAATTCGCCTTTTTTGTATCTGTTCACAATGTTGTGAATTCTTTCGCTTGGATTCAATAAATCGCTGATGGAAGAATCGTGATTTAAAGTATCGATAATGTAAGCGATGTATTTGCTCATATCGCAGTTGATGTACCAGTCACGCTCTAAAAGCTCCGGTGTCTGGTATACAAGGTTCGTGGTCAGAACCTTATCGATAACGCCTTCTGCGTGAGCCTTATCAAATTTCTCCAGACCGTTGGTGAAAAGACCGAAGGTGGAGAATACGAAGATTCTGTTGGCCTTTCTTGCTTTTAATGCAGCAGCGGTTTCAATCATGCTTTCGCCGGAAGAAATCATATCGTCGATGATGATTACATCCTTGCCCTCTACGTTGCTTCCTAAGAATTCATGAGCAACGATGGGGTTACGTCCGTTTACGATGCGGGTGTAATCACGGCGCTTGTAGAACATACCCATATCCAATCCAAGTACATTGGCAATGTAAATAGCTCTCTTCATACCGCCTTCATCCGGGCTGATAATCATCATATGGTTAGAATCAATCTGTAAATCCTTTACATTGTGCAGAAGTCCCTTAATGAACTGGTAAGCGGGCTGCACAGTCTCAAAGCCGTGAAGCGGAATCGCATTCTGGACACGAGGGTCATGTGCATCAAAGGTAATAATATTGTCGACACCCATACGTACAAGCTCCTGAAGAGCAAGAGCACAGTCTAAAGACTCGCGGGAACTTCTCTTGTGTTGACGACTTTCATATAAGAAAGGCATAATCACCGTAATTCTGCGGGCCTTACCACCTACGGCAGCGATGATACGCTTTAAGTCCTGGTAATGGTCGTCCGGAGACATGTGATTCTCATGACCGCAAAGAGAATAGGTTAAGCTGTAGTTACATACATCAACCAAAAGATAAAGGTCGGTACCGCGGACAGATTCTAAAATCATACCCTTGGCTTCGCCGGAACCGAACCGGGGAACCTTTGCCCCCAACTGGTAGGAATCACGCTGATAACCTGCAAAGGCTAAAGAATCCTTGTGCTCGCTTTCGCGCTCTGTCCTCCATTTAACAAGGAACTTGTCAACTTTGTCTCCAAGAATTTTGCAGCCCTCTAAGGAAATCAAACCAAGTGATCCCACAGGGATGGTTTCCAAGTTACGTTTTTCTTCACGGTTTACCATGAAATAAGTCCTCACTTTCTTCGCTCTAGGATAGTTTTCCAGATAATTTCTTACTGATGCGGATATCCGGTCCGGATAATTTGCACAGCGAATAATTACTTGTAATACGGGAGAATACACGGTCGGAATATCTGTCGCGCAGCTCCTCTAACCCCAAGTTTGTAGAAATAATGGTTGCCTTCTGGCGCAGGTGACGTTCATTAAGCAGTCCGAATAATTGGGAGGTTACAAAAGAATTTGTCACTTCCGTTCCTAAATCGTCGATAATCATCAAGTCACAATTGTATAAGTCTTTGTAAAAATTGTAAAGGCTTTCTTTTAATTTTGTGTTAAATGAATAACTGGCAAGCTGCTCAAATAGGCCGTTTGCACTAAAATAGATAACGGAATATCCCTGCGAGAGTAGTTCCCCGGCGATACAGCCGGACAAAAAACTCTTCCCCGTACCTACTGTACCATAAAAGAATAAATTTTGATAGTGTTTGGAAAAACCTGCCACAAAATTTTTACTTATGCCCACTGCAGTTTCAAAGCGTTTTAAATCCTCACCCTGATAGTATGTGTAGGAAAGGGTGTCAAAATTCTCCCGCTGAATAAGTTCCTGAATATTTGATTGTTCATATAAAAGAGAAATCTCCTTCTGACGAAGGCAGCTGCATTTCTCACTGCCCATAAAACCGGTGTCCTGACATTTGGGACAGGTATAAATGGGTTCTAAATAGTTTTCCGGAAAACCGGCAGAGGTGAGCAGTTTTTTCTTCTCCAAAGAAAGAACGGAAATCCTGCCTTTCAGTGTCTGCAAGGCATTCTCATCGCCCTCTAAAAGCAGCCGGGCATGCTTTACTGATAAAGAAGCAATCTCTCCGGATAATTTCTGATACTCGGGCAGAGCGGAAAAAACTTCTTCCCTGCGCTCCTGCAGGAGGCGGTGATTCTGGTTTTGCGTCTCCTGATATTCTCTCTGGATTTCATCGTATTGAGCCTTGGTAAGTGACAAAACGAAATCTCCTTTATGTTAATTACTTAATAATTCCTGTTCCAATTTGGCAAAATCATATGTATTCTGCGCGAACTGATTGAATTTATTGGAACCGGAAGCACTTGCCTTTGGTGCCGCCGCTTTGGTGCGGGATTTCTGATACTGGGCATCCATCTGGGAAATATCTTCCTTCTTTTCTACATTATTCAGCTTCCAGTTTTTGAGAATTCCTTCCGCATATTCAAAACGGTGCTTGTCCGTAGCCAGAACAGTACGGTCGCAGGCCTCCATGATAATTTCGTTGGAAAATCCGTAGTCCTTTGTCCAGCGGATGATATATTCCATTTCCTTATTGGTAGGAGTACTGTTTTTCCCCAAGGCATTCATAATGGTGTATACGGATTTGTTATACTTGCTGGATGCGTCGTATGCCTCCTGGGGGGTGGTGATACCCTGCTCCGCCCAGCTGATAGCGACCTTCTCCATATAGTGGAAATCCTTTTTGCCCAGCTCTACACAGTACTGTAGCAGGTAGTCAATCAAATCATTGGAGAAATGGAGTACATCGGAAAAGAAAATCACTGTCTTCATATCGGAAGCAGTCAGTGTCTTGCCCACATAGGTCTGGGCAAGGAACAGAATTTCCTCGATGGCGTCATCGTTGCAGAAGCTCTGCATCTGCTCCGCAGTATAGCTCGGCTTCACATAGGAAGGCGCTTTTTCGGGTTCCGGAAGCTTTTTCTCTTCCTTTACGGGCATTTCCTTCACAGGAGTGGGGAAAGTGGCTACCTCAGCCGCCTGAAGCTTTAATTCGCAGCCGGAGGGCTCCTTGTGGGTCAAATCGCAAATCTGTACACCCACCAGATTCTTGTCCTCATCATATTCTAAGGAAAGAAGGCTTCTTTTCTCCCAGTATTTCATGGCACGCAGTACGTTTTTCTCCGTGTGACCGAACTTGTCCGCAATATCCGATACGCTGGTGGCCATGCCGGCGTTCAGCATACGGATAAGGTATAGATAGACCTTGAGCTGGGTGTCGTTGGCATCTTCCATATATTCATCTATAAAAATATTGGGAATCACCGTGGAGTCCACGTGCTTATCCTTGTAAATCTTCAAACGAGCCATCTCATCAGTCCTTTCAACAGTTACCATTCCTTCCCGCAAAGAGTGTTTCTCTTTGGGCGAGCATTATGGATTATAGCATAGGAATTTTTAAAAAGAAATAGGCAAAATGCCGAGAAACCTTGAAAACACTGGGTTTTCCGGTTTTTGTGGATAATGTGGAATCTGTGGATAACCTTTTTGGAAAAAGCGTAAAAAGAGGATAAATCAAGGCTTTCTTTGGTGGAAAAGATTTCCACAGGAAAGCAAAAAATATCCACATTTTCTACGGGGAAAAATTCCTCGAAAAAATGTGGATATTGTGGATAACTATTTGGAAAGTAGATTTTCGCCGATTTTCAGCACATCTCCGGCACCCATAGTTATCAACATGTCACCGTTTATGCAATTTTCTAAAAGGAAATTTTCAATTTCTTCAAAGGAAGGAAAATAGTAGGCCTCCCTGCCCAGGGCCTGTAGTGCCTTCTGTAAATCTACGGAGCTGATCCCCAGGGTATCGGTTTCCCGGGCTGCATAGATATCTGCCAGAACAACCTTATCTGCCAGGGAGAGAGCTTTTGCAAAATCCGCCATCAGAGCCTTTGTACGGGTATAGGTGTGGGGCTGGAAAATGCACCAAAGATTCTTATATTCGCACCCCTTTGCAGCCTTTAAGCAGGCTTCAATCTCTGTGGGGTGATGAGCATAATCATCGATGATGGTAATGCCGTTTATGGTTCCTTTATATTCAAAGCGGCGGTCGGTACCGTGGAAGTTCAGAAGCGCTCTGCTTGTCACTTCTGCCGGAACCTCTAAAATATCTGCCAGACAGATTGCAGACAGTGCGTTCATGATATTGTGCTCACCGGGCACGCTTAAGGAGAACTCCCTGGTCATGCCGGCTTTCGTAGTGACAGCGAAGCTGCCATTGCCCATTTCATCATAGGAGATGCTGCTAAGGCGATAATCCGCAGCGTGGTCGTGGCCGAAGGTGATTACCTTGCAGGACAGCCCTGCAGTAATTTCCTCATAGTTGTCAATATCGCTGTTGATAATCAGGTAGCCGTCCTTAGGAAGGAGCTGGGCAAACTTTTTAAAGGAATTGCGGATATCCTCCAGATCCTTGAAAAAGTCCAGATGATCCGCATCGATATTCAGGATAATGGAAACCTTCGGGAAAAAGCTTAAAAAGCTGTTGGTATATTCGCAGGCTTCGGTAACAAAGTAACCGGAATTACCAATGCGGATATTGCCACCGATGGTCTTTAAAATACCGCCGATGGAAAGCGTTGGGTCCATCTCGCCTTCTAAAAGAATCTCGGAAACCATGGAAGTGGTTGTAGTCTTTCCGTGAGTACCACTGATGGCGATGGGCATTTCGTAATTCTTCATCATCTGTCCAAGAAGCTCAGCTCTGGACATGTAGGGAATCCCTTTGGCTAAAAGTGCCTGAAATTCCAGATTATTGTCGTGAACTGCGCTTGTCAGTACAGCAACGTCGATATCATCGGTAATATGCTCAGCACTTTCTCCATATTTTACACAGATGCCTCTTTTCTCAAGGCCTTCGGTAATGGCAGAGGAGTGCCAGTCAGAACCGGACACGGTAAAGCCGGCGTTATGAAGCACCTGGGCAAGGCCGCTCATGCTGATGCCGCCGATGCCGATAAAGTATATGGAAACAGGATTATTAAAGTCTAGTTTGTACATAGCTTTTCTCCAATCTAAGCGAACTCATTCGTACCTTTCATTCTAACATAGATTTGCAGGAAATGACAGAGAGAAATTATATGGAAATGTTGTGAAAAATATACGAAAAAAGCAGGGAATTCGACATTTTCTTGGTAATTGTTATTCACTTTCCGGTTGGGGTATGCTATAATAATTAGTACAAAATCATCGCTTAGATAGACGTGAGAGAAAAGTATTTAGGCTTCAGATGATGACAGAAATGAAATGGAGGGCTTGATTTTGATTAAGAAAGAAATGATTGCCATGCTTCTTGCAGGGGGACAGGGAAGTCGTCTGGGCGTTCTGACTTCCAAGGTTGCGAAGCCAGCAGTGGCATTTGGCGGGAAATATCGTATTATCGATTTTCCACTTTCCAACTGTATTAATTCCGGCGTGGATACGGTAGGTGTACTTACCCAGTATCAGCCTTTACGATTGAATTCTCATATTGGAATTGGTATTCCTTGGGATTTGGACCGTAATATCGGTGGTGTTACCGTACTTCCACCATATGAGAAGAGTTCTAACAGTGAATGGTATACTGGTACTGCCAATGCGATTTACCAGAACTTAGAGTATATGGAGAGCTTTAATCCGGAATACGTACTGATTCTTTCTGGTGACCATATTTACAAGATGGACTATGAGGTAATGCTGGACTTCCACAAGGAAAATGGCGCGGAGGTTACTATCGCCGTTATGCCGGTTCCCATGGAGGAGGCAAGCCGTTTCGGTATCATGATTACCGATGAGAACAGAAGAATTACCGAATTTGAAGAAAAACCGGAAAATCCCAGAAGTAATCTGGCAAGTATGGGTATCTATATCTTCAACTGGAAGACTCTGCGTGACGCTCTCGTTGCTATGGCTGAGCAGCCGGCTCTTGACTTTGGTAAGCATGTCATTCCTTACTGCCATGAGAAGGGAGCACCATTGTACGCTTACGAGTTCAATGGTTATTGGAAGGATGTAGGAACCTTAAGCTCTTACTGGGAAGCAAATATGGAGCTTATCGATATTGTTCCGGAGTTCAATTTATACGAGGAGTACTGGAAGATTTACACCAAGAGTGATATTCTTCCTCCACAGTACATTTCTGCTGACAGTGTTGTGGAAAGAAGTATCATCGGTGAAGGTACGGAGATTTATGGTGAGGTTTATAACTCTGTTATCGGTTGTGGCGTAACCATCGGTAAGGGTACCGTCATCAGAGACTTCATCATTATGAACAATACCCAGATTGGTGATGAATGTGTATTTGATAAGGCAATTATCGCTGAGAATACAACGATTGGCAATAAGGTAACCTTAGGTGCCGGCGAAGAGGCGCAGAACGAAACCGCACCTCATATTTATAATCATGGAATTACCACCATCGGTGAGAGGAGCGTAATTCCTGACGGCGTTACCATCGGAAAGAATTCCGTGGTATTTGGCGTAACCTGCGCTGCCGACTATGATAATTTGACCATGGCAAGCGGAAAAACATTGATTAAGGCAGGTGAATAATATGAGAGCAATAGGAATCGTTTTAGCAGGCGGTAATAACCGCAGAATGAAAGAATTATCACAGAAGCGTGCAATTTGTGCAATGCCTGTGGCAGGTAGCTATCGAAGCATCGATTTTACCTTAAGTAATATGTCCAACTCTCATATTCAGAAGGTTGCAGTACTTACCCAGTACAATGCAAAGAGCTTAAACGAGCATTTAAGCTCCTCCAAGTGGTGGGATTTTGGACGTAAGCAGGGCGGCTTATTTGTACTTACCCCGGAAGTGACCGCGGACAACAGTAACTGGTACAGAGGCACCGCAGATGCTATTTATCAGAATCTGGACTTCTTAAAGAAGAGCCATGAGCCCTATGTAGTGGTTGCATCCGGTGACGGTATCTATAAATTAGATTTTGGTAAAGTTTTAGAATATCATATCGAGAAAAAGGCAGATATCACCGTAGTGTGCAGGGATATGGAGCCGGGCTTTGAAATGGAGCGTTTCGGTACTCTCCGTATGGATGAGGAATGCAGAATCGTTGATTTCGAAGAGAAGCCTTTAAAGGCAAAGAGCAACACCGTATCCTGCGGTATCTATGTCATCCGCAGACGCCAGCTCATCGAAATGATTGAGAAATGTGCAGAAGAAGACAGATATGATTTTGTACAGGATATCTTAGTTCGTTACAGAGAGCAGAAGAAGATTGTAGGATACAAGATTAAGGATTACTGGAGAAATATCGCATCCGTAGAGGATTATTTCAGCACCAATATGGACTTCTTAAAACCGGATGTAAGAAAGTATTTCTTCAAGGAATACCCGGATATCTATTCTAAGATTGATGACCTTCCTCCTGCAAAATACAATGTGGGCTCCAATGTGAAGAACAGTTTGGTAGCCAGTGGATGTATTGTAAACGGTGAGGTGGAGAACTCCGTAATCTTCAAGAAGAGCTATATCGGAAACGGTTGTGTAATCAAGAATTCCATCATTTTAAATGATGTGTATATCGGCGACAACGCCTATATTGAGAATTGTATCGTGGAAAGCCGCGGTACCATTAAAGCAGGTTCACGTTATGTGGGAGAAGATGGCGTGAAGATTGTTATTGAAAAAAATGAGAGATTTGTTCTGTAGAAGAAAAATTAAATAAGAACCAAGGAGGTAAGACTCATGCAGATCACAGATGTTCGTGTTCGCAAGATTACTAAGGAAGGAAAGATGAAGGCAATCGTGTCCATTACCTTGGATAATGAATTTGTGGTTCATGATATCAAGGTCATTGATGGCGAGAAGGGCTTATTCATTGCAATGCCAAGTAAGAAGTCCGTGGATGGAGAGCACAGAGATATCGCTCACCCTATCAATTCTGACACCAGAAACAGACTGCAGGATACCATTCTTTCCGCTTATGAAAAGTCCTTAAGCGAGCCGGATGAAGCTGAATTTTAAGGTCAAGCCAAGTGTTGGGGCGTCCCTGAGAGGGGCGCCCTTTTTAATAAAGTGTTACCCATTCATTGACGAATGTATTAAGAGCGCGTAAACTAGTCTTAACAATATGTAAAATAAGGGAGAGATGGGCAATGCAAAGAAGTAGAAGTATTGATTGTTTGAAGGGCCTTTTGATTATTTGGGTAATTATACTACATTTCCCGTTTGAGATAGTGGAGGTAAGGAAATATTTATTTCCGTTTACGGTTATTTTAGCGGTTCCTTGTTTTATGATGATTTCCGGGTATGTATCTTCAGTAGCATTTGAAAATAGAAAGATTTTGAAAATAGAAGCAGCTTATAATAAGGCTGTTGTATTGAAAAAGATAATACGATATACGATCCCTTATACGATGGCGTTTATAATGGAATGGATTGTATTTAGAATATTTAATGTTTTTCAAGTGAATATTAAGACATATGGTATTCTGGCCGTGACAATGGATTATATCCGTGGTGGATATGGGCAGGGAAGTTATTATTATCCGATTATGATACAATTTATTTTTGTGTTTCCTTTCATTTATTTTTTGATTAAAAAATATCAATGGAAAGGATTAGTTTATGCCTTTTTATTAAATGCTGGATATGAAATCCTAAAATGCGCATATGGGATGAACGATGGGTTTTATCGTTTATTGATATTCAGATATTTATTCATTATTGCAGCCGGCTGTTATTTTGCAATGGTTAAAATACAACGAAATTATCGGTCTATAATAATTGGAGTAGGCAGTGTTGTGGCAGGTATGGGATTTATTTATCTGTTCTCATATGCAACATATAGCCCTAAGATTATTACTTATTGGAGCTCAACTTCGTTTGTGGTTTGCCTGTTTGTGATACCTATATTGGGATGGCTATTGCAAAAAGGAAGGTTGGCTTGTAAGCCCCTTGAAGTTGTGGGAAAGGCTTCTTTTAATATTTTTCTTGTACAGATGATATATTATAACTTTGCTGATTCTATGTATGAAATGATTGAGGGGCGCAGTGCGCAATTAGTATTTAACATAGTAAATTGTGTTGTGGCAGGGGTTGCTTTTTATTATCTGGAAAAACCTGTCACACATTTTGTTATCAATAAGTGTATTCCCAGAACGGAGTTTGACCACCAGCAGTAAATGAAAAGAACATATTGACAACAAACCCATCTAACACTACTATATAAAGTAGCAAGGGTATTACCAATAAGGGGTTATCCCTAATTATAGTTGATTAAATAATCGCCTAAAGTTTTCAGAGGACTGCGGCGATTATTTTTGATTGAATTCAGAGAGTATAAAGAGGATTTAAATATGATCATTATCGTAGGCCTGGGCAATCCGGGCAGAGAATATGTAAATACAAGACACAACATCGGCTTCGAGGTAATCGATAAGCTGGCGGACGAGGTGGGTATCGACGTTGCAGAGCGAAAGCACAAGGCCCTGATTGGCAAGGGTGTGTTGGACGGGCAGAAGGTGATTTTAGCCAAGCCCCAGACTTTTATGAATTTGAGTGGTGAAAGTGTGAGAGAGCTCATAGACTATTATAAGGTGGACGAGGAAAATGAGCTGATTGTGATTTCTGATGACATCAGTTTAGAGCCGGGAAATATTCGTATCCGCATCAAGGGCAGTGCCGGTGGGCACAATGGTCTGAAGAATATTATCCAGCATCTGGGACACGATAAATTCCTTCGTGTGAAGATGGGAGTGGGCGAGAAACCCAAAGGATATGACCTGGCAGACTGGGTGCTGGGACACTTCTCTAAGGAAGAGCGCCCGGTGCTGGATGAGTCCATAGAGCGTGCAACGGATGCCATCAAGCTGATGATGAGAGGCGACGCTGCCGCCGCTATGAACAAATATAATACCAAGTCGTCACAGAAGTAGAGGCTTGAGAAGAACGATGCTGCATTGAATGGATGGATACCCTCATAAGGGTGACTTGCCACTGCATCGGAACCCTTATGAGGGTATCCATCCATTCAGTGCAGCATCAAGGCAGAGAAAGAGGTAATTATGCAGGCATTATTGGCCCCCTTCCGGGAGCTTTCGGAGTATGAGCAGATAAGAAGCTGCATGGCGCATGGGGACACGCCCATATCCGTAAGTGGATGTGTGGACTCCCAGAAACTTCATATGATGTATGGAATCAGCGATGGCTTTGCGTACAAGGTCATCGTTACTTATAGTGATTTAAAGGCGAAAGAAATCTATGAGGAGTACAAGTTTTATGATAGGAATGTGCTTCTGTACCCGGCCAAGGACTTGATTTTCTTTCAGGCGGATATTCATGGCAACCAGCTGACCAAGGAGCGTGTCAGGGCTCTTCGCAGAATCGCGGAGAAGAAGCCATTTACCTTGATTACTACATATGCGGCGCTAATGACGCCACAGGTGATGTGGGATGAGAAAAGAGATATTCTGCGGGTAGAAAAAGGCGATGTGCTGGAGGAAAAGGCCCTTGCCTACAAGCTGGTGGAATTGGGTTATGAGAAGGTGTATCAGGTGGAGCAGCCGGGGCAGTTTGCTATCCGAGGCGGTATCATCGATGTGTTTGATCTGACCCAGGAGAATCCCTACCGTATAGAGCTTTGGGGAGATGAGGTGGATTCCCTTAGAAGCTTTGATGTACTGAGCCAGCGTTCCATTGAGCAGCTGCACGGTGTGACTATTTATCCGGCAGCAGAATTTGTACTTTCGAGAGAGCGCATAGAGGCAGGTCTGAAAAAGATTGAGACAGAGGCAGCAAAGCAGGAAAAACTATTCCGTGATGCTTTCCAAACCGAGGAAGCAAACCGCATCCATACTCAGGTGAAGGCCCTTCGGGAGGAGCTTTTAGAGTTTCAGAACATGGTAAATGTGGATGGGTATATCCGCTATTTTTATGAGGATACGGTGTCTCTGGCAGAGGTGCTGCAGCAGATGGAGAAGGATGCGGGAAATCGGAAGCTCCTTTTCTTTATTGACGAGCCTTCCCATGTGCGGGAGCATGTATCCGCTATTGAGATGGAATTTCGTGACAGTATGGAGCAGCGTGCGGCCAAGGGATATATTCTGCCGGGGCAGATGAATGTGCTTTACAGCGGGGAGCAGGTGATGGCCCGCCTAAGCAAGAGTCCGGTTGTGGCGCTGTGTGCCATGGAAACCCGGAACAATCTGGTGCATCCTAAGGTGCATGTAAATGTATCGGCACGAAGTATTTCCTCTTACAATAACAGCTTTGAGGCGCTGTTAAAGGATTTGAAGGGGTATCGGAAAAATGGATACCGTGTACTTCTTTTGTCCGGCTCCCGTACCAGAGCAAAGCGTCTTGCGGAGGACCTTAGGGATAATGAAATTGCGGCAGTATATTCCGAGGACCCTTATCGGGAGGTACAGGCCGGAGAGGTGCTGACCTACTACGGCTATGTGAAGAAGGGCTTTGAATATCCGCTGCTGAAATATGTAGTGATTTCCGAATCGGACATTTTTGGTGCAGAGAAAAAGAAGAAGAAAAAGAAGCTTTACCAGGGACAGAAGATTACCGACCTAAGCGACTTAAAGGTGGGAGACTATGTCATCCATGAAAGCCATGGTCTGGGTATCTATAAGGGTATCGAGAAGGTGGAAATGGAGCATGTGGTAAAGGATTATGTGAAGATAGAGTACCGGGATGGCGGCAATCTGTATATTCTTGCCACCGGACTGGATGTTATTGGTAAGTATGCTTCTGCGGATGCAGCCAAAACTCCTAAATTAAATAAGCTGGGCTCCAAGGAGTGGGAGAAGACCAAAACAAAAGTGCGCAGTGCGGTGGACGAGGTGGCCAAGGATTTGGTGGAGCTATATGCACTTCGCCAGAGCAGCCAGGGACATGCCTATGGAAAGGACACGGTATGGCAGCGTGAGTTTGAGGAGATGTTCCCCTTTGAGGAGACGGATGACCAGCTGATGGCTATCGCAGATACCAAGGCGGACATGGAAAGTACCAAAATCATGGATCGACTGGTGTGCGGTGACGTGGGATATGGCAAGACGGAAATCGCCATTCGTGCGGCCTTTAAGGCGGTGCAGGAGGGCAAGCAGGTGGTGTATCTGGTGCCTACCACCATTTTAGCCCAGCAGCACTACAACACCTTCTCCCAGCGTATGAAGGACTTCCCCATCCGGGTGGATTTAATGTCCAGATTCCGTACGGCGGGAGAGATGAAGAAGACGGTGACGGATTTGCAAAAGGGCTTTGTGGACATTGTTATCGGAACACACAGGGTGCTGTCAAATGATGTGAAATTCAAGGATTTAGGGCTTCTTATCATTGATGAGGAGCAACGCTTTGGGGTAACCCATAAAGAGAAAATCAAAAAATTGAAAGAGAATGTGGACGTACTTACCCTTACAGCGACGCCAATTCCTCGTACTCTTCATATGAGCCTTATCGGCATCCGTGACATGAGTGTACTGGAGGAGGCACCGGGAGAGCGTCAGCCTATCCAGACCTTTGTGTGTGAATATAACGAAGAAATGGTACGTGAAGCCATTGTCCGGGAGCTTACCAGAAATGGTCAGGTGTATTATGTATACAACCGAGTGAATAATATCGCGGATGTGGCAGCGCAGGTGGCAAAGCTGGTACCGGAGGCCAATGTGGCCTTTGCCCATGGGCAGATGAAGGAGCAGGAGCTGGAGCGTATTATGCTGGATTTTGTGGAGGGCGAAATTGATGTACTGGTTTCCACCACTATCATCGAGACCGGTTTGGACATTTCCAATGCCAATACCATGATTATTCATGATTCGGACAATCTGGGACTTTCCCAGCTCTATCAGCTCAGGGGCCGTGTGGGACGTTCTAATCGTACCGCCTATGCCTTCCTGATGTACAAGAGGGATAAGATGCTGAAGGAGGTAGCGGAGAAGCGTCTGGCGGCCATCAAGGAGTTTACTGACTTGGGTAGTGGCTTTAAGATTGCTATGAGAGATCTGGAAATCCGTGGAGCCGGAAATCTGCTTGGTATGAAGCAGCACGGACATATGGAGGCCGTGGGCTATGATATGTACTGTAAGATGTTAGGGGAAGCAGTAAAGACCCTGAAGGGCATTGAAACCATCACCGATTTTGTAACCACTGTGGATTTGGATGTGGATGCCTTTATCCCACCCTCTTATATCGTAAATGAGGCTCAAAAGCTGGATATTTACAAGCGTATTGCAGGCATCGAGAATCCGAAAGAGCGGGACGAGATGAAGGATGAGCTCTTAGACCGCTTCGGCGAGCTGCCCAGAAGTGTGGACAATCTGCTCAGGATTGCTCTTATCCGGGCTCAGGCACACAGTCTGTATATGACGGAGATTAAGGGAAAGAATGAGAGAATCCAGTTTACCTTTCGACCGGATGCGAAAATCGACGTGGTGAAGATACCGGAGATGCTTCGGAAATACAAAGACCAGCTGACCTTCACCGCTTACGGAAATCCCTTTTTCACCTATAAATATCGTAAGGTGGGCATTATCGAAAAGGATGGGGAGCTTTTGCTGGAGAGCACGGAGAAGCTGCTGGAGGATATGAAGATGCTCTTGTTAAATATTTAATTAATCCCCACTCACTTTACGGAAAATCTTTGGTATGTTATAGTATTTATGCGGATGTAAGAGCTTTCATACAATGTAAGGAGATTATGAAAATGAGTGAGAAAAAAGAGTTTGATTTATTGGCCCTGGGGGAGCTGATGCTTCGTCTTTCCCCGACTGTAAATGAAAGAATTACCAGAGGTGATACCTTTGGAAAGCAGGCAGGTGGCGCGGAGTTAAATGCCATTACCGGCGCCGCTATGCTGGGACTTCGTTGCGGTATTATTTCCAAGCTTCCGGCCAATGATTTAGGTACATATATTAAGAATCGTGTGCGTCTTTGCGGTGTCAGTGATGACTATCTGGTATATGACAGCGGTAAGGATGCCAGACTGGGTGTGTATTATTACGAGAGCGGTGCATATCCCAGAAAGCCACGTATCGTGTATGATAGAAAGAATAGTTCTATTAATACCATCTCTGTGGATGACTTTGATGAGAGCATTTTTAAGTCTACCAGATGCTTCCATACCAGTGGTATTACGCTGGCGCTGAGCCCACAGGTACGCGAGACTACCATCGAGATGATTAAGCGTTTTAAGGCAGAGGGTGCCATTATTTCCTTTGATGTAAACTTCCGCGGAAACCTTTGGACCGGTCCGGAGGCGAAGGAGTGTATCGAGAGAATTCTTCCCTACGTGGATATTTTCTTCTGCTCCGAGGAGACAGCAAGACTGACCTTCTTAAAGGAGGGGGATGCAAAGTCCATTATGAAGAGCTTTACCGAGGAGTTTCCGGTATCCATCGTGGCATCCACCCAGCGAATTGTACATAGCCCCAAGCGTCACACCTTCGGTTCTATCCTCTACAGTGCAAAGGATGATACCTTCTACGAGGAGCCTCCTTATGCAAATATTGAGGTAGTGGATCGTATCGGTAGTGGTGATGCGTATATTTCCGGTGTATTATATGGCCTTCTTTCCCACGAGGGAGATTATCAGAGAGCGCTGGAGTATGGTAATGCAACCAGCTCCTTGAAGAACACTATTCCCGGAGACTTACTTTCTACGGACCTTAAGGAAATTGACGGTATTATCAGAGAGCATAAGTCCACCGGACGTATCGCGGAAATGGACAGATAGTTTTTATAGAGTATTTAACGTGCAGTATTCCTACAAAAGAGTCACAAATAGTGGCTCTTTTTTGGTTGCAATCACCAATTTACCGTGTTACACTGGAAAATAGAAGTAATGCTTGACAGAAGCATAAAGGGAGTAATAATGAGTAATAATTCACAGCTTAATAACCTGGGCGACCAGATAAAGGGCGCACTTAATGAGGCGCTGACCACAGGTGATTTTAAAAATTTGAACAGTCTGGTGTCGGATACGGTAACCACGGCACTCAATGATGCAGGAAGGAGTTCTTCCAAGGCATGGCAGCAGAAGGAAGAATGGAAGGCAAAGCAACAGGGGAACCAGTACAATGCGGCATACTGGCAGCAGCAGAGGGCAGCCAGAGAAAAGCAGATGCAGCAGAATCAGGCTGCTATGCTGCGGGCCAGAGAAGAGACCATGAAGCAGAGAAGACTGCAGCAGGAGCAGGAACGCTTCCGCAGAACCGGACTTTTGGTAGATGTAAAAAATGAGGGCATGACGGCGGGCGTATTGTTTATTGTGTTTGGTGCCCTTGCCAATATTCCACTTTTTGTTTTGTCCATTGTCTCTTTGGCGTTAGGATGGGGAGCATCCACACCGTGGCTGCTATTTTTCTTTGCCATGTCTATTTTCTTTATTTGCTTTGGTAAGAGTAAGATTGATTTGATTCGTAGGGCAAAGCGATATGTAAAGCTTTGTGGTAATAAATTGTACGGTGAGGTGGAGGACCTTGCTTCACAGGTGGGTAAGACACCAAGGCAGGTGCTTAAGGAGCTTCGTAAGATTCTCCAGAAGGGAATTATCCCCAGTGCCCGTCTGGACAAGAAGGGAACTACACTGATGCTGAATGATGTGGTGTATAAGCAGTATCAGGACGCGGAGAAGGCCAGACTTGCCCGCGAGCAGGAGGAGAAGAAAAAGTCCAAGGGACAGACCCCAAGCGAGCTGGTTGCGGAGGCGAAGGCGCAGCAGAGGACGGAGCTGGAACAGATGATTGTCGAGGGACAAGATTGTATCCGCAAGCTGAGAGATTATAACGATTTGATACCGGGAGAGGCCATTTCCTCTAAGATGTATCATTTGGAGGATTTGCTGAAGGAAATCTTTAGCCGTGTGGAAAAGGAACCGGCGCAGATGCCTCGTATGCATAAGGTGATGAATTACTATCTGCCCACTACATTAAAGCTGGTGGAGGCTTATCATGAGTTTGACAAGGTAAGCAATCCGGGAGAAGAAATACTTTCTGCCAAGGAAGAGATTGAGAAGACGTTAGATACCATTAATGAGGCCTTTGTGGAGCTTTTGAACAGCTTATTCCAGGACAAGGTATTTGATATTACTACGGATGCCCAGGTACTTCAGACCATGCTGGCAAACGAGGGACTAACGAAAGAAAAAGCTTTTGCAAAGCTTAGCAATTAAACACAATTTGAAGGGAGATAAATTATGGAAACAAATAACATGAATAATGATTTGGACGTGATGCTTAAGGAGGCACCTACTCTTACTTTTGACCCATTTCCAACCACCAAGGAGGAAGTATCCGTAGTAGAGGAGAAGGCGGTAGAGAATGCGCAGAAGGTAGCAGCACAGATTGTGCTCACACCGGAAGAGCAGAAGATGGTAGACGATTTTGCAAAGCAGATTGATTTAAGCAATACCCAGCAGCTGATTCAGTTCGGTGCAGGCAGCCAGAAGAAGATTGCAGAGTTCTCTGAAACCGCTCTTGGCAATGTTCGTACCAAGGACATGGGAGAAATCGGTCAGATGCTTACTGACGTAGTGACAGAGCTGAAAAATTTTGAGGAGGATGAGGAAACCAAGGGCTTCTTCGGATTATTCAAAAAGAGCAGCAATAAGTTAGAGAGCTTAAAGGCAAAATATGATAAGGCAGATGCCAATATCGATAAGATTGTGACCGCTATGGAAGCACATCAGATTACCTTATTAAAAGATGTAGCTATGCTGGATAAGATGTATGAGCTGAATTTGAATTATTTTAAAGAGCTGTCCATGTACATTTTAGCAGGTAAGCAGAAATTAGAGCATGCGAAAACCGTAGAGCTTCCGGAGCTGGTTGCAAAGGCAGAGGCCAGCGGACTTCCTGAGGATACCCAGGCAGCAAAGGACTTCTCCGCACAGATTGACCGTTTTGAGAAGAAGATTTATGACCTTGAGCTCACCAGAACCGTATCCCTCCAGATGGCTCCACAGATTCGTCTGATTCAGAGCAACGATACTGCTATGAGTGAGAAGATTCAGTCCACCTTAGTGAATACCATTCCTCTCTGGAAGAGCCAGATGGTAATCGCTATCGGTCTGAGCCACTCCACCGATGCAGCTCGTGCACAGCGTGAAGTAAGCGATATGACCAATGCACTGCTTAAGAAGAATGCGGAGACTTTAAAGATGGCAACTATCGAAACTGCGAAGGAAGCAGAAAGAGGAATTATCGATATCGAGACCTTGACCCAGACCAACCAGACCTTAATCAGCACCTTTGATGAGGTAATGAAGATTCAGGAGGACGGCAGAAATAAGAGAGCTGCTGCGGAGGTTGAGCTTCAGAGAATTGAAAACGAGATGAGAACAAAGCTTTTAACCATGAGCAAGAACTCCGGTGGAAACGGAACTGTTCAATAAGAGGCACTGTTAGAAGAAAGGTATAAACGTATCTATGGAAACAAGAGTACAAGAGACAATCGTAAGACACGATAAAGGCTATAATTGTGCCCAGGCTGTGGCATGTACCTACTGTGACCTTGTAGGTGTAGATGAGGACACCATGTTCCGTATGACCGAGGCCCTGGGTCTTGGTATGGGCTGTATGGAGGGTACCTGTGGTGCCGTATCCGGCGCATGCGTGCTGGCAGGCATGAAGAACAGCGGCGGTAAGGACCAGGCGCCGGGAACCAAGGCTTCTTCCTATCAGCTTTCCAAGGAGATTGTGAAGCGTTTTATGGAACAGAATGGTTCTTCCATCTGCAAGGAGTTAAAGGGTGTGGAGACCGGTAAGGTTCTTCGTAGCTGCCCGGATTGCATCATGGATGCAGCAAGACTTGTAGAAGAGATTTTAGCTTAATCAGACATGAGAAAGACCCGTCACATTGTGGCGGGTCTTTTGTAATGCATATCTTATTGTAAGGTGAACTGTCCAATCATTTCCTGAAGATTTTCTGCCTGTGCAAAGAGCTCCTCACTGACTGCGGAGGTTTCTTCTGCTACGGCGGAATTGTCCTGTACCACCTGAGAAATCTGTTCGATACCTGCCTCCACCTGCTTTAACATATCTGCCTGTGTGGTAGTAGCGGTAGCAGCACCACTGGCTTCCTGGGCGAAAACAGCCATGCTCTCTAATACCTTCTCCATCATTTCCGATGCGTTCTGCACGATTTCGTTACCATGGTTAATTTCCTCTAAGGACTTGTTAATTAAATCCTTGGTCATCACAGCGGACTTACCACTGTCTGCGGCCAGCTTACCAATCTGGTCTGCAACCACTGCAAAGCCTCGTCCGGCTTCTCCGGCTCTTGCAGCTTCGATGGAAGCATTGAGGGATAAGAGGTTGGTCTGTTCTGCAATATCTTCAATCATGCTGATGATATTTTCAATTTCGTGAGAGGTATTCATAATGCTTTCCATAGCATGGGTAAGGTTTACCATTTCCTGACGGCTTGCCTCGCCATCCTTGGCAGCATCTGCCATATTAGCAGCAGACATGGTAGCCATTTCGCTGGTCTTTGCTGCAATTTCGGATACGGAGGTAACAGTAGCGGTGAGCTCCTGTACGGCACCGGCCTGGTCGGTGGCACCTTCTGCAAGGGACTGTGCACTGTTGGCCAGCTGGGAAGAGCCTACGGATACCTGCTCGGAAGCATCCTTAATCTGACCTAAGGTAGCACTCATCTGCTCGCTGAGAATAATCATATTCTCCAGCAGGGCGCGGAAATTACCCACATAGAGGGCTTCTGCCTTTGTCTGTACGGTGAAGTCCTTGTTTGCCATAGTAGAAAGAACATATCCGGCATCCTGAATAACATCCTTCATTTGTGCGCATGCAGCCCGGAAGTTCTTCGCAAGATGTCCCAATTCGTCGGAACTTTCGTAGACAATTTCAATATCTAATTCGCCGTCCTTTAATTTGGTAGCAGCAGCTTCCAGTTCCTTCAAAGGCTCACAGATTACGTGAGTAATCTGCTTGGTGAGATTACCGGAAAGAAGGATACTGCTAACGATTCCTGTAATTGTGAGAATCAGCACAATCAGAGCAATGATAGAGGTGATAAAATACTCAGCAGATGCCAACTCATCGGTACGGTCACCGATAGCGATAAGTGCATTTTCCATATCTGTCACAGCGTCGCTGTACTCTGCTTCATAGAGGGCAAAAGCAGCCTCTTTGTCATCTGCATTTATGTACTTCTGTATCTGTGAACGCTGGTCAATAAAATTCATCATGGCAGTGGATAAAGGTCCGGTAAGCTCCGGCTCATCAAAGTTATTTATGAGCTTGCTGACCTGCCTGGTTAAGATATCCGAGTAGTTCACCACATTCGTTAATTTCTGGCTCGTTTCAATGGCGGAGCTGGAAGTGGAGGCCCATAATACATTCTTATCAACCATCTGCAGATTCTTGCGGATTTCCATTTGCAGGTAGCTGTTCTCATGCTGAACCGTGTAGAAATCGTTGAACAGGAATGCCAGACAGCATGCCCCGATGGCAGAAATTACAAGGGATACGGTAAATGCAATGGATACCTTGTTAAATGCTTTTTTTAGCTTGTCCCTTACTGGCAGGGAGAATAATTTTTTGTCTATCTTGAGAGGTTTTTTATTTTTTTGTGTTTTGGGAGTTTTGTCCTTTCTTTTCATGCTGCTCTCCTTGTCTGTGACTTTTGATACATATAGCTTAATACTTTTGGGCAAAAAAAGCAACCTGTATGAAATACAAATTGGAGAGAATATACAAAAAAAGACTTCCACTAGATACTGTGGAAGCCTTTGCCGATGATTTCACTGGTATTAGAGATAAGAATAAAAGCGTCCGGCGCATTGGTTTTAACAAAATTACGAAGCTTTACTGCCTGAGAAGGATTCATGGCGGTAAAGATGACATATTTGTCCTGCCCGGAGAATGCGCCCTGTGCGTGGCATACCGTCGCACCGCGCTTTAGATTCTGCACAATAAAAGTACAGATGGGCTCCGGGTCGTTACATACAACATTAAAGTATTTGGACTGATTCAGATTTTCAATAAAACCATCAATCATGAAGGAGCGTATGGCCAGACCCATAACGGAATAAAGTCCCGTTTCCACATCAAAGATAAAGAAACCAAAGATGGTAACCAAAATATCTGTCAGAAGCAGGGCTCGTCCGATATCGAAGCTGGAGTACTTTTTCAGTATCATGGCGATGATGTCCGTGCCACCGCTGGAGGAGCCGATATTGAACAGCACTGCAGAACCAAGGGCCGGCAGGGCAACCGCGAAGGCGAGCTCCAGCATGCGCTGGTCCGTCAGAGGACCGCTCATGGGGCAGATGCGCTCCAAAATGGAAAGGGTAACAGATAATAAAATGCTGCAATAGGCGGTTTTGGCGGCAAAGGATTTACCCAGCACAAACATGCCCAGAATAAGAAGCAGCATATTCACAATCAGGGAAAAGTCACTGGCAGAGATACCTGTAATTTTAGCAATCACTACCGCCAGACCGGTGATTCCACCGAAGGTAAAATTGTTGGTGAATTTGAAAAAATAAGTACCCACAGCCATCAACAGCGTGCTGCCGGTGAGTAGGATAAAATGGGTGTATTTGTTTTTCATAAAATCGCCCTCCTGATTTCAGTGTACCCCAGTGGACGAAAAAAATCAATCAAGAGAGAAGATTAGGGCTCGCTGGGGAAATCGTTTACAGTAGAGTTTGGGAACTGGGCAAATTCTGCAAATTTTCTCTTCGTAAGATGTGAAAAATGACGAAATTAACTTCTTTCTATCATTAATTATGGGTAAAAGGTACCACGAAGAAGGAAAATGTGGTATAATTACTGAAAATTATTGAGGGAATGATCCAAAAGAGAAAGGAATGATGTAATATGCAGAGTTATGACGAGAGCTACTTTAGGGCGAAAGCGAATAAAAGAGCTGGTACTACTTGGCTGGTTCTTTTGGTTTTTGTAACCGTTTATTATGGTTCAAAAGATAATGTTTGTAGCTGGGATAATCAGGTATGGAAAACCGTTATGACGGTAATTGGCTGGAGTACTTATGTTGTTGCAGGTCTGTTGCTTAAGGTTAAGGGAATGGACTTTAAGGGTTATAAGTATGTTATGGGTTATGGATATCAGCTGTTCTTTGCTTTTATTGCGTGGACGGCACTTGATGAGGTGTCCTATATCTTTGTATTACCGCTCATTTCGGCACTGGTACTCTACAAGGATAGAAGATATATTAAGTACATGATGTTTTTTACTTTGTTCATATTGATTGGCAGTAACCTATACAAGGGACTTGCAAAGGATATGATGGAGTTTGTAAGTAGTATGGACTGTGCAATGCAGTTTGTGCTGGTTATCTGTTGTTATACCTGTGCCATGATGTCTATTAAGCATCTGACAGAATCCGACGGCGCTCTGACCAGTTCTATTGAAGGCAACCTTCAGCGTGTGGTTCAGACCGTTGAAAAGGTTAAGACTGCGAGTAATGCCGTTGTAGATGGTGTAACTGTAGTGAGGGAACTGGCAGATGAGAATAAGGAAGGTGCGAATAATGTCGTGCGCGATATGCAGGCACTTTCGGATAATAATGATATCCTGAACGATAAGACCATGTCTTCCATGGAGATGACCACTGTCATTGATAATCAGGTGAAGAATGTGGCTGATTTGATGGAGCAGGTAGTAGGCCTTATCGGTGCTTCTGTAGAGCATGCTAATAAGAGCTCTGAGGAACTGGTGGAAGTGGTTGATACCACCAACAAGATGGCGCAGTTATCTTCAGAAATTGAAGAGATTTTAGTAGAATTTAAGTCTGAGTTTAATAACGTAAAGCAGGAGACCGGAACCATCGAGGGTATTACCACCAAGACCAATCTCCTTGCATTAAATGCATCTATTGAGGCGGCTCGTGCCGGTGAAGCCGGTAAGGGATTTGCCGTGGTTGCAAACGAAATCCGTGATTTGAGTAGCGGTACCGCAACCTCCTCCAGCCGTATTATGACAGCATTGGCACATCTAGAGGATACTTCCCAGAAGATGCTGGATGCAATCACGGAGACAGTAGATTTGATTCAAGTAAATATTGAGAAGGTATCCAATGTTAACCAGAGTGTTACAGATATTACCAATGATGCTACCAGCTTGGGTGAAAATATCAAGGTTGTAGATGCGGCAGTTAAGGAAGTGGAAAGCTCCAATGTCACTCTTGTGGATAATATGAAGCAGGTATGTGAAGTCATGGATGTGATGACAGAAAGCATCAATGAAGCGGAAATGACCACCAAAACCATGCTGAGTAAGTATGAAGAGAGTGCCCGCAGTGCCATGAATATCGAGAATGTGGTAGGACATTTGATGGAAGAGCTTGGTGTAGGCGGCTTCATGGGTGTTCAGGACGTACGTGGGGGCATGAAGATTGCGGTAGCCTTTGGTGAGGGTAGTAGCAAGCGTGAGTTTATCGGTGAGGTTGTTCACAGAGAGGATAAAGAGGTATTTGTTAATCTGAATTCTAATGGACAGATGGTGGTAGAGAAGAGAGATAAGCATTTGCTTTGCCAGCTTCGTATTGTGGTTGATAATGTTCTATATTGCTGGAATGATGTGGAGATTCATCCGGCGAAGGCAGAGGAGGCAGGAGAGTACAAGATTTTCGTGGACTCTAATCCGCAGGTATTCAATCGTAGAAAATATCCCAGAATGCCTCTTACCAATGTATGTATTATCCGCATGAAGGATTCAGACAAGCCATATACCGGCAAGATGGTGAATATCAGTGCCAACGGCTTTGCTTTTGCGGTGAAGGACAAGCTTTTTGCAGAAAATAAGGGACAGAACGTTGTAGTGGATATCAAGAATTTTGATGTACTGCAGGGAAGAGAGCTGGAGGGATGTATTATCCGAAGCTCAAACAATGATGGTGAGTACATCGTAGGCTGTAGAATGCCGCAGGATAGTCTTGCAATCAAAGAATTTGTCAATGCAAATTTTGGTGAATAATGAGTAAAGGAATCAAATCAGTGCATTCATGCATTGATTTGATTCTTTTTTGCAATACTAATGAAGATTATGAGAGGATGAGAGGAAGTCATTATGCAGCACGTATATGACATGATTATTATTGGCGGTGGCCCCGCAGGGTATACCGCAGCATTATATGGGGCCAGGGCAGGATTGGACGTGATTGTTCTGGAGAAAATGGCACCGGGAGGACAGATGACTCTTACGGGACAAATTGACAATTATCCGGGCTTTGAAGAGGGTATTGATGGATTTACTCTGGGTATGAAGATGCAACAGGGTGCAGAACGCTTTGGCGCCCGGACGGTGCAGGCGGAAGTGCTTTCCATGGATTTGAAATTTCATATCAAAGAGATTCGTACAGCGGAAGAGGTATATCATGGAAAAACGGTAGTGATTGCCACAGGAGCTGACCCCAGAGCCTTGGAGGTACCCGGTGAGCAGGAGCTTCGGGGACGGGGAATACATTACTGCGCCCATTGTGATGGCTTTTTCTACCGGGGAAAGACGGTAGTTGTGGTAGGAGGCGGAAACTCTGCGGTGGCGGATGCTCTTTACCTGTCCAGAGTAGCTGAGAAGGTTATCCTGGTGCATCGCAGGGATGAACTGCGTGCAACCAAGGTGTATCAGGAGCAACTGAAAGATGCAGAGAATGTGGAAATCTGTTGGAACAGTGCCGTAGAAGAGATTATTTATGAGGATAAGGTCAAGGGAGTAAAGCTGAGAGATACGCAAAGCGGCGAGATAAGGGAAATTTCCTGTGATGGTGTTTTTGTTTCCATTGGAAGAAATCCGGTGACCGGACTTTTAGAGGGACAGCTCCTTTTGGATGAGGGTGGCTACATTGTTGCCGGAGAGAATACGGAAACCAGTATTTCGGGAGTATTTGCAGCGGGAGATGTACGAAGCAAGGCTCTTCGCCAGGTGGTGACTGCGGTGGCAGATGGAGCCGTGGCGGTACATTTTGCCGAAGGATACTTAAGAGGAGAAGCATAAGATAAGAGGCCTTCCATGGGGAAGACCTCTTTTAAAATGTTTGTTTTATTTAGTCGAGAGATGCACCTACGCCGTAGCCGCTTACTGCGCTGCCGCTCTTTACCTGGAATAATCCATTCATATCTACGCTACCATCAGATGCACGGAACACTTCGTGATAGTTGGCTGCGTATTTACCACTTGAGTAGCCGGAGATGCTGGTGCTGCTGAAGATGGATGAAGATAAGGAAAGCTTGGTTCCGCTCTTCACTGCACTTCCGGAGAAGGTACCTGAGCTGATGTAGTAGTAGCCGCTGTTTGCGTATACACAGTTGCTCATTTTTCCGAGGAATTTATCTGCTCCCTTCAAGGAATCAGAGTAGGAAAGAAGATTCTTGTAGGTTGCAGAGGAGGATGTTCTGTAGCACATAAAGTTTGCCTTAGAAGCATACACACCATTGTTTACTGCGGTACAGTTACTCATAGAGATTGCACCACCATTGTTGTTATCGGTGAAACCGCAAGCACCATTGTTAAATGCAAGACAGTTAGAAACAACGTGAGCAGTAGGAACACCGGAGCCACCTAACTTAAATCCGTTCATATCACCGTTTGCAGAACCGGAACCATCGGTTAACTTACCGTTACCGAAAGCAACACAGTTCTTGATGGTTACAACACCGATTGCACCGGTGTCGGTCTTTGCATATAAATCCCAACCGTCATCGCTGTTACAGTATGCGATACAACCGTCGAATACATTTCCGCTACCACAGGTAAGCTTAGCTGCGAAGCCGTCAGCGTTTTCGGAAGTAGCCTCATCCTTGTTGTTGAAGGAAGTACAGTTGATAATCTGGTTGTATGCCGGCCACTCAGACAATTCATCATACTGTGTCTGATAACGGCTGATCTGAAGACCGGAGTCATGGTTCTCGTAGAACTGACACATTTCAATTACATTGTTGTTACCGGATAAGAGCATACCATTGTCGCCGGCACCCTTAATATCGATATCATAGAAATGCCAGTAGTCACCGTCAAGTACGATACCTCTGTTAGAGCCGGATTCAGACATGGAGCTGAAATCTAAGGTTACAGTGCCGCCATTGTAGCTGCTGATCTTCTTATAAGAGCCGGATTTACCACAGTTGCTCTCATCGATGACGATGGTGCTGGATAAGCTGTAGGTTCCGGACATCATCCAGATGGTCTTGCCTGCGGAAATCTTCTTGATTGCAGTTGCAAGGTCATAAGGGCTGCTCTGGGTACCGCTGTTAGAGGACTTACCGCTGGTGGAAACGAATAAGTCACCACTTTCTGCGGAGGAGCTGGAACTTGAGGAGCCTGAGCTGGAAGAACCGGAGGAGCTGGAACCGGAAGAGCTTGAGGAACCACCCACTGCTTCAAAAATCCACTGCTGGCAGGTGTTGTCATAGTAAGTCCACTGACATACATTGCCGCCGTCCGCAGTGCTGAAATTATAAACATCGATACTCTTGGTATCTGCGCTTGCCTTGGTGAGAATGCCGTATGCACCACTCTTAGAGGATGCAACAAGCTTAAATTTCTGAGGATCTAAATTGTTATTGGACCAAACCTGAATGTTGGTTCCATCTTCGTTGATACCGTAAGGAACGTCAAGCATATAGCCTGTACCATTCTTTAAGGTGAAATAACCACTGCCGGTGTTGGTAAGATACCACTTCTGACCGGAAACACCAGTACCGGTACCCTGCTCAACATTTGCTCCGTCATAGCCGGAGTTGTTTGCAACCTGGAGATACTTCTGGCTGTTTACGTTCTTGATATAGTACCAGCCGTCAGAAAGAGTTGAGTAGTTTGAAACGGTGGTGCTGGATGAAGAGCTGCTGGAGCTGCTGGAGCTGCTGGAGCTGCTCTTGGAATCTACCTGAATCTTGTAGATATTGATACCGCTGCCGGAAGAGTACAGATATACATATCCTGAACTGCCGGAATAGCTGTAGGTCTGTAAGGATGCAGAAGATCCTGCGCTGAGAGTTCCTAACTTATTGCCGGATGCATCAGCTACCACTAAGGTTCTTGTGGAGCTTCCGGAGCTCTTTAATACTACCTTAATGGTATCAGAACCGGATACAGGAACCTTTACGGCACGGTATGAAGTGCTGCCGCCACCCCCAAGTGCAAGGCAGTAGGTGTAAGACGTACCGTCCACGGTCTGGCTGTCTGCTTTCACAGACATGGTTTTGGAACTGGTCGCAATCAGTGACAGTCCATCTACAGTTACGGTTGATGAGATTGTTCCCAGATTCTTAAACTCAGAATTCTTAAAATTCCAAGAAACGGAATCTGCTTTCGCGGTCATACTTCCAAGGCCTGTAAACAGGGTTACTGCCAAACAAAAGGTCAGAACCTTGGAGATTAATCGCATAATAGTTTTTCGCATATAAAAATCCTCCCCATATTTTGATAAAAATACTATAACATAATGGGCAATTAGACTTCCATGAGAATATAGTCTGAATTTTCTGAACAAAAACTTAGTACGATTGTACCAAAAAGTACTAGGAAAGAGCTTGCAATTGTACAAAATGCACAAAAACAAAACGGGCAAATTGTAAGCTCTTACAGTTATCAAAGTGTTTTCTGAAAGAATGGAATAAAAAAAGACAATATGGTAAAATAGTCCTATATGATATAAATTGCGGAAGGATGGTGGCTTATGTTTCAATTTACCAAAGAATGTCTTATCGGAGTAGAACATATAGATGCAGAGCACAGAGCACTGTTTGCCATGATTAATGAGGCAATGGAGCTTCTTAAGGAGGACAATGGGACCACATTGTTTGTTGAGAAAAATCTGATAGGAGCGTTAAAGCGATACGCAGAGGAGCATTTTGCCCATGAGGAGGCATATATGGAGCAAATTGGTGACCTTGAGTTGCCAAGGCAGAGAAAGGAGCATCAGGCCTTTACAGAATATGTGAATAACTATGATATGGGGGAGCTCTCCGAAGAGGGGGCGGCGCAGCGGTTAAATGACTTGCTTTTATATCTTGCAAAATGGCTTTACCGCCACATTCTTTGCAGTGATATGATGATTGGGCATAATCGGAAGGAAAAGGGAGGAGAGTTGGTTTTCACCAAGGAGTATTATACCGGCATAGAATTGGTGGATGCTCAGCACGCCAGACTGTTTGAGATTATAAATGAAGCAGACAAGCTGATTAAAGCAGAGCTTCTTCATGATAAATATGATGAGATTGTACACATTTTAAATGTGCTTAAGGATTATACGGTAACACATTTTACCGATGAGGAGGCATATATGGAGCGCATCGGATACGAGGGACTCTCAGCCCAGAAGGTGGCTCATATGTCCTTTGTAGATATGTTAAATCAGGTGAATCTGGACAACGTGGATGACAATCAGCAGGAGTACTTAGAGGAGCTGGTAGTCTATTTGAAAAATTGGCTGATTGTGCATATTCTGAAGGTGGACAAGAGGATACCGGTAAAATAAACAAATTTTAAAGGTATAAAATACCTCCGTTTACAGATACTAGTTTTAAATATCAACACTAGGATTTGTAAATGGAGGTTATATTATATGAAAGCAACAGGAATTGTGCGTAGAATAGATGAGCTTGGAAGAATTGTAATCCCCAAGGAGATTCGCAGGGTATTGCACATCAGGGAAAGCGATCCCATCGAAATATTTACGGATCGTGACGGACATGTGATTTTAAAGAAATATTCCCCTCTGGGAGAGCTTACGGAGTTTGCGGGGAAATATGCGGAGACCCTGGCATCCGTGTCCGGTCATATGACACTGATTGCGGACCGGGATACCTTTATTGCGGCAGCAGGCGGCGCTAAAATGTACCAGGGAAAAGCTATCAGCAAGAAGATGGAGGAAAAGCTGAATAACCGGGAGACCATTCTTGCATCCAAAGGGGACCGCAATTTTATCCCCATCAGCGAAGAGGTCAGTGACGAAATCAAGCATCAGGCAATCGTGACCATTCTCAGCGAAGGGGATATGATTGGGGCGGTTGTACTCCTCAGCAAAGAAAACAGAGCCAAAATGGCCGATGTAGAATTAAAACTCATTCAGGCGGCATCCAGCTTTTTGGGACGTCAGATTGAGCATTAAAGCGCCAGAAATGGTGCTTTTTATTTGCTGTAAATGCGGTGCTGTGCTATAATCTACCATGGTATTATGCAAGAATTTTGAGATTATCAAAAGAAGGAAATAAAGATGCTTTTTAATTCTGTTTTTTTTATAACCACATTTTTGCCGCTGGCGTTACTGGGATGGTATCTGCTACAGCAACTGAACAATCCCATTTATGCCAAGGTGTTCCTGGTAGGGATGTCTCTGTGGTTTTATGGTTACTATAATCCATGGTATTTGTGTGTTCTGCTGCTTAGCCTGTTTGGAAATTACGGGTGTAGCGTGCTCTTTGAAAAGGTCCGGGAGCAAAAGAAGCGTAAAATGGTGCTGGCACTGGGACTGTTTGTGAATGTAGGATTATTGTTTTATTTTAAATATTTCAATTTCTTCATAGATAATTGCAATTATTTTCTGCATACGGACATCTCCATCGAAAAAATAGCACTGCCTCTGGGCATCAGCTTTTTTACCTTTCAGCAGATATCTTTTATCATTGACAGATATCAGCAGACGGCACCGGATTATACCTTTGTGGATTATGTGTGTTTCGTGACCTATTTTCCCCAGCTGATTGCAGGTCCCATTGTGCTCCACAGTGAGTTTTTACCGGAGCTTTCTGCCAGAAAGAACCGGAAGGTGGACTGGGAGCTGTTCTTTGATGGTGTGATGCTGTTCATCCTGGGATTGGGAAAAAAGGTGCTGCTGGCAGATATGCTGGCAGTGGTGGTAAATGCAGAATTTGCCAATGTAGCCTATCTGGATGGTGTATCTGCATGGGTCACCATTATCTGTTATATGCTGGAGCTGTATTTTGATTTCAGCGGCTACTGTGACATGGCCAGGGGTATCGGAAAAATGTTTGGCTTTCATTTGCCGGAAAATTTCAATTCTCCACTTATGGCCACATCAGTCAAGGATTTTTGGCGCAGGTGGCACATGACGCTGTCCCGTTTTCTGACTACGTATATCTATATTCCTCTGGGAGGAAATCGGCAGGGCAAGTGGAAAAAGTGCCGTAATCTGCTGGTGGTATTTCTGGTCAGCGGCTTGTGGCATGGAGCCAACTGGACCTTTGTGGTCTGGGGACTTTTACATGGCGCAGCCATGGTCTGGGAGGCCTTATTCCCAAAGCTACGTTTCCGCCAGGAAGCTTTGAGTCGTCTTTGTACCGGCATCTATGTGACCTTGACCTTTGCTATATTTCGAAGTGATTCTCTGGCACAGGCGGGGCAGCTGTTCCGACAACTATTTACGGGGGGCAACACAGGCTTCTTTGCAGGAATGTGTAATACCTTGCAGTTTCCGGAGACCTATGCCGTGGTGAAAGCGCTGGAAATGGTGGCTCCGCAGCTTTTGAATCCGTTTTATATGGCATGCATGCTTCTTTTGCTTGGAATTGCCCTTTGGCTGGTGCGGGGAAAGCGTGCAGAGGTGTGGATTGAGGAAAAGGGTAGGACATGGAAAGGCTTAACTACAGTAGCCATTTTGTTTATTTGGGCCTTTGTTTCCCTGTCCCAGGTAAGTACCTTTTTATATTTCAATTTTTAGAGTAGAAACCCAAAGGAGAAGATGTAGTGGAGAAGAAAAAAGCATTGAAAAGACTTTGTCTGCTGATTCTGGCATTGTTTTTTGCGGTGATATTTTTTGTGTGGCTTCTGGACCCCTTTTACCAATATCACGAGCCCTTTTTCGGGTTGAAAAAGGTGCTTTATGACAGGGATAATCAGGTGCCGGGAACCATACGGAGTTTTGAGTATGATACGGTGATTCTGGGCTCTTCTGTGGCGGAGAATTTTGATAGCAGCTTTATAGACAGCACATATGATTGTGAGACCCTTAAGATTATCAGAGCCTCCGGTTCGGTGGCAGATTTGTTGTATTATCTGGAGCAGGCTCATGAGGAGCAGGACCTGGAAAGAGTGTTCTGGTGTCTGGATATTTTTGCATTGACGGCACCTATGGAGGTGACTCTTTACGGGGAGGATATCCCCAGATACCTTCATACGGAGAATGTGCTGGATGATATTCCATATATTTTTAATAAAGAAGTTATCATGAAAAAGATACCCATGATGCTGGCCTACTCCTTTATGGACATCAATACCGGTGGCCATGCATATGACTGGTCGGCGGACAAGACCTTTGGCGCAGCAAAGGCGATGACTGCATATGCGAAGCCGGAAGATAGTGGCACAGTGGAAAGTCGGGATTTTTCCTCGGAAAAAGCCCTTATAGGGCAGAATATAGAATCCGTGATTTCAGAGATAAAGTCCCATCCGGAGGTGGAATATACGGTCATGTTTCCGCCTTATTCCCTGCTATGGTGGGATTGCGGCTATGTGAATGGGGAAAGAGAAAAGTATGGATACATTCTGGAGCAGGTGCTTTCAGAGCTTTTGGAGTGTGAGAATGCAACTGTACATTTCTTTATGGCAGAGAAGGATATTGTCTGTAATCTGGACAATTACATGGACATGATTCACTATACCCCTCAGATAAATCAGTATATGTTAGATGGGGTGGCTCAGGGGACACATGAAGTAACGAAAGATAATCTCGGGGAAATTTTGACAAAGGTGGAAGAAAACTTTGATTACATTATTTCCGAAGGGATTTATGAGTATTATCCGAAAAAATAGAAATACGCAATGAGATGAGTTTCACCAAAAAACTTCTCATTGCGTATTTTTATTTACTGTATTGCTTCATACACAAACCTTGTTTCTTCCGCATCATTGCCACTGAAATAGTAGGTTTCCCCGAAGGCCTCAAACCGGATGAACAACGCGCTTTCCGGATTTAAAAATACGGTGCAGCGCTCGCCCTCAGAGACCATAAAGCTTCCCTTTTTCAGAGTATCCATGGAGGTACCGTGGTTTTTGGACATCCTGGGAAGCTCAGTGAGAAGCTCTGCATTCTGGATGCCGTCCAGAGAAATGCTGTACTCCTCACGTAGGTGTGTTGCCACCAGCCGGTCACCAGAAACGGTCAGTGCAATGGGCGTGAATTCTAATAAAATCACCCAGATGCAGATGGCCGGGATGGAGAGCAGGGACAAAACGGCGAAGATGGTAAAGCCTTTTCCTACAGGGGTAGCCAGGTTCACCGTGGTTCCTATGCCCACACGCTTTTCCACCATGGAGTGTTTATTCTTGGGATTGTAATAAATCATACCCCAGAGCCAGTGGGAGTCGTCATCCGTGAAAGCTTCGTGCATGCTCTCGCTATAGGTGGAATCAATATGGTTTTTCTTTTTTATCATCCAAAAGAGCAGTGCCAGGGTAACCAATGTATAGAGAATGGATGCTGCCCAGAAGATGCCGGTAAGCTGTCCACTTTTCGTCAAGGCAAAGGGGATACTGAGCATATAAAGGACACTTACCCAACTACAGATGACCCAGAAGTCCTTCCACAGATTTTTCTTGGCACGGTTGTAATTTACATTTACATCACTGTTCATACTGATAATCTGGGTTTTCTGCTTATCCATCCACACGGCAACAAACCAGAACAGTGGAGCGATGGTGGCAAAGCTGTATACCAGAAGGCGCATGGCCGTATTTGCAGGCTGGGCATATACGGAAAGGGTCCAAAATACGATGACCACATTCAGCACATTTTGTGGAAGAAAATGATACCACTTTACCCTGCGTACATTGCCTGCAGATTTCATTTCCACATAAACGGGAAGCTGCTGTGGATGGTTCCAGCCCTTGGTGACCTTTAATTCCTTCAGCTCCTTATTGGCTATGCCAAAGGGGATGAAAAAGGCAAAGCAGGTGGCCAGAAGCCATAGCATCCAGCCGGTCAGAAAGATGGAAAACCAGGGGATGAACATCAAAGGTATGGGGGTGAGCAGCAGTACCCAGAGGTAGTGCTTCATACGTTTATTGTATTTTTCAACGATTTGCTCCACATCCGGGTCTTTTTTATGTTCCTTATCAATGGTCACGCCAAAGTAAATGTTTTTCTTTGGTGTGGCATCATTTTTGAGAAGAAAATACATAAGCAGTATAAATGGATAAAGCATAATAACTAAAAATAGTGCTATGAAATTCATTGTTTATCCTCCTATTTCTGTAGTTTACTCCAGCAAAGGAGTATATTCCCCCTGCAAGTAGCCATCTGGCATGGAAGAAGCATAATATTCGTCCACCAGAGCGACAAATTCGTCCCTGGTTATTCCGCGAATACGTGCTTCGGAAACCATCTGATGGAGCTGTTCTTTTGCCTCCGGGGAAAGCTCCGGTATGGAAGCAAATTTTTCCCGGACACGCACGCCGTTTCTCTTGTCCGTGATAATATACCCCTCCTGTTTCAGCAGCTGATAAGCTTTATTTACTGTCATGGAGTTGATACCAATCTCCTCCGCCAGAGCCCGCACCGTGGGAAGCTTCTCCCCCGGCAGCAGCTTTCCTTCCGAAATACCTACCACAATCTGATTCCGAATCTGTTTAAATACCGGCACATCTGAGCCGTCCTGTAAAATAATAACCATAAAATATCTCCTTTGTATTACCCATAATAATACAAACAATACAATAATGCAAGCGTAAACGATAATAACCCTGCCCATAGGAGCTGACACAAAATAACGTAGGTTTCCTCAGGAGAACAACTCCCCTACGGACTCCCGTCCTTTGGCTGCTTAAATTTCACAAAATCACGTCCGCGTTCTGTGATTATTCAAGTCTTCTCAAGGTTAGACAAGGGACCTTCACTGTTCGCATACGACGGATTCCACAAAAAAACTTAGCTTTGTAAGGCTTCGGGGGATGGGGCTATATGGGGACGCTTACGAGAACTGCGTAGAAATTTCCAAAACCGCAGATTGCGTTGTCCGACCTGTCCGTCCATCTTTCGACAAAAATAGGGCTATGTCCGACGGGAGGGAGACATTTTTATGTCTCACATCCGGCGAACATAGCCCTATTTTTGCTCGAATCTTGGACGAACACGAAATAATAAAACAAC
>JAFTXD010000113.1 GCA_017461775.1 Lachnospiraceae bacterium
AAACCCTTGCTATAATCATAAGTTCATATTATTTTAGAATTTTTCTCTTTCAAACTTTGCGAAGCTCGCTTTTCAGGCATATTTCCCCCATTTTCCCATGCAAGTACTTAAACAAAAAAGACCTTGGGTAGAGGTGCTAAAATAAGCACTCTACACAAGGTCTTTTCTATTTTAAAATTTAAAACTTTCCCACTTTTTTCAATCCTTTTCCAACACCTCTTGAGGGAACTTCATTTTGCCCCTTGGAGGGAAGGTGGAAGTGTCGGGGAACATTTTCTTCTATTCAAACTCAATCGTAGCAACCGGCTTTGGTGTAAGCTCATAGCATACTCTGGAAACGCTGGTTACTTCCTCAGTAATTCTTGCTACAACCTTCTCAAGGAAGTCATAGTCAAGTCTTTCAATGGAAGCAGTCATAGCATCAATGGTGTTTACGGCACGGATAACTACCATATAGCCCATGCTTCTCTCATGATTTCTAACACCTACAGCCTTGAAATCAGGCACTACGGTGAAGTACTGCCATACCTTCTTGTCAAGGCCTGCCTTAGCGAACTCTTCGCGAAGGATTGCATCAGACTCACGAAGTGCTTCAAGACGGTCTCTGGTGATGGCACCAAGGCAGCGTACGCCAAGTCCGGGACCCGGGAATGGCTGACGATATACCATCTCTGCTGGTAAGCCAAGCTCAACACCACATGCTCTAACCTCGTCCTTGAAAAGCTGTAAAAGTGGCTCAACAAGCGCAAACTGAAGATCCTCCGGAAGTCCGCCAACATTGTGATGAGACTTAACAACCTTTGCAGTCTTAGTTCCGCTTTCGATGATATCGGGATAAATGGTACCCTGTCCAAGGAAATCAATACCTTCCAATTTTCTAGCTTCTTCTTCGAATACACGAATGAATTCAGCACCAATAATTTTTCTCTTTTGTTCAGGATCTGCTACACCTGCCAATTTATCTAAGAATCTGTCTGTTGCATCTACATAGATAAGGTTAGCATTAAGCTGGTTTCTGAATACTTCTACAACGTTCTCAGACTCATTCTTACGCATAAGGCCATGATTAACATGAACACATACAAGCTGGTCACCAATTGCCTTCAATAAAAGTGCAGCTACTACTGAAGAGTCTACACCACCGGAAAGAGCAAGCAGCACCTTTTTATCACCTACCTGCTTACGAATGAGCTCTACCTGGTCTTCGATGAAGTTCTTCATGTTCCAGTTAGCCTCTGCTTTACAGGTATCAAATAAGAAGCTCTTTAAAAACTCGATATCCGGCAACTTATCTAAATTGGTATCGCACTTTGCAGTAGGATGGTCAATTGCGATGACAGGATAGCCACACTCGTAGATAGCAGGATTTACATCAACTGCCACACCGTCAACTACACGGTTCTCGCCACCGTTTAAAATGATACCTTTAACATTGTTCAGAGCCTTCAGCTCGTCCACAGTGATATCATGTGGATGAATCTCGCTGTATACGCCCAAATCACGAATTTCTCTTGCGATTACGGTATTCTCAGTACTACCTAAATCCAGAATTACAATCATATCCTGTTTCATTGATTTTGTCCTCTCTTCTGCGTCATGCGCGGTTTACAATTAATACGGAAAATATTATATTCCTTTTTTTTCTCATGGAAAAGAGAAAATTTTCCTATTTTTGAAAAATCAGTATTATTCCACAATTTTTTTGTACGGAGCTATCATTCCTTCGTTCATTTTATTTCCCATTTTAGCCTTTATAGCAGGGTTTGCAAGCATTGCACCGACCAGATACATCTTCAGCATAGTGCCCCTCTTTTTCTGTGGGAAATCGTACTGTCCATGAGCTTTAAAGAATTTATGGTCCGCCTTCATCATTCCCTGCATGGTCCAGATTAAATCACGGAAGATTTTCATACCACCGATACCATAGAAATTCTGCGGCATACGATGTTTATTTGCCAAGGCATACTCCAGACTTTTGGCAAGCTGGTCAATCTTCACATTAGGGTCTGCCTCATCCGTTGCCACGCCGGCCAGGAAATTTCCGCCCACTTGACTTCTGGCCTCCACAATGGTCTGCACATTTATCTCGGTACTCAGGCTTCCGCTGATAATGTACCCCATGGGCATACCGCTGGTAACGGTACGGTGACCATTACAGAACTGGCGGTCATCATACATTTTGAAAGTGGCTCCCATAGAATGGTCCTTAATGGTAAAGGCATAAATGATGGACTCTGCACTTTGGATATCTGTGCGCAGAAACTCATCAAAGCCGTCCGTATAAATACATTTGCCGTCTACAGCGCAGTTAAAACATCCAAGACATCCGCCCCGTAGAGGATATTCCCAGATATTTACTACCCTGCTTTTACGGTGTAGCACTGCCTGAAATCTGGCAATCATATTCTTAAGCTGGATATCATCCGCTTCACAATCCGTTACGATGACAACATCCCCTTCTGCGGGCTGCGTCTTTGCCTCGGGTACCTCCACCGGGTGCGGCGCATAATTGGCTGTGATGCCTACTGCACGCTCATAAATCTCTTCCTTGACCGCCCACATCACGTATTCCCAGAATTTCAAAGCCTCCTGCTGTCCCCTTTCCTCTAAAAGGTCCTCCATATCCGCAGAAAGTCCCTTGATGAATTTCAAACCCAAATCCATACAATTATCCTGAATATAACGATGCGCTGTCACATCGTAGAAATGCTTGGAGGTGGTAACCTGGGTTGCATACTTTCCTGACAAATCCACTCCCGAAGCCTTTACAAGCTCTATAAACCGGTGCAACTGGCAGGGTGCCATAAAAGTATATACCGGATAGGCAAACACCAACATATCCGCACTTTTCAGCGCCTCTATGGCGGGTGAAAAATCCTTCTCCAGTGCCTTAATCCTCTGTCCTACATGAAGCACCTCAAAGCTGCACGTTGGTGCGTTTTTCTGAATATACTTCACCGTCTGCAGCGTAATACTGTATTCCCCCTTCGGGCTTCCGTTTAATACCAAAACCTTCATTGTTTCCTCCTGCGTTTTTCACTTCTCCATGTTCAATTTACTTCTGCAAACAACCATTGCAGAACTTCCTCTGCGCTTAATTCCCTAAGACCCTGCTCATCGGACAACACATCCTCACTCCAGCGCATACGTGAAGACTTCTCTAAATAGTCATAATCCCTTACCGTGATGGGGTATCTCTCATACCACTCCGGGTAATACATACTCATGTATTCATTGGCCAACATTTCCGCCTGACTTACGGTATCATCCTTAAGTCTGGTGCCGGAAAGCATCACTCCGGGCGGGCTGGCATGAAGCAGTACCACACTACCATCTTCACACATCCCCAGAGCCATCCACACATGACCTTTCATGCTCATAATGTCTCCCGCCTGCCAGTCCTTCACCTCTTCTGCCGGGGTGAACTCTCCAAAGCCCCGAACCGCAAAATCCGCCGCCATATCCGTAGCCTTCGTCACATAGCCAGCCCGGCCATCCTCTGTTTCCATCACGTTGTAAACCAGCCAACCCATATATCCGGAACAATCCAGACCATCGTGTATCTGGTAACGAGTATCATCATAATCGTAGTCCGCATCCTGCTCTGCCGCAAAAATCGCCCACGCAGGACTCACTCCCATAGTACAGGCATCTGCGCCGGCTCCGGTATCCTCCTCATTCCAGCCACCGCCCCAGACATACATGGTCTGGCCCAAAGGCTCCTTGGCAAGGAGCAGCAGATTTGCAATGGAATATTTGTCTATTATCTCCTCCAACTCCACTGTTTCTGTCACTACCTCTAACGGCGTAGGCGTTATCTTCTCTTCCAAAACAGGAGGCATGGTAATGATTGCCTCACCGGATATCACCGATGGCTCTTCTACGCTTCCACAACCTGCGCAACACTGCCCAAGTAACATTAGTATCAATATAAATCTCTTTTTCATTTTAGGTACCTTTTCTTCCTTCCTAGAGTATACCATATATATGCGTTTTTCGCACAAAAAAAGAACCGGACAAAGATTTCTCTCTGTCACGATTCTTTGCTATTCCTCCACGTCAAAACTTCCCAATAGCTTTTGCAGTATCTCATACAGCTTCATGGCATCCTCCGGAGAAAGGGCCACACAATTTCCTATTTTTTCGGGTATTTTAACAGCGTGTTCCTTAAGCGCTTCTCCAGATTCTGTAATTGCTACATCCAGCACACGTTCATCCTTTTCATTGCGTTTTCTGGTAAGGTACCCCTTCTGCTCCAGCTTCTTAAGCACCGGGGTAAGAGTCCCCGAATCCAAATACAGATAGGACCCCAATTCTTTCACATTCATCTGTTTATGCTCTCACAAAACCATCATAGTAATGTACTGGGTATATGTTAAACCAATCTCCTCTAAAAAAGGCTTATAACGTTTCACAATCTCTTTTTCTTTCTGATTGTTCAAAAGAGGCCCTATCCGTCTCAAGAGCAAAGAGGGTATGACCATCCCTCCGAAAACGATAAAATACCTTACAGGCAACGCTTTCCCTTACAATTCTGGACATACAGCCACTGTCGGGTGCCCGAAGCGGCTGCTCAGCGGATTCCATAAGCTGTGCCTCCAGCTCCAGCTTTCCTTGACGAATTCTTACCACTCCTTCTTCTATCTCTACAATTCTGGCTCCCAGATAAGTAGCCATGCGATATTCTTTTCCCTTCCAATGCACCGCTGCAATTATGCCTCGGAAATGAGACCTCCCCAATGGAATATCCGCTACAGCCAGCGTCAAGCTCCCCTCCGGCAAAAAGCTTTGTGTCCACATATAGGAATTAGGAAAGGATCGTCCCTTATCCCCTTCCCAGTAACCGCGGGCATTTTGAAAAACATACTCCTCCCCGTTGATAAATACCGTTCCACTGACTAAGTGCTGCATACTCCACACCATATGGCTGCACTCCAAAAAAGGCAGATACGCAAAAGGGCCCATAATGTGTTTTTTTAGTGGAGTAAGCTCCCCGAAAAGAAGCCGTCCCTTCATATGGAGCTTTTTGGTATCCACTGCCAGATAGATTCCCCTCTCATGAAACTGATTTCTCCCGATGGAGAGCGTTCCCTTCCTTTTGCGGTACACCTTTCCCGGAAAAGCCACAGTAAAGCTTTCCTCCTCTGTAATCACTTGAATAGAGCAGGTGCGCTTTTTCCCTGCCTGATGTACTGCCGGTATGATTGCCAGAGTCTTCTCCTCCGATTGACACTTCAGATACCAGCCATAAAATGAATCTCTCATGCTCTTACCTCCCTGGAAAATATGATTTATTTTTCCACATTCTGGTAATCACTATTCACGAAATACAAAAAAAAGCAGTGAAAACGACGAATCGCCATTTTCACTGCCACACCTATTACCATTTATGATTACTTCTTCCCTGCGGTGTATACCCTATTTACCGCATTAATCATCTCCATCATCATACCCTCAATTGCCACTTGTAAATCCGTGGTTAAACGACTTGTTTCAAACTTGCTTCTCACTAAAAGCATCTCCCCACTTCTGCCGGATACCTGCAACGGGAAGCCTAACATTCCCAGCTGCTGCTTCAGCGTGTCCTCCTGAAAAACGCACCCCGGCATAAATACTGCAATAGAAGAGTCTTTTTTCTTAATATCAAAGATAACATTCAGCATGTCTCCTGCCTTGGACTGTAGCTGTGCTCCAATCAGAAACCCGTCTCCCTCCGGAGCAGGCATGGTGCTAAATCCCCAATTGGTAAATGCATTGGCTTCCTTCTCCACTTTATTTACAAGCTTTAATAAATCTTTCATCTTCTCGCTCCCTCTCCAACTAACTATGGTTTTATTTTACCATATTTTTCTATGTGCCTGTGGCACATTTTTCATCAGTAAGTGAAAATCTCTGATTTTCACATTTTACCACGCTCACACAATTTTGTACATGAAGAAAGGATATTCCCCGAAGGAAATATCCTTTTTATGATTATAACATGTGTGCTCTTAATTCTTCACCACTCGCCATGCAAAGCTGCGCAGGAGCCACGTCAAACACCGTCTTACAGCCACTCTGCCCTTCCTTTGCCATACGATAGGCTGCTCTTGCATAAGCAACCAGTACGCTGGAGGTAAATGCAGGGTTGGAATCCAGCTTTAAGCTGTATTCAATCACATTGTTGTACTCCTCGTTCCAGCCGGTCTTTCCGGTACGGATCACAAAACCACCATGAGGAATTCCACTATGATTGGCCTTCAGCTCTTCCATAGAAATGAAATGAACCGTGGTATCATAATCCGCAAAATAGTTTGGCATGGTCACGATTTCTTTCTCAATACGTGCAAGGTCAGCCCCTTCCTCCGCCACTACAAAGCATTCTCTGGTGTGCTTTTCTCTGGTGGAAAGCTCCGGATTTGCACCACTACGCACTTTATCAAGGGCTTCCTCTACCGGGATGGTATACTGTCTGGCATCCACGACACCTTCAATACGGCGGATGGCATCGGAATGTCCCTGGGAAACGCCCTTCCCCCAGAAGGTATAATCCTTACCCTGTGGCAGCACGGCACTTGCATACACACGGTTTAAGGAAAACATACCCGGGTCCCAGCCACAGGAGATGATTCCCACCTTACCGGAAGCCTTCGCTGCTGCATCTACATTCGCAAAATGCTCCGGAATCCTTGCATGTGTATCAAAACTGTCAATAACATTAAAATACTGTACAAACTCCGGGGTCTGTTTAGGAAGGTCTGTAGCACTTCCACCGCAAAGAATCATTACATCAATTTCTTCCTTATGTGCCACTGCATCCGCTACATTATATACCGGTACATTCTCTGTCAAAATCTTCAAATCCTCCGGATTTCTCCTGGTAAATACCGCCACCAGCTCCATATCCTCATTCTGCTTTAATGCACATTCCACGCCTTTTCCCAGATTACCGTATCCTAAAATGCCTACTCTGATTTTTTCTGCCATTTTCATAATCTCCTTTCTGGCTATATCCAAAAAGAGGCTCAGCAAATCCTGCCGAACCCCTTTGTCCTCAAATCTATAGGCGTATTGTAGCACATTATTTTTCGGAATACAAGTAAATTTTAATACTTTAACGAATTAATTTACTACCGCGATTGTAGAGTTTCCAGTACACTACGGATATTTACCCTTCCGTACCCCCATAAAACCGATGGGTAGGTAATCTCCGGTGTGCGAATAGCCCCCTTTATCAGATAATTTTTCAGCTGCTTTCCATCCATCAATAGATTTTTTCCCTCCACTACTGCCCATTGCATCAACTGTGTAGCTCCTCCTGCGGTAATTGCAGCTGCCAGGCTACTGCCTGTACGTAGACCGTAAATCGTGGGTACATCCACTCCGGGTGCCGTTACTGTGGGTGAAATCTCCCCCATACGCCCAAACCCTCTGCCGGAATCCGGCCAGATGCTGCCATTACTTAATCGATACGCTCCTGCCACAATAATGCTCTCTTGAAAATCCGGCTCAGTGATGGTAATATCCGGCTCCGGCTCTAAAAATTCCACAGAGGAATAGAGAAAGTCCTGAATGGGCAGCCACATATCGAAAACGCCATTATAGGTTTCCGACGCGGAAAATACCCGAAAGGTCCAAACGCCCTCCGTAGGTTCCGTGAAAAAAAAGCGTACCAGTTGTTCTCCACTTAGAGGTTCCACAAAAACATTCTGCACAATCAATGTAGTACGTTCAAACACAAAGGAGTATTCCATGGTCTCTTCTTCACTAATCCGCATGGGTGGCACCGCCTCCCCACCCGGCGAGCGGATGGACACATTCAGGACATCTGTACGGTTCCCCCACAGCTCCATGTAAAAGCCCCGGTTCCCTTCTGCAACCCGAATTTCCACATCCACAAATCCGCCTTCCTCCCGGTCGCTACCCAGACTCCCCCGGAAATGGTGCGCTCTATTCCCCTCATTTCCGGCACAGGTAATTAATGCCCTGCTCTTCTCCTGGGCAAGCTTATTCATGTAAATCGCAAGAGAATTGTTTCCACTGTGGTCCCCCAGATTGGTCCCCATCCCCAGACAGACGACCAATGGTCTGGAAAATGCCACTGCAAAGGAATTCACATACTTAAGTGCCAGCATTATATCCGTTTCCTGAAAGGCCGTAATACCCGGTGGTATTCGGTAGTAGTTTCGTAAGTACTCCTTACAAGGCTTCAGCTTTACCACCAATAAGTCCGCATCCGGCGCCGCTCCGATGTAGCCCGTCTCCTCCACCTCACTGCCTGCTGCCAGTCCGGCCATAATGGTTCCGTGGAAGCTCTCATCCCGGCTGGGTAAGGTGTTGTAGGGCTGCGCCGTTGCAAGGGCTGCATTAATGTCCTCCCTGGTATATTCGCTTCCGTAATAATACCCCTCCGGTGCAGGTTTGGTTCCGCCATCGTTCTGATCCCACATCGCCAGTATACGGCTCTGTCCCAAGGAATCCCGAAATTGGGGTAAAGCAAAATTGACACCTGTGTCAATAATTGCCACCAATACATTCTGCCCACGCAAATATAAAGGGGCTCCCTGCAAAGAAAGAATTCCACTTTCTATAAGAGCCGAAGGGTCAAAAGGCTGCTGTGCTGCTCCCACCACGCCATCCATCATCAGTCCATATATCTTGGGTACATATTGATATTCATATGTATTTCCCGGAATTTCCGGCGTCAGTGCCCGATTTCGGAATACTACGGAAAATCGGTCATCCACCGGAATCACACAGGTATCCGTAAAGTCCCCCCGAATTCCCTCCACCGGAAAATCAATTATCGCATCTGCATAGTCATTGGAATAAGCTGCCTGTCTGCAATCCATTTCTCACCAAATAAAAAGATTTCTACTATCCTATGCGGATAGCAGAAACCCTTAGCACCTAATAAAAAATATGATTCTCCTCTTCAATCACAGCCTTACCATTTTCCACGGAAACAATGGTCACTGCGCAATTCGGCGGTACCCCCATTTTCCAAAAATCATTGGTTTCCAGCTGTCCCTTTATATTATTCACCAGGCCGGTCATAGCAGCTCCATGGGTGGATATCAGGATGCTTTTATCCCGTAAGGCCTCATCCTGATAAAGCGTCTCCAAAAACCTTCCGGTACGGACAAGGAGCTCGGGGATACTTTCTCCCTTCTCCGGTGGAGGATAAGCTCCGGGATTTTTAAAGAATGCCTTTAAAATGGAGGCTGTGGGCTCTTCATCAGAGGGTCTGCCCTCATATTCGCCGAAATCCATCTCCTGAATCTGTGGATTCTCTATAGTCTCCACAGTTCTGCCCGCCATCACCAGCTCGGCAGTTTCCCTTGCGCGACTAAGAGAACTGGTGATTACCAGGTCAATAACAATATCCTTCATCCCTTCCCCTGTTTTCCTTGCCAGTTCTCTGCCATAATCATTTAAAGGAATATCCGTACATCCTTGAATTTTTCTTACTTTATTCCAATCGGTTTCGCCATGGCGAAGTAAATATAATTTCATCGTTCTTACCTCTAAAAAAGACTTTGGAGACATATGCTCCAAAGTCCATTTTATATTATTCGTTCTTAATGTACAAGCAGCGAATTGCATTTAGTACCGCAAGCACCATAACTCCTACATCTGCGAAAATTGCCAGCCACATATTGGCAATACCGATGGCTCCCAGAATCAGACATATCGCCTTTACCCCCAGCGCAAATACAATATTCTGATATACGATACCCATACATTTTCTGGAAATCCGGATTGCCAGTCCAATCTTTTCTGGGTTGTCATCCATAAGTACGATATCCGCCGCCTCAATGGCTGCATCGGAGCCCATAGCTCCCATGGCAATACCGATATCCGCTCTGGAAAGCACCGGTGCATCATTGATACCATCTCCTACAAAGGCAAGTGCTTTACCCTTGCGCTTTCCTGCCAAAAGCTTTTCCACCTCTGTTACTTTATCCGCAGGAAGAAGCTCACTCTTTACCATATCAATGGAAAGCTGTGACGCAATCTTTTCTGCCACGTTCTTCTTATCTCCGGTCAGCATCACCAGCTTCTTTACGCCTACCTTTTTCAGCGCTGCCATCGCCTTCCTTGCTTCCGGCTTTAACGTATCTGCAATCACCAGATATCCGGCGAAGCTGCCATCCACTGCCACATAAATGACAGTACCATCTTCCTCCGGCTGTGGAACACTTAGTCCCATGGTTCTCATCAGCTTCTCATTTCCCGCTGCCACTTCTTTTCCAAAACATAATGCTTTTACTCCGTGCCCGGAAATCTCCTGAATATCACTTACCTCGGAAGTGTTTAAATCCTTACCATAGGCCTCCACGATACTTTTACTGATGGGATGATTCGAATAGCTTTCCGCATGAGCCGTCAAAGAAAGAAGTTCTTCCTCTGACATCTCTGTCACAATTTTCACAACCTGAAATACGCCCTTTGTCAGCGTTCCTGTCTTGTCAAATACCACGGTCTCCGTAGTAGCCAGGGTCTCCAAATAATTGGAACCCTTTATCAGTATTCCTCTGGAGGAAGCTCCTCCTATTCCACCAAAAAAACTGAGGGGGATAGAAATTACCAATGCGCAGGGACAACTGATTACCAGGAATGTAAGTGCTCTGGTCACCCACTCACCTAAGTTTACAGGATTCCCCATAAGAAGATTTACAAGGGGTGGTAAAATCGCCAGCACCAGCGCGCTATAGCATACCGCAGGGGTATAATAGCGGGCAAACTTGGAAATGAAATTCTCGCTGCGAGATTTCTTCATGCTGGAATTCTCCACCAAATCCAATATCTTGGATACCGTAGATTCTCCAAACTCCTTGGTGGTCTCCACTTTTAAAAGTCCGGTCAAATTCACACAGCCACTGATAACCTCGTCCCCGATACCTACCTCTCGGGGGAGACTTTCTCCGGTAAGGGCGCTGGTATTTAAGGTGGAACTTCCTTCCACTATCCTGCCATCAATGGGCAGCTTTTCGCCTGGCTTCACCACAATTACCGTGCCAATAACTACATCATCCGGATCCACCTGCTCCAGTTCGCCGTTTTCATTCTCTATATTGGCGTAATCCGGGCGAATATCCATAAGAGCGGTTATATTTTTACGACTCCTGCCCACTGCATAACTTTGGAACAGCTCACCAATCTGATAGAACAGCATTACTGCCGTACCTTCCACATAATCCCCTAAAAGAATGGCACCCACGGTAGCTACTGCCATAAGGAAATTCTCATCAAATACTTCTTTATTCAGAATCCCCTTCCATGCCTTCTTCAAAATATCGTAACCGATAATCAAGTATGGCACCATATAAAGCACAAAGCTTATCCAGCCGGAAATGGGCAAAAAGCGCAATACAATTAAAAGTACTGCAGAAATGATAATCCGATAAAGTACCTTTTTTTGTTTCTTCGTCATATGATTCCTTTCCAGACTGCAATTACAGATAGATTTCGCAATCGTCCTCTACTTTTTTACAAGCCTTCACAACATCCTTCATTACACTATCAACGTCTGCGCCTTCTGCAAACTCCACCTTCATCTTCTGCGTCATAAAGCTTACGGTAGCATTAGCTACGCCCTTGGTTCCCTTTGCCGCTTCTTCCATCTTTAATGCACAGTTGGCGCAATCCACTTCGATTTTATAAGTCTTAGTCATATCCATATCTCCTTTTCATTCAAACATGTGAACCATCGTTCATATGTTTATAATACCACATTATTATCATATGTCAAGATGGGACTTAAGATTTCTTTTGAAGTGAGGATTTTTCTTTTGGAAGAAAACAGGGCATGCGAAGAAATAAAAAGTGTATACGCCCTTGCGGTGCAAATGTGAGTGCAGTACAATGTGTATAGGCATAGGCCATGCATAGATAAACCGAATTGGCTGACGGGAGCTTGCTCACGGGCAGACAAATTCGAATTCAGATGTATACGGCGACGCCGTACATGAGAAAGTAGCCCGCAAGGGCAGATTCCGAATGAGTACATGGCGAAATAGAGAAGAGGATTTGAATTTGGAGGTGAACAATATGTCAGGGTGTTTAAGATTAAGAAATATCTAAGTACATGAAACTGTGTTAAATAGTTTTATGTACTTGCAAATTACTGAAAACTATTTAATAAAGGAGATTATGTAATGATATTTCAAGACAATGTAATAAAAGAATATTTAAAGAATGTATATTTTGTAACAGGAACCCCTTGTGGTGGAAAAACAACCATTTCCAAAGAGCTTGCTAAGCGACATGATTTATTAGTGTATGATATTGATGAGGAGTTTGAAAAGCATCAGAAACTTTCTACCCCTGCTTATCAACCATCCATGAACAAAAATTTCAAAGACGCGGACGAGTTTTTCGGACGAACAGTTGAAGAATACAAGCAATGGTTGATTAGTAACACAAGGGAGCAATTGGATTTTGTATTAATGGATTTGATTTGCCTTTCGCAAAATCAAAAGGTAGTGTGTGACTGTCATCTGACGATGGAACAGGCACAAATGATTACGGAGCCATCCAGAGTGGCTTTCTTAATTAAAGAGCCACAAAATTTAGTGGATGAGTATTGTAATCGTCCGGACCATCAGGGATTTAGTAATTTTATTCATAGTGCATCTGATGTGGAAAAGGCAAAGGCAACATGCAGTGCAACTTTACAAAGTCTGAATGAGAAGAGTTACAAAGATATAAAAAACAGTAACTTTTTCTGGTTGGAAAGAACACCAAAAAGTACCGTAGAGGATACCGTATCTCAAGTGGAAAAGCATTTTGGACTTGGAAAGAAAGAGTTTTTAGAAACAGAGTAGGTATGGTTATCATTATCTGAAGGATATTGTGAATTATGGCAACGGAATAGACCGATTGTATGTTAAACAATTAGATTAATGAGTTTTTATGAGTAAAAATTCTTCTTACTCTCAGTGTGGTTAATTGACTGAGAGTAAGAAGAAACTTTCAGTTAATAGGTGTGTCGGGGCGTTCGCCGTATGCATCTGAACTCGAATATATCTGCCTGTGAGCAAGCTCCCGTCAGCCAATTCGATTCATCTGCAAACAAAAGGATAGAGAAACCTGCAAGGTTCCCTCATTCAACCCAGACTGATGGAAGTGGCTAAAAATAAAGGATTTCTGTAACTTCCACTCGGCAACTTTATGTTGCGTTTCTTCCCTAAAGCGAACTTTTAAGTTGGTGGAAAACCGCCTCTTTTTCTTGTAACATGGATACATCCAGCAAAAGGGAGGAAATGATATATGAGTCTTGGACAAAATCTACAATGCCTAAGAAAAATGAGAAACAAAATGACACAGGAGGAATTGGCTGCAAGACTAAATGTCAGTAGACAGACCGTTTCCAAATGGGAACTAGATGTGGTTTTTCCGGAAATAGATAAAATTATCGACTTATGTGATTTGTTTTCTTGTACTATGGACGAATTAGTACGAGGAGACCTCCATCTGAACGATGATGCCTATTCCGATATCCGAACTGAAACCGTAGAGGCATTTGACTATATTAAATATGCGGTCATCAGTAAAGAGCCGGAAACGGATGCCATTCAACATGTGAGCGAATGGGCCAAGGAGCTTGGCATAGAAAATTGTGAAATTATAGGCTGGGATTATCCTTTTTTATCTCAGGAGCAGATAAACGTATTCCATATGCATGGCTATGAGGCTGCTCTTATCCTAAGAGATAAAATAGCAGTAAATCTGGCAGAGCAGCCCCCCATTTTTCATCAGGAACAACAAGAATACCTGGCCATTACCATCAAAAATCCTATGTCGGGTCCATTTTGCCTAATTCCCAATGCTTATAAAGCAATCATGGCGCATATGAAAATAAATGGCATCAAAGACAAGCGAGACAAAAATATCATTGAGTGTTTCGAAAGAGAATATTTCAAAGACGGAATTGACTATATGGATGTATATATTGCAATATAAAAAGACCCTGTCCAAACCGGACAGGGCCCTCCTTATTTCACCTCACGGTAATCTTCAATTTGTCCTACAATCTTATTGCTACGAATATCGATGATGGGACCACCGGTACCTTCAATGTACTCCTTGGTAATGATTACCCGGCCGATATTATCATCCTTGGGAATCTCATACATGATATCCAACATAAATTCTTCAATGATGGAACGAAGAGCTCTGGCGCCGGTATCCTGCTCCATAGCCTTTTCTGCGATAGCCTCCAATGCTTCATCATTGAATTCCAGCTTCACCTCATCCAGCTCAAGAAGCTTCTGATACTGCTTTAAAATCGCATTCTTCGGCTCCTTCAGAATCTGTACCATCATATCCTTGGAAAGGGCGTCCAGAGTATAAATCACCGGGAGACGTCCTAAAAACTCCGGAATCATACCGAACTTACGGAGGTCTTCTACCTTCACCTTCTTTAAGAGATTCTTATCCTTATCAAACTCATCCTTTAAGGTAGCACCAAAACCAATGGATGCGGTCTTGGTCAGACGCTCCTTAATAATTTCCTCCAAATCCGGGAAAGCACCGCCACAGATAAATAAGATATTGCGGGTATTTACGGTTGCTAAGGGCACCATGGCGTTCTTGCTGTTGGCACCCACAGGCACTTCGATTTCTGCACCTTCTAAGAGCTTTAACATCCCCTGCTGTACGCTCTCTCCGCTGACATCACGGGAGGTGGTGTTTTTCTTCTTGGCAATTTTATCAATTTCATCGATAAAGATGATGCCGCGCTCTGCCTTCTCCACATCATTGTCCGCCGCTGCCAGGAGCTTGGAAACCACGCTTTCGATATCATCACCGATATAACCGGCCTCGGTAAGAGAGGTGGCATCCGCAATGGCAAGGGGGACATCTAAAAGCTTCGCCAGCGTCTTCACCAGATAGGTCTTACCGGAACCAGTAGGTCCAATCATCAGCATATTGGACTTCTCGATTTCAATCTCGTCCATAGTGCCGGTGGCTACACGCTTATAGTGGTTATACACGGCCACGGAAATCACCTTTTTGGCATGCTCCTGCCCTACCACATATTCATCCAGACTGGCCTTAATTTTGTGCGGTGCAGGAATATCCTTGATATTTAAAACAGGCTTAGCATTTTCTGCCTTCTTCTTCTTTTTCAGCTTCTTCTTCTGGGGAATACCGCCCATTCCCTGGAAATCGGAC